>NZ_JAUJFI010000284.1 GCF_030849505.1 Azospirillum isscasi | reverse complement strand
GCCCAGCGTCGTGTAGATCGACGCGTAGGGCCTGCGCGCGCCCATGTCGCCGAAGCATTGCCAGTTGTGCGCCCGGTGGCCGGGGCGCGGGCCCATGTGCTCGACCCCCACGGCCGGCCGGTGCCGCCGGGCACGGCGGGGGAACTGTGCATCGGCGGTGCGGGGGTGACCGCCGGCTATTACGGCCAGCCCGCACTGACGCAAGAGCGCTTCATCCCCGATCCCTTCGCCGCGGGCGGCAGGCTCTACCGGACGGGCGACCGGGCCCGGCTGGGGGAGGACGGCGCCCTGCTGTTCCTGGGCCGGCTCGACCGGCAGGTGAAGCTGCACGGCTTCCGCATCGAACCCGGCGAGATCGAGGCGGCGCTCGCCGCCCAGCCCGGCGTCGCCCGCGCGCTGGTGGCGGTGCGCCCCGGCGCGGCGGGAGAGGGCGAGCGCGGGCTCGCGGCCTTCCTGCTGCCCGCGGCGGGGACGCGGCTGGATCCGGACGCCGTGCGGCGCGGCGTGCGGGCGGTGCTGCCGCCGCACATGGTGCCCGATGCCTTCCTCCGCATCGACAGCGTGCCGCTGACCCTGCACGGCAAGGTCGATTGGGACGCCCTGCTCGCCCTGCCCGCGGAATCCGCGCCCGCCACGCCCGCCTCCCTGTCGGCGGTGCAGGAGCGGGTTGCCGCCGTCTGGCGGGAGGTTCTGGGCCGCGACTCCATCGGCCCGGACGAGAATTTCTTCGACGCCGGGGGCCATTCCCTGCGGCTGGTGCGGGTCCACGCCCGGCTGGAGGAGGACTTCGCCCGCGGCATTCCCATCAGCGACCTGTTCCGCCTGCCGACCATCCGCAGCCTCGCCGCCCATCTGGCCGGCGCCGCGGAGGACGCGCCCGCGGCCCTGCCCGCTGCCCTTCCGGCGAGCGGAACCGGCGGACCGGTGGCGGTGATCGGCATGGCCTGCCGCTACCCCGGCGCGCCCGACCTGGACTCCTTCTGGCGCCTGCTGCTGGAGGGGCGGGAGGGCATCGCCCGGCTGGACGCCGCCGCCCTGGCCGCCGAAGGGCTGGACCCGGCGATTCTCGACCAGCCGGACCGCGTGCCCGCCGGCGGGGTGGTGGAGGGCGCCGACCTGTTCGACGCCGCCTTCTTCGGCCTCAGCCCGCGCGACGCGGAGATGATGGACCCGCAGCACCGCGTGCTTCTGGAATGCGCGTGGCACGCCATGGAACACGCGGGCTACGACCCCGCCCGTTCCGGCGGGCCGGTGGGGGTCTTCGCCGGGGCCGGGCTGAACACCTATTTCCATGGGGTGCTGAACGCCGGCGGCGCCCTGCCGGACGGGTCCCCCGCCTATCACGCGCTGACCGGCAACGACAAGGACTTCGCCGCCACCCAGATCGCCTACCGGCTGGACCTGCGCGGCCCGGCGATGGCGGTGCAGTCGGCCTGCTCCACCTCGCTCGTCGCCGTGGATCTGGCCCTTCAGTCCCTGCGAGCGGGGCGCTGCCGCATGGCGCTGGCCGGCGGGGTGGCGATCCGCTTCCCCCAGGCCACGGGCTACCGGCACGAGCCGGGGATGATCCTGTCGCCGGACGGCCACTGCCGCCCCTTCGCCGAGGACGCCGCCGGGACGGTGCCCGCCGGCGGCGCCGGTCTGGTGCTGCTGAAGCCGCTGGAGCTTGCCCGGGCGGACGGCGACCGCATCCTGGCGGTCATCCGCGGCAGCGCGGTCACCAACGACGGCGCCGCCAAGGTCGGTTACACGGCCCCCGGCGCGGACGGCCAGACCGCGGCCATCGCCGCCGCCGTCGCCGACTCCGGCCTGGAGCCCGGCGCCATCGACTATGTGGAGACCCACGGCACCGGCACGGCGCTGGGCGACCCGGTGGAGGTCTCGGCGCTGGCCCGCGTCTTCGGCGGGCGCGACCGCCCGCTGCTGCTGGGGGCGGTGAAGAGCAACATCGGCCACGCCGACGCCGCCGCCGGGGTGGCGGGGCTGATCAAGACGGTGCTGGCGCTGCACCACGGCATCCTGCCGCCGACCCTGCACGCCGGCATCCCGAACCCGCGCATCGACTTCGCCGCCGGCCCCTTCGCCGTGGTGACGGAAGCCCGGCCCTGGCCCGACAGCGGCGCCCCGCGGCGGGCGGGGGTCAGCGCCTTCGGCATCGGCGGCACCAACGCCCATGTGGTGCTGGAGCAGGCCCCGCCCGTCCCTGCCGGCGCACCCGCGGACGGCCCCCATCTCCTGCTGCTGTCGGCCCGCAGCGACGCGGCGCTGGAGCGTGCGGCGGAAGCCCTCTCGGCCCATCTGGCGGCCAACCCCGCCCTGCCGATGGCCGACGTGGCGCACACCCTCAGGGCCGGGCGGGCGGTCTTCGCCCACCGGGCGGCGCTGGTGGCGCGGACCGCGGAGGACGCGGCGCGCGGCCTGTCCAGCCCGGCCCTGCTCCGCGCCACGGCCCCGGCGCAGCCCCCCGCGGTGGCCTTCCTGTTCCCCGGCCAGGGCAGCCAGTCCCCCCGCATGGGCGAGGCGCTGTACCGGACCAGCCCCGCCTACCGCGAGGCGCTGGACCGCTGCGCCGCCGGGCTGGAGACGCACATCGGCGCCGACCTGCGCGGCCTGCTCCATGGTCCCGAGGGTCAGGCCGCCGGCGCCGGCGTCCTGCGCCGCACCTCCCTGACCCAGCCGGCGCTGTTCGCCGTGGGCTACGCCACCGCCTGCCACTGGCTGGCCCGGGGGGTGGAGCCGGCGGCCATGCTGGGGCACAGCGTCGGCGAATACGTCGCCGCCTGTCTTGCCGGGGTCTTCGCGCCGAACGACGCGCTGGCCCTGGTGGCGGAGCGCGGGCGGCTGGTCGACTCCCTGCCCGCCGGGGCCATGCTCGCCCTGCCGCTGGCGGAGGACGAGGCGGCGGATCTCATCGCGGACACGGGCCTGTCCATCGCCGCCGTCAACGGCCCGCGTCAGGTCGTGGTGGCCGGCCCGATCCCGTCCATCGAGGAGCTTCACAAGGATCGGGAGGCCGGCGGCCTGCGCTGCTGGCGGCTGGAGACCTCCCACGCCTTCCATTCGGCCATGCTCGACCCGGTGATCCCGCGGTTCGCCGAGCGGGTGGCGGCGCTGACGCTGCGCCCGCCGGAGCGGCGCTTCGTCTCCAACGTCACCGGCACCTGGATCACCGGGGAACAGGCCACCGACCCCGCCTACTGGGCGCGGCACCTGCGCGGCGGCGTGCGCTTCGCGGACGGGGTGGCGGCCCTGCGCGAGGGCGGCATCGGACTGTTGCTGGAGGCCGGGCCGGGGCACACGCTGTGCGGCCTCGCCCGCGGCGCCGGCTGGGACC
>NZ_JAUJFI010000283.1 GCF_030849505.1 Azospirillum isscasi | reverse complement strand
GGCACGCACGGAAAATCGGTCATGGCCGGGCGGTGCTGGCGGGCGACGACGGGGCGCTGGTCGTCCGCATCGAGGGGGCGGGCATGTTCGCCACCGGCAGCGACGCCATCCGCGCCCGCTACCGCGCCGTGGTGGACCGCGTCGGGCAGGCGCTGGGTCCCGAGGCGGGGCGTGTGGTGGTGGTCGCCCACACCGACGACCAGACGCCGCGCGGCGGCCCGCTGCCCACGCCGGAGGCGCTGACCGAGGCGCGGGCGGTGGCCGTGCTGAAGATCCTGGAACGCACGCTGGGGACCGACCGCCTGACCGCCGAAGGGCGGGGCGAGCGCGAACCGCTGGCCCCCAACACCACGCCGGCCAACCGGGGCGCCAACCGGCGCGTCGATGTCCGGCTCTACCCCGAATAGGCCGCGGCCCATGCGCGAACCGTCCCCGCAAGTCCGCCCGGACTCCCGCAGCAAGTCCCGCCGTGCCGCCCCGGCGATGGCGCCGCGCCTGCGCTGGTGGACCACCCTGGCGGTCGCCCTGTCGGTGGGGCTGCTGGGCTGGGCGGTGATGCCGCTGCTCGGGGTGGGCGGGGCTGCCCGCCTGCTGCCGGCGCTGCTTCTCCTCGGCCTGTGGTACGCGCTGAACCGGCGCGAGGACGCCCGGCAGAGCGCGGCCAACGCCCGCTTCGTGGAGGCGCTGGCGGCGTCCCGCGATCCCGAGCTGAAGGCGTCGCTGGACGAGCTGGGCACGGTGCGCGAACGGCTGGACGCCGTGATCGACCGGCTGAAGACGCAGCGCTTCGGCGCGCGCTGGGGCGGCCAGTATCTCTACCAGCTTCCCTGGTATCTGGTGATCGGCGCCCCCGGTTCGGGCAAGACCACGGCGCTGGCCAACGCCCGTCTGGGCGCGGCGCTGGGCGCCGGGCTGGACGGCATGCCGGTGCAGAATCTGGGCGGCACCCGCAATTGCGACTGGTGGTTCACCGACGAGGCGGTGCTGATCGACACGGCGGGCCGCTACACCACCCAGGACAGCCGCCGCGCGGTGGACGGGCGCGTCTGGTCCGGCCTGCTCGACCTGCTGAAGGAGCACCGCCCGCGCCAGCCGGTGAACGGCGTCCTGCTGACCATCAGCCTGACCGACCTCGCCGTCTGGAGCGACGAGGAGCGGCACAACCACGCCATCACCATCCGCCAGCGGCTGGGCGAGCTGCGCGCCCATCTGGGCATCCGGGTGCCGGTCTATCTGCTGTGCACCAAGGCCGACCTCGTGGACGGTTTCACCACCTATTTCGACCCGCTGGACCGGGCGGAGCGCGCCCAGATCTGGGGCATCACCTTCCCGGTGGAGGACGTCCCGCCCGGTCCGCTCGCCAGCTTCCACGCGCAGTTCGAGGCGCTGCTGCGCCGGCTGGAGGAGCGGCTTCCCGAACGGCTGCACCAGGAACCGGACATCCAGCGGCGCAGCGACGCCTTCGCCTTCCCCCTGCGCATGGCGGAGTTCGAGGCGGCGCTGGCCGACCTCGTGGACACCGCCTTCACCGCGGAGGCGGAGGAGGCGGTGCCGCTGCTGCGCGGCATTTATCTCAGCAGCGCGACCCAGCCCGGCGCCTCCGCGGAATCGCCGGCCCAGACCTTCTTCCTGGAGCGGCTGCTGCCCGAGGTGGTCTTCCCCGAGGCGAACATGGTCGGGGTGGACCGCGCTCTGGAGCGGGCACGGCGGCGGCGGCACGTCTGGGTGCTGGGCGGGGCGGCGGCGGCGGGACTTCTGCTCGGGCTGGCCGGGCTGAGCAGCCACCGCGCCAACGACGCGCTTCTGGCGCGGGCGGAAGCGGCGGTCGCGGAGGCGGAGGAGCGGCTGCACGCGCTCGACACCCCGCCGCGGTCCCTGACGCGGGTGGACGATTCCGACTTCCTGGCGGTCCTGCCGGCGCTCGACGCGCTGCGCGCCCTGCCCGGCGGCTGGGCGGAGCGCGGCGAGCGGCGGGCATCCCTGCTCGGTTTCGGCCTGTCGCAGGGGGAGCGCATCGGCCTTCCCGCGGAGGACGTCTACCGGCGGGCGCTGCGCAGCGTGTTCCTGTCGCGCATCGTGCTGCGGCTGGAGGAGCAGCTCCGCACCGGCTGGGCGCGGCCCGACCTGCTGCGGCAGACCCTGCGCGCCTACGCCATGATCGGCGGGCGGGAGCCGCTCGACCCCGCGGTCCTCGCCGAATGGCTGGCCGCCGATTGGCAGCGCACCTTGCCCGGCCCCACCCATGAGGCGCAGCGCCGGGCGCTGGGCGACCATCTGGCGGCGCTGGTGGAGGCCGGCTTCGCCCCGGTGCCGCCGGACGAGGCGCTGGTGTCGCGCGTCCTCGACGTGCTGGGCCAGCCGGCTGCGCCGGCCCCCCATTCCCCCGGCAACGGCGGGGCCGGCTGATGAGCCCCGGTTTCGCGGTGGGCTTCCATGGCAAGGTGCCGGCGCGCGGCGATTTTGTGGGCTACGGCCTGCCGCGCGGCGTGCTGCTTCCCTGGGACGCCTGGCTGACGGAAGTCCTGGAGGCGGCGGTGCGCCAGCTCGGCACGCCGTGGGAGCGGCTGTTCCAGTCGGCCCCGGTCTGGCGTTTCGCCCTGTCGCCGGGCCTGTGCGGGGAACCGCCGCTGGCCGGCATCATGATGCCCAGCGCCGACCGGGTGGGGCGGCAGTATCCCTTCACCATCGTCGGCACGCTGCCCTACGGCACCGATCTGGCGGTGGTGCCCGTGGCCTGCCTGCATTGGTTCACCCGCGCCGAATCCATCGCCGCCGACGCCTGCCGCGCCGGGGCGGACGTGGACGCCCTGCCCGCCCGCATGGCGATCCTGGGCCGTCCGGAGCCGAACGGCGCCGATCCCACCGTCGCCACCGTGGTGGAGGAGCGCGTCGGCCCCCTGCCGCCCCGCGCCAGCCTGTGGTGGAGCCGCGGCGGCGGGCGGGTTCCGCCCTCGGTGCTGACCTGCTGCGGCCTGCCCCGCTCCACCCGCGCCGCGGCCTTCATCGACGGCGCCTGGGAGCGGCGGGGCTGGGACGACCTGGACGGGTAGGGGGTGATTTTTGGGGAGTTTGGGCGCTGGACCCCCCTCCCAAAAATCACCCTCCCAAATTCACGATCTCCACCCGCCGGTTCTCCGCCGCCTTCGGCGTCTCCGGCAGCAGCGGTTCCCTTGCCCCCTTCCCGGCGGTGTCCAGCCGGTCGCGGCGCACGCCGTGCCGCTGCGCCAGATAGTCCGCCACGGCGTCGGCCCGGCGCTGCGAGAGCTTCAGATTGGCCGCGTCGCGGCCCGCCGCGTCGGTGTGGCCGATGATGCGGAAGCGGGCGTTCACCGCCTCCGGCGCCGTCATCACCGCGCCGATGCGGTCGAGCACCGCCTGCGATTCCGGACGGATGCGCGCGGAATTGAAGTCGAAGCCGATCCGGAAGACCGCGCGCAGCCCGGCCTTCAGCGCCGCGACGGGCGGTTCCGGCGGCGGCTCCGGCAGGGCGGGCATGGCCACATGGGCTGGCGGCTCGGCCGGCGGCCCGGCCAGCGGTTCG
>NZ_JAUJFI010000282.1 GCF_030849505.1 Azospirillum isscasi | reverse complement strand
GCCGGCATCGCCGTCGCCGACAGCCCCGCGAGCCTGGGTTCCACCATGCTCAAGGTCTTCAAGGGCTGATAAAGGCGTAGGCGGGAACCCATATTCCCGCACACCGCCAAGGGATCGGCGGCCCCTGGGTTCTCCATCGGAGAATCCAGGGGCCGTCCGGACCCCGGCGACAAACAAAAAAACTCTCTGAGGGAACCGGGCAAACGCCCGAGGCAAAAATATGTCCGCTAATCTGGAGAAGACCTCGTTCCTGTTCGGCTCGAACGCCGAATATGTCGCGGAGTTGTACGCGCGCTTCCTGAAGGACCCCTCCTCGGTGGATTCGAGCTGGAACGGCTTCTTCAAGGAGCTGGACGACGACTCCCGCGCCGTGCTGAACGAGCTGAACGGCCCGTCCTGGAGCCTGGAGGACGGTGCGCTGGCCAACGGCGCGCTCGACCCCATCGCCGCCTCGCTGGAAAGCATCGGCGCCCCCGCCGCCGGCAACGGTGCCGGCAACGCCGGCCTCGTCGCCCATGCCCAGCAGGTGTATGGCGGCATCAGCCACCAGCAGCTCCGCGCCGCGACGCTCGACAGCATCCGCGCGCTGATGCTCATCCGCGTCTACCGCGTGCGCGGCCACATGAACGCGCATTTCGACCCGCTGGGTCTTGAGAAGCGCGAGCCGCACCCGGAACTGGACCCGGCGACCTACGGCTTCGGCCCGGGCGACATGGACCGCCCGATCTTCCTGAACTACTCGCTGGGCCTGGAAACGGCGTCGCTGCGCCAGATCCTGGAGATCCTGCAGAAGACCTACTGCGGGAACATCGGCGTCGAGTTCATGCACATCCAGGACCCGGAAGAGAAGGCCTGGATCCAGGAGCGCATCGAGGGTGGACGCAACCACACCGACTTCACGGTGAACGGCAAGCGCGCCATCTACGAGCGCCTGATCGCCGCCGAGGGCTTCGAGAAGTTCCTCCAGCTCAAATACACCGGCACCAAGCGCTTCGGCCTTGAGGGCGGCGAGTCGATGATCCCCGCGCTGGAGCAGATCCTGAAGCGCGGCGGCCAGCTCGGCCTGAAGGAGGTCGTCGTCGGCATGGCCCACCGCGGCCGTCTGAACGTGCTGACCAATTTCATGGGCAAGCCCTTCGCCGCCGTCTTCTCGGAGTTCCAGGGCAACCCGTCGAGCCCGCAGGACGTGCAGGGCTCGGGCGACGTGAAGTACCATCTCGGCACCTCGTCGGACCGCGACTTCAACGGCAACATCGTCCACCTGTCGCTGACCGCGAACCCGTCCCACCTGGAATGGGTCAACCCGGTCGTCCTGGGCAAGGTGCGCGCCAAGCAGGCGCAGCGCAACGACCTGGACCGCGAGCAGGTGATGGGCGTGCTGATCCACGGCGACGCCGCCTTCGCCGGCCAGGGCATCGTGGCCGAGACGCTGGGCCTGTCGGAGCTGCGCGGCTACCGCACCGGCGGCACCGTGCACTTCATCATCAACAACCAGATCGGCTTCACGACGAACCCGACCTACTCCCGTTCGGGCGTCTACTGCTCGGACATGGCGAAGATGGTCCAGGCGCCGATCTTCCACGTCAACGGCGACGACCCCGAGTCCGTCGTCCACATCAGCCGCATCGCCGCCGAGTTCCGCCAGAAGTTCAAGCGGGACGTGGTGATCGACATGGTCTGCTACCGCCGCCACGGCCACAACGAGGGCGACGAGCCGGGCTTCACCCAGCCGCTGATGTACAAGAAGATCCGCGCCCACGGGACCACGCGGGAGCTGTACGGCAAGCAGCTCGTCGAGGAGAACGTCCTCACCCAGGCCGAGTCCGATCAGATGATCCAGGACTTCATGAAGAAGCTGGAGGGTGAGTTCGAGGCCGCCAACTCCTTCAAGCCGAACAAGGCCGACTGGCTGGAAGGCAAGTGGTCCGGCCTGGAGGCCGCGAAGACCGACGACGAGCGCAAGGGCAACACCGGCGTGGCGATCGACGTGCTGCGCGAGGTCGGCAACAAGCTCTGCGAGTATCCGAAGGACTTCGCGATCAACTCGAAGATCGCCCGCCAGCTCGAAGCCAAGAAGAAGTCGCTGGAGACCGGCGAGGGCATCGACTGGGCCACGGCGGAAGCGCTCGCCTACGGCACGCTGCTGGTCGAGGGCAACGGCGTCCGGCTGTCCGGCCAGGACTCGGGCCGCGGCACCTTCTCGCACCGCCACGCGGTGATGTACGATCAGAACACCGAGGCCAAGTACATCCCGCTGAACCACCTCAGCCCGAAGCAGGGCCCGTTCGAGGTCCATGACAGCCCGCTGTCCGAGGCCGCCGTGGTGGGCTTCGAATACGGCTATTCGCTGGCCGAGCCGCACAGCCTGACCCTGTGGGAGGCGCAGTTCGGCGACTTCGCCAACACCGCCCAGACCATCATCGACCAGTTCCTCTCGTCGGGCGAGTCGAAGTGGCTGCGCATGTCCGGCCTCGTGCTGCTGCTGCCGCACGGCTACGAGGGCCAGGGTCCGGAACACTCCTCGGCCCGTCCGGAGCGGTTCCTGCAGATGTCCGCCGAGGACAACTGGCAGATCTGCAACCTGACGACCCCGGCGAACCTGTTCCACGCCTTCCGCCGCCAGATGCGCCGGCCCTTCCGCAAGCCGCTGGTGCTGTTCACGCCGAAGTCGCTGCTGCGCCACAAGCTGTGCGTCTCCAACCTGTCGGAACTGGCCGAGGGCACGAACTTCCGCCGCGTCCTGGGCGAGACGGCGACCGACCTGCTGCCGAACGAGCAGATCCGCCGCATCGTGGTCTGCACCGGCAAGGTCTATTACGACCTGCTGCAGGAGCGCACGGCGCGCGGCGTCAAGGACGTGGCGATCATCCGTCTGGAGCAGCTCTACCCGTTCCCGCGTTCCGCCCTGACCGAGGAGTTCGCCCGCTATCCGAACGCCGAGGTCGTGTGGTGCCAGGAGGAGCCGGAGAACCAGGGCTACTGGACCTTCGTCGACCGCCGTCTGGAAGGCGCCCTGACTTCGATCGAGCACAAGGCGCGCCGCCCCAGCTACGCGGGCCGTCCGGCCTCCGCGTCGCCGGCCACCGGCCTTCTCAAGCGTCACAACCAGGAGCAGGCGAAGCTTCTGGAAGACGCCCTCGTCATCCGCTGACTCGACGCCCAGGCGTAAAACAAGAAAGAACGAGAGGAACTTATGGCTACTGATATCAAGGTCCCCACCCTGGGCGAGTCCGTCTCCGAGGCGACCGTTGCCCGCTGGCTGAAGAAGGTCGGCGATGCCATCGCCGTTGACGAGCCGCTGGTCGAACTGGAGACCGACAAGGTCACGCTGGAAGTCAACGCTCCGGCGGCTGGCACCCTGGCCGACATCCTGCAGCCCGAGGGTGCCAACGTCAGCGTCGGTGCGGTGCTCGGCCTGATTGGCGACGGGGCCTTCAAGGCGGTCGCCGGCGGCGCTCCGTCCACCCGCAGCGGCGCCGTTCCGCAGGCCGCCCCGGCTCCGGCGGCCGCCCCGGCGGCAGCTCCGGCCCCGGCGGGCGCC
>NZ_JAUJFI010000281.1 GCF_030849505.1 Azospirillum isscasi | reverse complement strand
CCCTGGCCGGGCGCGGCGGCCGACCTGCGCCGCTACCTGGAGCGGGTGGCCGGCGGCGTCCGCGCGGTCCAGGCCGCCCACGGCACCATCCAGCAGGCCACCGAAACGGTCGCCTCCGACGAGGCGCCGCGCTGGCGGCTGTTCGACGCCTACAACCCGCGCAACGTGACGGCGGCCTTCGCCGAACTGGAATGGGCCGAACTGGAATAGGAATGAGACGGGAGGAAGCCATGACGACACCGCACCGGACCATCAGCGCCCTGGCGGGCACCACGCTGGCGGGAGCGGCGTGGTTGTGCCTGAGCGCCGGAACCGCCCTGGCGGCCTCTCCCCAGGACGAACGCTGGGACATGCTGCGCGACATGTATTTCGCAGGCCGCACGGTCGAGGACGCCGGGCCGCTCCTCAGCCTGGAGGCGCCGAAGCGCGCCAACGACGCGGCGGTCGTGCCCATCCGGATCGTGACGGCCCCCGGAAGCGGCGTCCAGGTGACCGCGGTCCACCTCATCGTCGATGAAAATCCGGTGCCGCTGGCCGCAACCTTCCGGTTCGCCCGGGGCGACGGCCCGCAGGCCATCGACACCCGCGTGCGGGTCAACGCCTACACGAACATCACCGCCGTCGCCGAGACCGGGGACGGGCGGCTGCTCCGCACCGCGCAGTTCGTCAAGGCGTCCGGGGGCTGCTCCGCGCCGGCCCTGAAGAACGCGCAGCTCGCCGTCGCCCGCATGGGCAAGATGAAACTGAACCTGCCCGACAGCATCGTCGCGGGAAAACCGGTGATCGCGCAACTGCTGATCAGCCATCCCAACTACACCGGCATGCAGTACGACCAGCTCAATTACTACTTCATCCCGGCCCACTACGTGAAGACCGTCGCCATCCGCTACAACGGGATGCCGGTGCTCGACGTGCAGTCCGACATCTCGCTGAGTGAGGACCCCAGCATCCATTTCTCCCTGGTGCCGGACGAACAGGGCACGCTGGAGGTCACCGCCGAGGATTCGAACGGGCGCGTTTTCAAGGAAAGCTGGCCGATCCGCGCCAACCCCGGTTCGTAAGCGGAAGGGTGCGGCACGGACGGACCGGTCAGAAGCACTTCAGGTCGGCAGCGACCTGAACCTGCCGGAATTCGTTCAGCAGATCCTTGATCCATCCCACGTCGCGCATCAGCGAGGCGCGCTCGCCGGGAGCGTCCTGCATGCTCCGCGCGGTCTCCATCGCCACGTAACTGTCGTACGGGAAATGCGCGGCGATCTCATCGATGCTGCACGAGCATTTGCGCACGACATCCGGCCCCTGGCCGTTGGAAACCATGCAGCCGAGAACGTAATCGACGCGGGCGTAGGTGGGATAGCCTTCCTCGGCCCGCGCCGTGCCGAAGCCGGCGAGCAGCGCGAGCAGCGCAACCGGAGCAACTGTCCTCGTCATGGGATCGGGTCCAAGCCGTTCTGCCCAAGAGCGCGTCCTCCCAGGAAGACGCGCCGTCATGTTGCGGCGATCCTGCGATCCGCCTCAAGCACGCATTCGGAGACGAACTGAGAAAAGACTCTTAGAATACAAAGCAAGAAGAGTAATTTTAATTCGGTTTCACAACAAAATCTCCCTACGCATTTTCCATTCCGCTATCCATAAGTAGGATGGCCGCGCCATCACCGGGCCGGTAGGCTTCCTCAAGAGGACCGAAACCGCAGATGGTCCTTTTCACCCGTTGGAGATCTGAGGGAGCGCATCATGAAGACCTGGCGCAAACCGAAAATCCATGTGATCGCCGTCGGCACCGAGATCAACGCCTACGCCTGCGCCCAGTTGTAGCGGCAAGGCACCGTTGCACGTCCGCGACCGACTCCCCGGCGGCAGCGGGTCACCCCGGCCCCGCCGCCGCCGGACGTTTTTGTTTCCCGGGTTCACCTGAACGCGGTCCCGGAGGCGCCTCGGCGCGCCTTCCTAGCCGGCGGGACGCAATGGCTCGAACCGGGCGAACCACTGGCCGGCGCCGTCCGGCGCCGTGGCGTCGTAATGGAGCGACGACAGGCGCAAACGTCCGGCGCCCTCCAACCGGGGCCCCGCCGTCATGGTGTGGAAGTCCTCGCCGCCCATGAGGCGGTGTGCGATGGTCAGGTAGAGCCGCGACAGCGCCCCGTCCCGCAGCATGGTGGACAGCATGCGGGGACCGGTCAGCAGATACACGCTGCGAAAGCCGAGCCCGCCGAGTTCCCGGACCAAAGGCGCCCCCTCCACCGACGCGCCGTCTCCAGCGACGATGACCGGATAACCCTGCGCCCGCAACGCTTCCACCCGATCCTGCGGCGCCTGCCGGCCCGTCGCGATCAGGACGCGCCGGGCCTGCCGGACGACGGATTCCGGCATCGGAAAGTCGAGGCTCGCGCTGGCGATCACCACCGCGGGCTGGGCGGGCAGGCCCTTCTCCTCCCTCCAGCGCAGGAGGTCGCGGCCCACGCCATGGGTCCCGATCTGCAGGACATCGTCCAGCCGGCCAGCCGCAAGGTCGCGCAGATATCCGCCGTGCGTGACGAGGCAATCGGCCTGGGCCTGCAATTCCAGGAACAGGCGGAAGTCGTTCTCGTTGATGATCTCGACCGGAAGGCGGCTGAATCCGGTGGATGGGTCCCGCGACGCGATGCGCCCATCCAGGCTGCCCACGAAGCTTGCGTATACGAAAGGCGCGGCGGAACTGCCGAGGGTGTGCACGGCATCGGCCAGATACAGCCCTGCCAGCGCAACCTCTTCCGGCGGTCCGGGGAAAAGCCTCAGCACGCTTGCAGCCATGTCCAACGATAGCATGGGCACGCTGGCCGCAGTTCGCACAATCGCGCGAACCGGCTCGGTTCTTGTGGATACATGCTGGCAGAGTGATCGCATTCGACATTCCCTGCCCCGCCACGCTCAGTTACGCCGGCAGCCTCGCCTATCTCGAAGCGACGGCCCTTTTCGTCTTCGTGAAAATCGGGCTCCCCCACCCCGGCACCGCCCCAACCCCGGCGTCGTGGAGCGCGGCGGCAGCGGAATCATGGTCCATGAGCCCGACGGCTTCTCCTACCGGACAAAGGAACGGCAGTTAACTTGATCACACCGCGCATAGAGGATTCCGGTAGCGGATCGGTCGTGCGCAAGCACGGCGCAACGCCGAACGTTCGCGCCGTACGATAGTTTTCCTATTCGATTCTCATTTTTGCTTTTTCTTAATTTGTATTTTCATATAATGCATGGAAACACCTTCAAAAACTGCGTTCAACTTGGACCCCTGCCCCATGTCGATGCATCAAGCGTTCGTCCTAGCTGCTGAGTTCACTAATTTAGGGCGGGTGGAAGAGGCAGAACGCATTTACCGCAACATACTTTACGTTCATCGTGACCATTTTGACTGTCTGATGGCGCTTGGCGCGCTGCGACGGCGGGTGGGTGACTTGGAAGCTGCGGGCAATTTCCTGGTCAATGCCATCGCGGTGCGTCCGGATATTTTCGAGTGTCACGCCAGTTTGGCTCAGATTCGGAAAGGGCAAGGCCGATTCGACGACGCCATCGCCGCCTACGGCGCCGCGATCACGCTTCGGCCGCTGAACGCTCA
>NZ_JAUJFI010000280.1 GCF_030849505.1 Azospirillum isscasi | reverse complement strand
CCCGGCCCGCGCTGCACGGCGATCCGCCATCCCCCCTGCGCCCGCCGACCGGCTGCGCCCTGCGGCTGCGCTGCCCGCTCGCCCATGACGGCTGCGCGCAGGTTCCGCCGGCGCTCGACCCCGTGGCGCCGGGCCACCGTGTCGCCTGCCATGTCAAAGATGGCGTCAAAGATGGCGTCAAAGATGGCGGAGAGGGGCCGTAACCCCGTTGGCGGACGCGGCCCGGCGCCTTGGGCGTGGCCGCAATTCCGTCCCAAAAAGGTCTGAAACTGCGCGGGTTGGCAAGGGCGCGGGCACGGGATAACGTCCCCGACCTTCATCACCGCATCGTGGAAACCACGGAAAAGGACAGGGATGCTTCGCGCACGCACCCGGTGGACGGTCTCCTGCATGGGCGCAATCGCCGTCCTTCTGCTTCTCATCGGATTCGCCCAGCCGTCGCTGGCCGCCGGCCCCGTGCCGGGCGCCGCCGGCCCCGCCCCCGCCGCCGCGCCCCCCGCGGAGCCTGCCGCCTCGCCCGATCCGACGCCGGAGCAGATGCAGGCGATGATCGCGACGCTGGAGGACCCGGCGGCCCGCGCCCGGCTGGTGGAGCAGCTGAAGGCGCTGGTGGCCGCGCAGAAGGGCCTGGACCAGGCCAAGGCGGAGGAGGCCCCGGCGGCCAGCACCCTGCCGGAGACCATCGGGGCCAGCGCCCTGTCCTTCCTGGCGGAGCGCATGGACGTGCTGAGCCGCCAGCTCGTCCAGGTCGGCAACGTGTTCAAGGAGCTGCCGGGCGCCATCGAATGGGCGAACCGGCAGATGGTGGACCCGTCCGCCCGCGACCGCTGGATGCAGATCGCCATCCAGCTGTCGATGATCCTAACCGCCGGTCTGGTGATGGAGCGCTTCGTCGGCTGGCTGCTCGCCCGGCCGCGCAACGCCCTGGCCACCCGCCGGGGAACCACGGTGCTGGTGCGGATTCCGCTGCTGCTGGGCCGCGCGCTGCTGGAGTTGGCGCCGATCGCCGCCTTCATCGTCGTCGGCTACGCCATCCTGTCGGTCAGCGAGCCGGGGCCGCGCGTGCGGCTGGTCGCCCTGGCGGTCATCAACGCGACCGTCATCCTGCAAATCCTGCTGGTCGCCGCGCGCATCCTGATTTCGCCCTTCGCGCCGGGCCTGCGGCTGGTGCGGATGGGCGACGCCAACGCGCTGCGCCTCTACCGCTGGGTCCGCCGGCTGGCCGCGGTCGGCGTCTACGGCTATTTCCTGGCGGAGGGCGCCTATGTGCTGGGCCTGCCGCTGGGCGCCTATGGCGCGTCGCTGAAGCTGCTGGGTCTGGCCATCGCCGGCATGCTGATCGCGCTGATCCTGCAGAACCGGCGCACGGTGGCCGACTGGATGCACGGCAACCCGCTGTCCGGCGACGGCGACCCGGCGGCCACCGCGGCCCGCGAATCGGAAGGCCAGGGCGCGGTCCTGCGCTCCGCCCGCCGCCGCTTCGCCGACGTCTGGCACGTTCTGGCCATCGTCTATGTGGTGGTGACCTTCGGCGTCTGGGTGCTGAACGTCTATGGCGGGTTCGAGTATCTGGCCCGCGCCACCGGAATCACCATCCTGGTGGCGGTGGCCGCCCGGCTGCTGGTCAACGGCATCAACCGCGGCCTGCGCCGCGGCCTGCGCATGGTTCCGGACAGCCAGGGCGCCCTGCCGCCGCTGAAGGACCGCGCATCGCTCTACCTGCCCTTCCTGCACCGGGCGGTGAAGACGGTGATCTGGATCGGTGCCGCGATGATGATCCTCTACGGCTGGGGCTTCGACACGCTGGCCTGGACGGACACGCGGCTGGGCCAGCGCATCCTGCGCAGCACGGTCACCATCGGCCTGCTGCTGGCCGGCTCCGTCATCGCCTGGGAGGTGGTGAGCGCGATGATCGAGCGCTTCCTGGCCTCCACCGACCGCAACGGCACGCGGATCGAGCGCAGCGCGCGGGTGCGCACCCTGCTGCCGCTGCTGCGCAACGCCTTCCTGGTGGTGCTGGTGACCATGGTGTCGCTGATCACCCTGTCGGAGCTGGGGGTGAACATCGCGCCGCTGCTGGCCGGTGCCGGTGTGGTCGGTCTGGCCGTCGGTTTCGGGTCGCAGACGCTGGTCAAGGACATCATCACCGGCCTGTTCATCCTGTTCGAGGACAGCATCTCCATCGGCGACGTGGTGGATGTCGGCGGCGGCCATTCCGGCGTGGTGGAGGCCATCTCCATCCGTTCCATCCGGCTGCGCGATTCGTCGGGCGCCATCCACACGGTGCCCTTCAACTCGGTCAGCACCGTCAAGAACATGTCGAAGGACTTCTCCTACGCCCTGTTCGAGGTGCGGGTCGCCTACCGCGAGGACCCGGACCGCGTGATCGAGCTGCTGAAGGACATCGGCACCGGGCTGCAATCCGACGCCCTGTTCGCGCCCGACATCATGGCGCCGCTGGAGGTGATGGGCCTGGACAAGTTCCAGCCCGACTCGACGCAGCTCATCACCGCGCGCTTCAAGACGCGCCCGACCCGGCAGTGGGGCGTGTCGCGCGAGTTCAACCGCCGCATGAAGAAGCGCTTCGACGAGCTGGGGGTGGAGGTGCCGACCGGCTCCATGCAGCTCATCGTCGGCGGGCAGCATCCCGACCGCGCGCTGGCCGAGGCGCTGAGCCAGGGCTCGTAACAAAGGGGCCGGATGGCCGCGTGGCCGGGGGCCGCTCTACGCCTCCGGCCCGCCGCGGTCCAGGACGGCGGCGAAGGCGTCGACCACCCGCGGGTCGAAATGCCGGCCCGATTCGGCGCGGATCAGATCGATCACCGCCGCCAGCTCCCACGCCTCCTTGTAGGGGCGGCGGTGCAGCAGGGCGTCGTAGACGTCGGCCACCGCCACGATGCGGCCCGACAACGGGATGGCGTCGCCCGCCAGCCCATGGGGATAGCCGGAGCCGTCGAACTTCTCGTGGTGGCTCTCGGCGATCTCCGCCCCCATCGTCAGATAGCTGCGCCCGCCGACCGCGCCGGAGGCATCGCGCAGGATGCGCGCGCCGATGGCCGCGTGCTGGCGCATCTGGGCCATCTCCTCCGGGTCGAGTTTGCCGGGCTTGCGCAGGATCTGGTCGGGAATGGCGACCTTGCCGACGTCGTGCAGCATGCTGGCCAGCCCGATCAGCTCGCAGAACCGGTCGTCCGCCTCGCCGCCGCAGTCGCCCCGCGCCTGAAGCTCCCGGGCGATGGCGGTGGCCCAGCGCCCGATGCGCCGGACATGCTCCCCGGTCACCTCGTCCTTGTATTCGGCCAGCTTGCCCAGGGCGTGCACCGTGGCGAGCTGGGCGAGGTGGAGCTGTTCGTACAGGGACACATTGTCGAACCCCACCGACATCTTCGAACAATAGATGTCCGCCAGCCGGCGCTCGACGTCCGACAGACCGCCGTGCCCGCCGATGAACAGCGCGCCGGGGCCGTGGCCGGGACGCTGCGGACCGTGCGACTGGAAGGGCAGCACGCTGTGGTCCTCCCGGTGCAGGGTGCGGCGCACGGCCAGGGCGGCGGCGATGTCCTCGCAGGCCGCCGCCGGCAGCACGGCGCTGACCGGCTGGCCGGCGGCGGTGGCG
>NZ_JAUJFI010000028.1 GCF_030849505.1 Azospirillum isscasi | reverse complement strand
CCGGGAAACGGCGCCGAACCCGCGGGCCACCAGGACGTCGTCTGGCTGGAGGACATCACCGACCGCTGCGCCGAGCAGGACGGCCTGACCCGCGGGCGGCAGGACGCCGAATCGGCGCTGGCCGAGCTGCGCGCAGCGGTGGACGCCCTGCCGCTGCCGGTGTGGCTGCGCGGCGCCGGGCTGACGCTGTCCTGGTGCAACCGCGCCTACGCCCGCGCCGTGGATTCCGAACCCGCCGCCGTCCTGGAAGGTGGCAGGGAGCTGGCCGCGGGCGGCGGCGGGCGCGCCCTGGCGGAGCGGGCGCGGGACAGCGGGGTCGCCCAGTCGGAGCGGATCTCCGCCGTCATCGGAACGGAGCGGCGCCTTCTGGAGGTGACCGAGGCCCCACTGCCCGCCCCGGACGGCAACGGCACGCTGGTCGTCGGCTACGCGCTGGACCTCACCGCGGTGGAGGAGATGCGGGGCGAGCTGAACCGCCACCTCGCCGCCCACGCGGAGGTGCTGGAGCGGCTGGGAGCGGCCATCGCCATCTTCGGCGCCGACACGCGGCTGACCTTCTTCAACCAGGCCTACGCCCGTCTGTGGGACCTGGAGGAATCCTGGCTGCGCAGCCAGCCCACCCATGGCGAGATCCTGGAGGAGCTGCGCACCCGCCGCCGCCTGCCCGAATACGCCGACTACCAGAGCTACAAGCGCGAACGGCTGAGCCGCTACACCCGCCTGCTGGAGCCGGTCGAGGAGCTGATGCACCTGCCGGACGGCACGACGCTGCGCAGCCTCGCCGCCCCGCACCCGCTGGGCGGGCTGATGCAGATCCTGGAGGACGTGACCAACACGCTGGCTCTGGAGTCCTCCTACAACACGCTGATCGCCGTGCAGCAGGAGACGCTGGACAATCTGGCGGAGGGCATCGCGGTGTTCGGCGGCGACGGGCGGCTGAAGCTGTCCAACCCGGCCTTCGCCCGCATCTGGGACCTGCACGACGACGACCTGCTGGGCGAGCCGCACATCTCCGGCCTGTTCGAGCACATGCGGCCCTTCCTGGAGAATGGCGGCGACTGGGACAGCCTGAAGGACGAGATGATCGGCGCGACGCTGGAGCGCGCCGTGCGCTCGGGCCGGCTGGAGCGGGCGGACGGGTCGGTCGTGGAGTTCTCCACCCTGCCGCTGCCCGACGGGGCGGTTCTGAACAGCTATCTGGACGTCACCGACGGCGCCCGGCTGGAGCAGGCGCTGCGCGCCTCGAACGCCGCGCTGGAGGCCGCCGACCAGTTGAAGAGCGAGTTCATCGCCAACGTCTCGCACCATCTGCGCAACCCGCTGAACGGCATCATCGGCTTTGCCGAAGTGCTGGCGAACCAGTATTTCGGGGAGCTGAACCCGCGGCAGCTCGACTATGTGAAGGGCGTGCTGAACGCCGGCGAACGGCTGCTGGAGCTGATCGACGACGTGGTGGACATGACCAGCCTGGGGGCCGGGGTCACCACGCTGGACCGCGCGGCGGTGGACGTGCACGACCTGCTGGAGACGGTGGGCGAGCTGACCCGCGAATGGGCGCGGCGCGAGGGGCTGCGGCTCGACCTCTCCATCCCGCCGTCGCTGGGCGTGGTGGAGGGCGACGCCCGGCGGCTGAAGCAGGCGCTGTTCACCCTGGTCGTCGGCGCCATCCGCCATCCCCCGGCGGACCGGCGCATCCTGCTGTCCGGCGAGCGGACCGCCGGCGCCCTCCTGCTGACCGTGGGCAGCGGCGCCGGGCCGGGCGAGGCCGCCATGCCCTCGCGCTATGACCGCAACGACCCGCGCGGGGCCGCGGCGCTCGGCCTGTCGCTGGTCCGCAACGTCATGGAACTGCACGGCGGGCGGCTGGAGGTCGAGGAGTGGGTTGGCAACGGCACCCGCTTCCGCTGCATCCTGCCGCTTCCGCCCGCCTCCTGATTCACCCCTGGCCGCGCTTCATGTCCGGAAAGGGCCGCGGATCGAAGGGTTCCGCCTCCCGCCCGTGGGGTGAGGTGACGGCCTCCGCGACCGGGGCCGGGCGGTCGGCGGTGATGAGCCGCGCGCCGCGCTGGTAGGTGGCCCAGCGCCACAGCCACTGCATGGTGACCAGCATCCGCTTCTGGAAATTCACCAGAAGATAGACGTGGACGACGGCCCACAGCAGCCAGGCGAACCAGCCCTTCAGCCGGTGCCTCCCGAAGTCGAAGACGGCGGCGCTGCGCCCGACGATGGCGGTGTTGCCGCGGTTGCGGAAGCGGAAGGGCGCCAGCGGCTGGCCGCGCAGCAGGCTGGCCTCCAGCCCGCCGCCCAGATGCTCCCCCTGCTGCTTGGCGACCTGCGCCAGTCCGGGCAGCGGCTTCCCGTCCTCACCGGCCAGCGCCGCCGTGTCGCCCAGCGCGTAGACGTCCGGCGCGCCCGGGACCGACAGGTCGGCGTTGACCGGGATGCGCCCGCTGCGGTCGGTCTCCACCCCCAGCCAGGACCCGGCGGGCGACGCCTTGACGCCGGCGCCCCACACGATGGTCCCCGCCGGGATGAAGCGCCCGCCGACCGTCGCGCCCTCCGGCGTGATGCCCTCCACCGCCTGCCCGGTCAGCACGACGACGCCCAGCTCCTCCAGCTTGCGCCGGGCGTAGTGGCCGAGATCCTCCGGGAAGCCGGACAGGATGCGCGGCCCGGCCTCCACCAGCAGCACCCGGGCGGTGCGCGGGTCGATGCGGCGGAAGTCGCGGGCCAGCGTGTAGCGGGCCAGTTCCGCCACCGATCCGGCCATCTCCACCCCGGTGGGGCCGCCGCCGACCACGATGGTGGTCATCAGGGCCTTCCGCCGGGCCGCGTCCCCGGATATCTCCGCCTGCTCGAAATTCATCAGCAGCCGGGCGCGGATCCGGCGGGCGTTCTCGATGGTCTTCAGGCCGGGGGCGATCTCCGCCCAGTCGTCGTGCCCGAAATAGCTGTAGGAGGAGCCGGTCGCCAGCACCAGCCGGTCGTAGGGGACGACGCTGCCGTCGGCCAGTTCCACCTGTCTGGCCGCGCGGTCGATGCCGGTCACCTCCCCCATCACCACGTCGATGTTGGGGTGGCGGCTGAGGATGCGGCGGATCGGCTCGGCGATGTCGGCGGGCGACAGGGCGGCGGTCGCCACCTGATAGAGCAGCGGAACGAACAGGTGGTAGTTGTTCCGGTCGATGACGGTGACGCGGATGTTCGTGCCGCCCAGGGCCTCCGCGCAGGCCAGCCCGCCGAACCCCGCGCCGACGATCACCACATGGGGACGGCTGTCCAGGGGGGCTGGGGTGCGGTCGATCCGGGGCATGGCGGCGGTCTCCGGTCAGGACGGTCCTCCACCGATAACCGCCGGCCCGCCGCCGGTGTTGCGGCGCATGATCCCTTCTCCCCAGAGGGGCGAGGGCTTTCGTCCCTCGTCCGCCCCCCTTGAGTCACCGCGGCAGGGTCACCGTCACCCGCAGGCCGCCTTCCGGGCGGTTCGCCAGGGCGATGTCGCCGCCATGGCCGCGCACCACCGTGCGGGCGGTGGCCAGCCCCAGCCCCACCCCGCCGGTGTCGCGGGAACGCGAGCGCTCCAGCCGGTAGAAGGGGGCGAAGACCTTCTCGAACTCGGCTTCCGGGATGCCGGGGCCGTTGTCGTCGATCTCCACCCGCAAGTCGCCCCCCTGACGCCCGTCGCCGGGCCGCAGCCGCACGGTGAAGCCGCCGCCATAGGCGATGGCGTTGTCCATCAGGTTGGCGAAGGCGCGGCGCAGGGCCACCGGGCGCCCGTCCACCGTCGCGTGCGCCGGCCCTTCGTAGGCGGCCCCGTGCCCGGCGTCCACGCGGTCGTCGCACAGGCTCTGCAGAAGGTCGGCGAGGTCGAGCGGGCCGCGCGGCTCGTGCTTCGCGTCGTCGCGGGCGAAGGCCAGCGTGGCGTTGATCATCGCCGCCATCTCGTCCAGGTCGGCCAGCATCTTGCGCTGCATCTCCGGGTCCTCGACCAGCTCGGCGCGCAGGCGCAGGCGGGTCAGCGGGGTGCGCAGGTCGTGGCTCATCGCCGCCAGCATCTGGGTGCGGTCGGCGACGAAGCGGGCGAGGCGCGCCTGCATCCGGTTGAAGGCGCGGGTGGCCGCGCGCAACTCCTTCGGGCCGGCCTCGGGCAGGGGCGGCGCCTCGCCGTCCACGCCGAGCCGCTCCGCCGCGTCGGCGAAGCGCGCGATGGGGGCGGTCATGCGGCGCGCCGTCCAGACCGAGACCAGAGCCACCGCCGCCACGATGCCGGCCATCCACAGGACGAAGCGCAGCAGCCGGAACGGCCCCTCCAGCGGGTCGCCGCCGACGAACGTCAGCCAGGACCCGTCGCCCAGCTGCACCGACAGCCGGACGTCGGTGCCCCAGCGGTGCTCCTCCACCGGGAAGGGGCCGGGCATCGGGCGCTCCCGCCGGACCTCCACCACCACGGCGCGGTCGGAGTCGTTCAGCTCCCCGCGGATGGCGCGGCGCAGCCGGTCGAAGGGGAAGCCGTCCCGCCGGTTGGCGAAGCGGGGCGTCTCGGTCTTCCACTCCACCCGCAGCACGGGGTCGTCGATCGCCTTCACCAGCCGCCGCCGGTCGTCCGGCGGGGTGCTTTCCACGAGCTGGACGATGGCCGTCACGCGCTGCACCAGCACGCGCATGCTGTGCGCCGGCGGGCCTTCGGGCCGGTCGGTCAGATAGACCAGCGCGCTGACCGCCTGGGTCAGCAGCAGCGCCAGCACCACCGTCAGCACCAGCCGGGAGGCGATGCTGTCCGGCAGCCAGCGCCGGGCCACCAGCAGGCGGCTTTTGCGGGCAGCCCCCAAGCGGGAATGGGTCATCTCAGCCTCCCGTCACCGCCGGGGTGAAGAGATAGCCGCCGCCGCGCACGGTCTTGATCATCGTGGGGTCCGCCGGGTCGGGCTCGATCTTGCGGCGCAGCCGGCTGACCTGCACGTCCACGGAGCGGTCGAAGGGCACCGCCGAGCGCCCGCGGGCCAGATCGAGGAGCTGGTCGCGGGTCAGCACCCGCTGCGGATGCTCCACGAAGGCGACCAGCAGGTCGTATTCCCCGGCGGAGAGCTGCACCAGCACCCCGTCCGGCGAGCGCAGTTCCCGCTTGGCGAGGTCGAGCGTCCAGCCCTCGAAGCCCAGCGTCTTGCCCGCCGCCCCGCCGGCCACCGGCGGCCCGGAGGAGCGGCGCAGCACGGCCTTGATGCGGGCCAGCAGCTCGCGCGGGCTGAAGGGCTTCGCCAGATAGTCGTCGGCGCCCATCTCCAGCCCGACGATGCGGTCGGTCTCCTCGCCCATGGCGGTCAGCATGATGACCGGCGTCTGCGCCGTCTCGGGCGTGGCGCGCAGGCGGCGGCACAGGCTCAGCCCGTCCTCCCCCGGCATCATCAGGTCGAGCACGATCAGGTCCACGCGCGCGCTGTCCAGCGTGCGCATCATCTCCGCCCCGTCCTTGGCCCCGGTCACGCGGAAGCCGTGCCGCGTCAGGAACTGCGAGAGGAGGGTGCGGATTTCGCGGTCGTCGTCGACCACCAGAAGGTGAGGTGTGCGGTCCATGGCGCCCATGATCCGACGGGCGCGCGCCGGGGTGAAGAAGAAATGTGTAACGCCACGTTACGGGCGGCCCGGCTGTTACACAGCGTTACCAAATGACGGAAGGCCGGACATCAACCGGATACGTTGACGGCCCATGATCGGGTCATCGGGAAGGCGACAAACACCTTCGATCACAAGGAGCATCCCCATGAAACGCGCTATGATGACCACCGCCGCGCTGGTTCTCGGCCTCGGCCTCGCCGTGCCGGTCTTCGCCCAGCAGCAGCCGGGTCCCGGCGCCGGCCCCGGCGGGGACCATGGCCGCCACTTCTCCCGCATGTGCGAGGACCAGGACGCCCGTCTGGCCGGCATGCTGGCCTATGCCGAGAAGAAGCTGAACATCACCGACCAGCAGCGCGCCGCCTGGACCAAGTTCGCCGACACCGCGAAGGCGAGCCAGAAGCACACCCAGGATCTGTGCACCAAGTACAAGGACCAGCCCATGCCCGCCGCCGCCCCGGCCCGGCTGGAGCGGATGGAGGCCATGATGTCGGCCCGCCTCGCCCAGCTTCAGGAGGTGCGCCCGGCGCTGACCGACCTCTACGCCCAGCTCACCCCGGACCAGCAGAAACAGGCCGACCGGTTCCTGAACCGCGCCGGACGCGGCATGGGCGGCGGCATGGGTGACGGAATGGGCGGCCACCACGGCATGCGCGGACACGGCCCCGGTCCGATGCACGGCGAAGGCCCCGGCCAAGGTCCGGGTCCCGACAAGGCCCCCCGCGGCGGCTGATTTCATGCCTCCCGTCAGCCGCTGACGGAGCGGGCCGCCGGTTCCCCCCGGCGGCCCGTTTCCGTTCGGGACCGCTTACTCGGCGCCCGGAACACCCTTGGAGGTGGAGTATTCGAAGTGCAGCGCCTCGCCCGGATGGACCAGCGGGTGGATGGCGTGGGCCGCCTGCGCCGCCTCGGAGAAGCCGCAGAGGATCAGCTTCAGCTTGCCGGGATATGTGGCGATGTCGCCGATGGCGTAGACGCCGGGGGCGCTGGTGGCGCAGCCGGGCAGGCTGACGCCGATGTGGCTGCGCTCCAGGTTCAGGCCCCAGTCGGCGATCGGCCCCAGATTCATCGACAGGCCGAAGAAAGCCAGCAGCGCGTCGGCGGGCAGGTCCTTCTCCTCGCCGTCCAGCGTGGCGACGCGCACGGCGGAAAGCTGGCCGTTCTCGCCCACCAGCCCGGAAAGCTGGTAGGGCACCACCATCTCCACCTTGCCCTCGCGGACCAGCGCGTCCATGCGGGCGACGCTTTCCGGGGCGGCGCGGAACTTGGGCCGGCGGTGGACGACATAGACCTTCGCCGCCACGTCGGCCAGCGACAGGGTCCAGTCCACCGCGGAATCGCCGCCACCGGCGATCACCACGCGCTTGCCGGCGAAGTCCTGCTTGCGGCGGACCATGTAGAAGACGGACGTGCCCTCATACTGCTCCAGCCCGTCCAGCGGCGGGCGGTTGGGGCCGAAGGCGCCGCAGCCGGCGGCGATGATCACCGCCCGGGTGTCGATCCGCGTGCCGGTGCTGGTCTCCACCAGCCAGCGCCCCTCGTCCGTGCGGGTCAGCTTCTCGACCTGCTGGCCCAGATGATAGGTCGGGTTGAAGGGGGCGGCCTGCTCCGCCAGCCGGTCGATCAGGTCGGCGGCCTCGATGGCGGGGTGGGCCGGGATGTCGTAGATCGGTTTTTCCGGGTACAGCGCCGTGCACTGCCCGCCCACCATGTCCAGCGCGTCCACCACATGGCATCGCATCTTCAGCATGCCGCATTCGAACACGGCGAAGAGACCGACGGGGCCGGCGCCGACGATGACGACGTCGGTGCGATGGACGGTGTGCGACATGGGACGCGCTGCCTTGTGCAAACAGGGGGAACGATGAAGCCTTCAATTGTCCGGTTTCGCGGCCACGGTCAACCCCCCGCTCCCGCCCGCCATGCGATAAGCGAGGAGGCCCACGGCGCAAAAAGGGCGCGGTTCCGCCGATTTCCTGCTGGGCGCGCGGTGGCGGTGGAGTAGAATTTGCGCGTTTCCCCGGGCCGGAGCGGCCCCCGATGAAGGAATGGCGATGAAGGAACTGCGCTGCCTTGTGTTCACCGACCAGGAGGTGGTGAAGGCCGTGCTGGACCGCCGCCGCCGGATGCGGGAACCGCTGCCCAACGGCACGGTCGGCAAGGTCACCCACCGTCCCGGCCAGCCCGGCGGCGGCGGGGTCGAAACCGAAATCCAGGTGACCGGGGACGATGGCGACGACCGGAGCATGATCCTGCACGAGGCGGAGGTGGCGGCGGCGCTGGTGGCCTACTGCATGGGGCGCAAGATCCCCCTGCCCGTCGAATCCGACAAGATGCTGTACCTCATCAACGGCGCCCTGACGCTGATGATCACCATGAATTTCAAGAAGCCCCCGCGCCTGGTGGAGGACCGTCCGGAGATGGCCGAGCCCGCTCCCGCGCCCGCGCCGGGTCCCGTGCCGCGCAAGGCCACCTCGCGCCGCTGACCCTGGCGACCGCGTTCCCAAGTCCGCGTTCCCAAGTCCGCGATCCCAAGCATCCGCTGCCATGACCCCATCGACCGACATGACTCCGACCGATTCGACCCCCGGCGCACGCGCCGTCGCGCTGCCCGGCGAGGCGGCGACCGCCGCGCTGGCCCGCCGTCTGGCCGCGGCGCTGGCGCCCGGCGACCTCGTGGCCCTGCGCGGCGACCTGGGCGCCGGCAAGACCGCCCTGTCCCGTGCCCTGATCCGCGCCGTGACGGAGGAGGATGCGGAAGTGCCCTCCCCCACCTTCACGCTGGTGCAGACCTATGACACGGACATCGGTCCGGTCTGGCATTTCGACCTCTACCGCCTGTCCGGCCCCGACGAGGTGACGGAACTCGGCTGGGACGAAGCCCGCACCGAGGCCGTTCTGCTGGTGGAATGGCCGGACCGGCTGGGTCCGCTGCTGCCCGCCGACCGTCTCGACATCGAGATGGGCTTCGCCGGCCCGAACGGGCGCCGCGCCCGCCTGACCGGCCACGGCGCCTGGGAGTCGCGGCTGGACACGCTCGACCTTTCCGGGCTGGACCGGCCATGACCGAGCGCGCTTCGCAGATCGCCGCCTTCCTCGCCCGCCACGGGCTGGACGGGGCCAAACGGGAGCCGCTGGCCGGCGACGCCTCGGCGCGCCGTTACGAGCGCGTAACGACGCCGGACGGCGGTACGGTGATCCTGGTGGACACCCCCGCCCCGGCGGAGGATCTGGCACCCTTCATCGCCATCGGCGCGACGCTGGACCGGCTGGGCTTCTCGGTGCCCGCCATCCTGGCGGCGGAGGTGGAGGCGGGCATCGCCCTTCAGGAGGATTTCGGCGACGGCACCCTGACGCGCCTGCTGAACGCGGGGGAGGAGGCGCGCCCGCTCTATGAACTCGCGACCGACGTGCTGGTCGAGCTGCACCGCCGCTTCCCCGTGGAGGAGGCCGCCCGCCTGGACCTGCCGCTCTACGACGCGGCCCTGTTCACCCGGCAGGTCGCCCTGTTCGCCGACGTCTACATGCCCGCGGCGACCGGCAGGCCCCTGTCGGACAAGGACCGTGCCGACTTCGAAACGGCCTGGAACGCGGTGGTGCCGGGGGCTTGCGCCGGGCCGCAATCGCTCCTGCTGCGCGACTATCATGTGGACAACGTGATGCGGCTGCCCCGTCCGGGCCTCCGCGCGGCGGGGCTGATCGACTACCAGAGCGCCGGGCTCGGTCCCGTCGCCTACGATCTGGTGTCGCTGCTGGAGGACGCGCGCCGCGACCTGCCCGCCGGACTGGAGGGCGTGCTGCTGGACCGCTACCGGGCGGCCTTCCCGGACCGCGACGGGGACGCCTTCCGCCGCTCCTACGCGGTGCTGGGCGCGATCCGGCACACCCGCATCGCCGCGATCTTCGTACGGCTGGCGTTGCAGCGCCGCAGGGGCTATCTCCTTCACCTGCCGCGCGTCTGGCGGCTTCTGGAAGGCCAGCTCGCCAAGCCCGAACTGGCCCCGGTCGCCGACTGGTTCGCCCGCCATCTGCCGCCGGGAACCCGCGCGGAGCTTGTCGTTCCGGAGCCGGATTGATTATGTCGCCTGTGTCGAAGAAGCCCTCTGCCAAGAAGACGCCCGCCCCCTCCGCCGCCGCCCCGCAGAAGGCCATGGTGATGGCCGCCGGGCTGGGCCTGCGGATGCGCCCGCTGACCCTGGAGCGCCCGAAGCCCCTGATCCCGGTGATGGGCAAGCCGATGCTCGACCACGCGCTCGACCGGCTGGAGGAAGCCGGCGTGACCGCCGCCGTGGTGAACAGCCATTACAAGGGCGGGATGATCGCCGCGCATCTGGCGGAGCGGACCGCCCCGGCCATTGCCCTGTCGCCGGAAGACACGCTGCTGGAGACCGGCGGCGGCGTGAAGAAGGCCCTGCCGCTGCTGGGCGGCGATCCGGTCTATGTGGTCAACGCCGACATCCTGTGGCTGGACGGCCCCTCGCCCGCGCTGGGGCGGCTGGCCCGCCACTGGGACCCGGAGGCGATGGACGCGCTGCTCCTGCTGATGGCGACCACCAAGGCGGTGGGCTACGAGGGGCGCGGCGATTACCACATGGACCCGCTGGGCAAACTGACCCGGCGCGGCGAGATGGAGATCGCCCCCTTCGTCTACGCCGGCGTCCAGATCGTGAAGCCGGGGCTGTTCGCGGAAGACACACCCGACGGCGCCTTCTCCACCAACCGTATCTGGGACCGCGCGCAGGAGGCCGGGCGCCTCTACGGCCTCGCCCATGACGGGCTGTGGTTCCACATCGGCACCCCCGACGCGCTCGCCGAGACGGAAGAGCTGCTGTCGATGAGCGACGTGTCGGTGGTCACCACCTGACAAGGTTCCGGCAGGGGGTTGGCGGGGATTTTTCACCACAAAGACACAAAGGCCCAAAGACCGTCACGAAGGCGCATCAATCCGTGATCGAAGCGGTCTCGGATTTGAGAAGGTCTTTGTGAAAATCTTTGTGTTCTTTGTGCCTTTGTGGTGTCGTTTCCCGACGATTGCACCACCGGGACGACGATGACGAGCAGCGCGGAGCCGAAGGTTTACTCGATTCCCACCGGCGTGTCCTTCGTGGACCAGCTTGCCGCGGGGATCCTGGACCGCGTGGGGAACGACCCGCTGGCGCTGGCCGGGGTGACCGTCCTGCTGCCCACCCGCCGCTCCTGCCGCTCGCTGCGCGAGGCGTTCCTGCGCCGCTCCGGCGGGCAGCCGATGCTGCTGCCGCGCATGAGCCCGCTGGGCGAGCTGGACGCCGCCTCCCTCAGCCTGACGACGGCGGAGGAGCTTCCCGGCATCCCGCTGGAGCTGCCCGATCCGATCAGCGGGCTGAAGCGCCAGATGATGCTGGCCCGGCTGATCCTCCAGGCGGCCGGCGTGTCGGCGACCACCGCGCAGGCGGTGCGGCTGGGCGCCGACCTGGGGCGGCTGATCGACGCGGTGTGGACGGAGAACGTCGCCTTCGACCGGCTGGCCTCCCTGGTGCCGGAGGATTACGCCCAGCACTGGCAGGTGACGCTGGAATTCCTGAAGATCGTCACCGAGCACTGGCCCATCATCCTCGGCGCCAGCGGGCAGACCGACCCGGCGCAGCGCCGGAACCTCGTTCTGGAGACGCAGGCGGCGCTGTGGCGGGCGGAGCCGCCGCAGGGGCTGGTCATCGCCGCCGGCTCCACCGGCTCCATCCCGGCCTCCGCCGACCTGCTGGCGGTGGTCGCCGCCCTGCCGCAAGGGGCCGTCGTCCTGCCCGGCCTGGACCTGGAGGCCGACGAGGCCAGTTGGGAGGCCATCCGCGCCGACGAATCGCACCCGCAATACGGCCTCGCCCATCTGCTGGACCGTCTGTCGGTCCGCCGCGCCGCCGTCCGCCGCTGGAACGACGCGGAGGAGCCGCGGGCGGCCCGCGCCCGCCTGCTGGCCGAGGCCATGCGCCCCGCCGCCACCACGGAAAGCTGGCGTGCGCTGGAGGGGCTGGACGAATCGGCCCTGGACGGCCTGACCCGCATCGACGCCCCGACCGCCGAGGAGGAAGCGTCGGTCATCGCCCTCCTGATGAGGCACGCGCTGGAAACGCCGGGCCGGACGGCGGCGCTGGTCTCCCCCGACCGCAACCTCGCGCGCCGGGTCGCCATGGCGCTGACCCGCTGGGGCATCGCGGTGAACGACTCGGCGGGCCAGCCGCTGGTCCACACCGCGGTCGGCACCTATCTGCGGCTGACCGCCGAACTGGCCGCCAGCCGCGCCCACCCGCTGGCCCTGCTGGCCCTCGCCAAGCACCCGCTCGCCGCCGGGGGGCACGAGCCGGCGGAGTTCCGCCGCGCCGCCCGCGCGCTGGAGCGCACCGTCCTGCGCGGCCCCCGCCCGGCGGAGGGCTTCGCCGGCCTGATCGCCGCCCTGAAGGCCGCCGACCGCTTCGAGACCAAGGACCAGCAGGCCTTCCTGCTCGGCTGGCTGGCCGACCTGGAAAAGCTCGCGGCACCCTTCATGGAGGTGCTGTTCGGCGAGGCGCCCCTCGGCGACCTCTTGCGGGCGCACATCGCCTTCGCGGAAAAGCTGGCGTCCCGCACCGGCGCGGAGGGTTCGGAATTCCTCTGGCGGCAGGACGACGGCGAGGAGGCGGCGACCTTCGTCCACGAATTGCTGGAGGCGGCGGACGGCTTCCCCGCCGTTCCCGGCACCGATTATCCGGCGCTGCTCGACGCGCTGATGGCGATGCGCCCGGTGCGCCCGCGCTTCGGCCTGCACCCGCGCCTCTACATCCTCGGTCCCATGGAGGCGCGGCTTCAGCATTTCGACCTGCTGATCCTGGGCGGGCTGAACGAGGGGACATGGCCGCCCGACCCCGGCGCCGATCCCTGGATGTCGCGCCCGATGCGCCGGGATTTCGGCCTGCCCAGCCCGGAACGCATGGTCGGCCTGTCCGCCCACGACTTCACCCACGCCTGCGGCGCGGAGGCGGTGGTGCTGACCCGTGCGGAGCGGGTGGACGGCACGCCGACCGTCCCGTCGCGCTGGCTGTTGCGGCTGGAGACGGTGCTGCGCGCCCTGAACCTCGACGGGCGGATCGAACTGGCCGGGGAACCCTGGCTGGCCTGGGCGCGTGGTCTGGACGAGCCGGACGCCGTGCGCCCGGTCGCCCCGCCGGAGCCGCGCCCGCCCGTCGCCGCCCGCCCGCGCAAGCTGTCGGTCACCAAGATCGAAAAGTGGATGCGCGACCCCTACGCCATCTACGCCGAGCATGTGCTGCGGTTGCGCAAGCTGGACCCCATCGCCGCCGATCCCGGCGCCGCCGACCGCGGCCAGTTCATCCACGCGGCCCTCGACGCCTTTGTGAAGGAATATCCCGGCCCGCTGCCCGACGACGCGCTGCACCGGCTGCTGGCGCTGGGGCGCGAGTCCTTCGGCCCGCTGCTGCACAGCCATCCCGACGTCTGGGCTTTCTGGTGGCCGCGCTTCGAGCGCATCGCCGAGTGGTTCATCGGGCTGGAGCGCGACCGCCGCCGCACCCTGAAGCCGCTCGCCACCGAGGTGTCGGGCGAATTGACGCTGACCGGCCCCGCCGGCCCCTTCCTGCTGACCGCCAAGGCCGACCGAATCGATTCGGGGGGCGAGGGGCTGGTCCTGATCGACTACAAGACCGGCACCCCGCCCTCCACCCGCGAGATCGAGCTGGGCTTCGCCCCGCAATTGCCGCTGGAGGCCGCCATCGCCGAGGCCGGCGGCTTCGCCGGGGTCGCCCGGAACCGAGTCGCGGAGCTGGCCTTCTGGCGCCTGTCCGGCGGCGACCCTCCGGGCGAGGAGAAGGCGGTGAAGGGCGACCCGGCGACGCTGGCTGCCGAGGCCCGCGCCGGGCTGGAGGAGCTGATCCGCCATTTCGACGACCCCGCCACCCCTTACCGCTCCTGCCCCCGCCCGGCCATGGCCCCGCGCTACACCGACTACGCCCACCTCGCGCGGGTGCAGGAATGGTCGGCGGGCGGCGATGGGGGTGAGGGGTGATGACGGGAAACCATTGCCCCCTCCCCGACCCTCCCCCGCTGCGCAGCATGGGGAAGGTGGGGGCAACGCCTCACACATGACGACCCGCCCATGACCGTCCTCGACTTCCCCGTCCGCGAGTTGCCGCTCGACCCCAACGTGGCGCAGCGCAACGCCTCCGACCCGCTGTCGTCGGTGTGGGTGGGCGCCTCCGCCGGGTCCGGCAAGACCAAGGTGCTGACCGACCGCGTGCTGCGGCTGATGCTGTCCGGCACCGCGCCCGCGCGCATCCTCTGCCTGACCTTCACCAAGGCGGCGGCGGCGGAGATGTCCATCCGCATCAACCGCACCCTGGGCATCTGGGCCACCCTGCCCGACGAGGCGCTGGAGGACCGGCTCGCCGACCTGTGCGGCGAGCGCCCCAGCGCGGAAACCCGCACCATCGCCCGGCGGCTGTTCGCCCAGGTGGTGGATTGTCCGGGCGGCATGAAGATCCAGACGATCCACGCCTTCTGCCAATCGCTGCTGCGCCGCTTTCCGCTGGAGGCCGGCCTCGCCCCGCATTTCGAGGTGATGGATGAGCGGACATCCGCCGGCCTGCTGACCGAGGCGCGGGACGAGGTGCTGCACGCCGGGCGCGCCGCCCCCGACAGCCCGCTCGGCAAGGCCATGGCCCGGCTGACCGCCGACCTGAACGCGGAGGAGTTCGCGGACATCCTGGCCGAACTGGCCAGCGAGCGCGGGCGCATCCAGCGCCTGTTCGAGAGCTTTCACGGGCTGGACGGCGCGGTGGACGCGGTTCACGACGCGCTGGGCGTGCCGCCGGGCATCACCGAGGCCGCGATCCTGCGCGACGCCTGCGCCGACGACGCCTTCGACGTTCCGGGCCTGCGCGACGCCTGCCGGGCGCTGTCCACCGGCAGCAAGACGGACGAGGAGCGCGGGATCGGCATCCAGGGCTGGCTGGACGCTGCGGACAGCCGCGTCCGTGCCTTCCAGATCTACGCCCGCCATTTCCTGACGGCGGAGGGCAGCCAGCGCAAGACCCTGATCACCAAAAAGCCGGCAACCGCCTTCCCCGCCGCCCTGACGGCGCTGGAGCGCGAGGCGGAGCGGCTCGTTTCGCTGATGAAACGGGTGAAGTCGGCGGGGGTCGCTGCCTCCACCACCGCCCTGCTGACGCTGGCCGAGGCGCTTCTGCACGCCTATGACGCGAAGAAGAAGGCCAAGGCGCTGCTCGATTACGACGACCTGATCCTGTCGGCCAACGCCCTGCTGCGCGGCAAGGACGGCGTGCCCGCGGTGCCCTGGGTGCTGTTCAAGCTGGACGGCGGGCTGGACCACATCCTGATCGACGAGGCGCAGGACACCAACCCGGAGCAGTGGCAGGTCGTCGGCTCCATCGCCGAGGAGTTCTTTGCGGGGCTCGGCGCCCGCGACGGCGGCGAGGTGACGCGCACCGTCTTCGCCGTGGGCGACGAGAAGCAGTCGATCTTCAGCTTCCAACGCGCCGACCCCGCCGAATTCGCCCGCATGCGCCGCCATTTCCAAACCCGCGCCAAGGCCGCCGAGCGCGACTGGCACGCGGTGGAGCTGGACATCTCCTTCCGCTCCACCGCCACCGTTCTGCAGACCGTGGACGCGGTGTTCCGGCTGGACACGGCGAAGGATGGTGTCGCCTCCGAAACGAGCCCGGTGATCCGCCACCGCGCCTTCCGCCGCGGCCATGCCGGGCTGGTCGAGCTGTGGCCCCCGGTGAAGCCGGCGGAGGCCGCCGACCCGCCCGCCTGGGCGCCCCCGGTGGAGCGCGAGGCCGCCGATTCGCCGTCGGCCCGGCTGGCCGCGGTCATCGCCGACACCATCCGCGGCTGGACGCAGAGCGGCGAGCCGCTCGAGTCGCGGGGCCGTCCGATCCAGCCCGGCGACGTGATGGTGCTGGTCCGCCGCCGCACCGCCTTCGTGACGGAGCTGGTGCGCGCCCTGAAGGACCGCGCCGTTCCGGTGGCCGGCGTGGACCGCATGGTGCTGACCGAGCAGTTGGCGGTCATGGACCTGATGGCGCTGTGCGAGTTCCTGCTGCTGCCGGAAGACGACCTGACGCTGGCCACCGTCCTGAAGGGGCCGCTGATCGGGCTGACCGAGGAGCAGCTTTTCGACCTCGCCCACGGGCGGCGCGGCACGCTGTGGCGGGCGCTGGTGGCGAAGGCGGAGGACGACCCGGCCTACCGCCCGGCCCGCCGCTATCTGGGTGCCCAGCTCGCCCGCACCGACTTCCTGGCGCCCTACGAGCTGTTCGCCGGGCTGCTGGCCGCCCCCTGCCCGGCGGACGCGGACGGGTCGGGCCGCCGCGCCCTCCTGAAGCGGCTCGGCCCCGACGCGCAGGACCCGCTGGACGAGTTCCTGGCCGTATGCCTGGCCTTCGAGAAGACGGAGCCGCCCTCCCTCCAGAACTTCCTGGCCTGGCTGGCGGCCAGCGAGGCGGAGATCAAGCGCGAGCTGGAGCAGGGCGGCGGGCGCGTGCGCATCATGACGGTGCACGGCTCCAAGGGGCTTCAGGCGCCCATCGTCTTCCTGCCCGACACGCTGGGCACGCCGACCCAGAGCCCGCCGATCCTCTGGCCGGACGAGGGCAGCGCCGTGCCGCTCTTCGCCGCCCGCCGCTCCCAGGAGGACGCGCTGTGCGCCGAGGCCCGCGCCCGCGCCAACCGCCGCCGCGACCAGGAGTACAGGCGCCTGCTGTACGTCGCCCTGACCCGCGCGGAGGATCGGCTGTACGTCTGTGGGTACCAGGGGAAGAAGGAGCCGTCCGACGCCTGCTGGTACAAGCTGGTCGAGGCCGCGATGGGGGAGATCGGCGTCCCGCACCCCTTCGATTTCTCCACCCTCTGCCCGGACGGCTGGAGCGGCGAGGGCTGGCGCCTGGCCGATCCCCAGACCGCCGTGCCGAAGCCGGACGGCGCCGGGGCGGGCCGCGTGCTGGAGACGCAGGCCGCGCCTCCCTGGCTGACCGCTGCCGCACCGGAGGAGCCGGAGCCGTCCCGCCCCCTCACCCCCTCCCGCCCGGACGGCGACGAGCCGGCGATGCGCTCGCCGCTGGGCGAGGACGACGGGGCGCGCTTCAAGCGCGGCCTGCTGATCCACCGGCTGATGCAGACCCTGCCCGACCTGCCGCCCGACGCGCGGGAGGCCGCCGCCCGCCGCTACCTCGCCCGCCCCGCGCACGAGCTGACGGCGGAACGCCAGGACGAGATCGCCCGTGAAACGATGCGCGTCCTGACCGACCCGCGCTTCGCCCGGCTGTTCGGCCCGAACTCCCGCGCCGAGGTGGAGGTGGTCGGTCTGGTGACCGGGCGCGCCCTGTCGGGCCGGGTGGACCGTCTGGTGATCGAGGACGACGCGGTGTGGATCGTGGACTACAAGACCAACCGCCCGCCGCCCGTCCGGGCGGAGGACGTGCCGCCGGTCTATGTCCGCCAGATGGACGCCTACCGCGCGGCGCTCAGCGCCATCTACCCGGCCAAGCGGGTCCGCTGCGTCCTGCTGTGGACGGACACGCCGGCGCTGATGGAATTGCCGGAGTAGTCCGGGGCCGATAGTCCGTTTCCGGAACTTTTCACCCCCCGCGGCGTTGCACGGAGCGGCGGAATGGGTTGACGAGGCTGCATTCGCGCCCCGGCTTGACCAGTGAGGGGGCTCGGTCCTACATTTTGCCAAATTCCACCGATGAGGGATGGGTCCGCCGCCGGTGGAAAATCGGCGCGGCGGTGCCCCTGAACCCAGGCATAGAGGTCACATGAGCGATCCCATCAAGGTCACCGACGACAGCTTCGAGCAGGACGTGCTGAAGGCCGACGGTCCGGTCCTGGTCGATTTCTGGGCGGAGTGGTGCGGCCCCTGCAAGATGATTGCTCCCGCGCTCGACGACCTCGCCAAGGAGTATGGCGGCAAGGTCACCGTCGCCAAGCTGAACATCGACGACAACCCCGGCACCCCGACCAAGTATGGCGTGCGCGGTATCCCGACGCTGATGCTGTTCAAGAACGGCAACGTCGCCGCCACCAAGATCGGCGCCCTGCCGAAGACCGCCCTGTTCACCTGGGTCGACGAAGCCCTCTGAGCCAAGCGGTTCCCGGACGATCGAAAAGCCCCGCCCCTTCCGGCGGGGCTTTTTGTTTGCGCGCCCTTGCGGCCTGTCGGAAACTGGCGGGCCATGGCCTACCGCCTCCCGCCCCTCAACACCCTGCGCCTGTTCGAGGCCGCCGGCCGCCACCAGAGCTTCAAGGCGGCGGCGGAGGAACTGCATCTGACCCCCAGCGCGGTCAGCCACGGCATCCAGACGCTGGAGGACTGGCTGGGGGTGGAGCTGTTCCTGCGCGGCAACCGCAGCCTGTCGCTGACCCCCGCCGGCCAAGCCTATCTGCCCCGCGTGCGCGACGCCCTGCAGGCGCTGGCCCTGGCGACGGAAAGCGTGCCGGGACGCGCGCCCAGCGGGCGGCTGTCGGTCAGCGCCGCCCCGACCTTCGCCCTGCGCTGGCTGATCCCCCGCCTGCCCGCCTTCCGGGAGCGCCACCCGACCATCACCGTGGAGCTGGACACCGCCCACCGGGTGGTCGAGTTCCCGCGCGACGGCATCGACGCCGGCATCCGGCTGGGCCGCGGCACCTGGCCCGGTCTGGCCGCGCTGAAGCTGCTGGAGGAGGACCTCGTGCCGGTGGCCGCCCCCGCCCTGGCCGCGCGCATCGCCACCCCCGCCGACCTCGCCGCGGCCCCCCTGCTGCACGTCGCCGACGTGTCGGAGGATTGGACCGCCTGGGCGGAGGCCGCGGGCCTGCCGCCCTCCGCCCTGGGCGACGGGCTGAAGCGCGGGCTGCGGCTCGACGCGATCCATATGGCGGTGGACGCCGCCGTGCGCGGGATGGGCGTCACCATCGGACGGCGCCCGACCGTCGATCCGGAACTGGCGTCCGGCCAGCTGGTCGAGGTGATGGGGCCGCGCCTGCGCGCGAAGAGCGCCTATTGGCTGGTCACCGCCCGCGACAGCCTGCGCCGCCCGGAGGTCGCCGCCTTCCGCGCCTGGATGCGGGCGGAGTTCGCGCAGGGACGCTGAGCGGACTCGGGTGAATTCCGCTCACCCGGCGATGAGAAGGTCCCGTTTGCCGGGGCGGTCGAGGCGGCCCGATGCTTGGTGCTCCATCGGACCCGCCGGAGGCCACCATGACCCTTCACGCCCTCCCCCGCACCGCCCCGTCACCGGCGCACCGCCTTCGCGCGCTGCTGGGCTGGATCGCCAACCTCCGTGAACAGAGCCGCCAGCGCGCCGCCCTGCTTTCCCTTTCCGAGCGCGAGTTGCGGGACATCGGCATCACCCGCTACGACGCGGTGACCGAGGCGCGCCGGCCCCTCTGGCGCTGAACCCGCCCGCCGGAACGCCGGAACGCCTTGCCGAAGCCGCGGCAGGTGGTGGATAAGGGCAGCCGGTCCCCGTCACTCCGGCATTCCCATGACCCGGCACCCGCAAGCCCTGTCCGTTCTCTTCGTGTGCACCGGAAACATCTGCCGGTCCCCCACCGCGGAGGGCCTGTTCCGCGCGCATCTTCGCAAGGCCGGGCTGGACGGCCGGGTGTCCGTCGATTCGGCCGGAACGCACGGCTACCATGCCGGCGAACCGCCGGACCCGCGCTCCATCGAGGCGGCGCGCCGGCGGGGCGCCGATCTCTCGCCCCTGCGTGCGCGGCAGGTGAGCGCAGCGGACTTCGAGCGGTTCGACCTGATCCTTGCGCTCGACCGGGGCCACCTCGGGCAGCTCAGGCGCATGGCCCCGCCCGGAAGGCACGACCGGCTGCATCTCTTCCTGGATTTCGCGGCGGGCCTGGAAGGACGCGACGTGCCGGACCCCTATTACGGGGACGAGGCGCTGTTCGCCCAGGTGCTGGATCTGATCGACACCGGGGCGCGGGCGCTGCTGGCGGAGGTCGGGCGCCGGCTTGACCGGGACCCCGCCGGGGCGGCGGGCGGCGATCCGGTTAACCGGATCTAGACGTCTGCCGGCCACACTCGCACGCAGAGATTTCCTGCCGACGAGAGGTCCGGCCATGACGGGGCGGCCAAAATCCCTTGGAACCATTCTCCGGTTGGGGCTTCTTGGTCTGTGCCTCGCGCCGAGCACCCTGGTCGGCCTCTACGCGAGCGGCCATGTCGGGGAGCGGGTCCGCTCGGAAGCCACCGAGCATCTGCTGGACGTCAGCGCCCAGATCGCCGGCATGCTGGACGTGGGCATGCACGAGCGCTGGCGCGACATGACGCTGGTCGCGTCGATGATCAACGCCCAGGGCTCGCTGGACCGTGCGGACGACCTGCGCGACCAGTTCGAAACCCTGAAGCGCAACGTGCCGATCTACGCCTGGATCGGCGCGGCGGAAACCGATGGCCGGGTGGTGGCGAGTTCGCAGCGGCTGCTCGAAGGCGCCGACGTGTCGGCCCGCCCCTGGTTCCGCGCCGGCACGCAGGCGCCTTTCGCCGGGGACCTGCACGAAGCGCTCCTGCTGGCCCGGACGCTGCCGCCCAACCCCAACGGCGAGCCGCTGCGCTTCGTCGACATCGCCATGCCCCTGGTGCGCAAGGACGGCGTGCCGCTGGGCGTGCTGGGCGCCCATCTCAGCTGGTCCTGGGCCAACGAGGTCGCCGGGTCCGTGCTGGGGCGCAGCGGCGGCGGCAAGCCGGACATGGACGCCTTCGTGCTGAGCCGCGAAGGGGTGGTGCTGATGGGTCCCCAGGATTTGCAGGGCCGCAAACTCGAACTCGCCAGCGTGCGCGCCGGCGTGCAGGGCGTGGCGAAGAGCGTCCAGGAGGTCTGGCCGGATGGGCGGACCTACTTCACCGCGGTGTCCCCCACGCGCGGAGAGGGCGACTATCGCGGGCTCGGCTGGGTGGTCCTGGTCCGCCGCGACGCCGACGCCACCCTGGCCGACGTCTCGGCGCTCCAGCACCGCATCCTGTTCGCGAGCCTCGCGGCGGCGCTCGCCGCCCTGATGGCCGGCTGGGTGTGGGCCGGGCGCCTGTCGCGCCCGATGCAGGCGCTGGCCGGGGCCGCCCGGCGGCTCAGCCAGGGCGACCTCGCCACGCCGGTGCCGCCCACCCGGGCCTTCGCCGAGGCGACAAGCCTGTCGGCCAGCCTCGTCCGGCTCTCCATGACGTTGGACGCGCAGCGGACACCCGCGGCGACAGTCGAGAAGCCGGTCAGCGCGTCGCGCGAGCCCGCAGCCCCGTGAGGATCTTCTCCAGGCTGATCGACGGGGCGGCACCGCTGTAGCGTCCGGAATAGAGCTTGCGGATCATGCGGTCGCGCACCTCCGCATCCTCGGCGAAGCGCAGGGTGAGAGCGCCCTCCTCCTGCCCGACCAGCGTGGCCAGCACCGGGCCGACCCCCTCGATGTGGACGAGGAGCGGGGAGCCCGGCGCGGCGTCGAGCGCGCCCCACACCCGCAGCCCGCCGAGCGAGATGTCCAGGACCCGCAGGCGGCGCGTCCGGCCGGCGGACTCCCGGCCGATGACCTCGATGTCGGCCTGCTCGTCGGTCCAGAAGCGCTCGTCCTGCCGGTAGCGGGGCAGTTCCACGCAGACCGCCATCGCCAGGGCCAGAGCCGCCAGATTGTAGAAGCTCCAGAACAGGACGATGATCTTGCCGTCGCCGGCACCGCCCTGGGGGGCGTAGTCGGCCAGACCGGCATAGATCATGCCCCCGGCGGTCGCCGCGGCCAGAAGGCCGAAGCGGCGCATGATGCCCCATTGGACGGTCACCCGGTCGCGCTGCCCGCCCTTGGCCGTGACCTTGAACTTGTGCCCCTTCGGCTTGACGAGGCCGACCGCCACCGCTTGAACGATCTCGAACATCGTCAGCATCTGGCTGACGTCGTGCAGCAGCGGGATGATCTGGCCGCGGGTGGTCCAGTTCAGGGCGACCATCGCCGCGATGAAATAGGGCAGGAAATAGGCGATGATCTCCGGCGCCGTGGCGTTCACGATGCTGATCCCGAACCACCAGTAGAGAATCGGCGCGAAGAAGCAGGCGAAGCGGAACGGGAAGGTGACCGCCCAATAGAGAAAGGAATCGATCAGGCCGATCCGGTCGATCAAACTGAGGTTGTGCTTCGAAAAGGGGCCGGTCGGGCCGCGGAAGATCTGGATCATGCCGAGGCACCAGCGCCCGCGCTGGGTGATGTATTCCTTCAGCCCTTCCGGCGCCAGACCGTCGCTCAGCCGTTCGTTGAGGTACACGGTCCGCCAGCCGCGCTCCTTCAGGCGGATGGTGACGAGGAAATCCTCCGTCACGCTGTCCGTCGGGAACCCGCCGATGGCCTGAAGCCCCTCCCAGCGCATCATCGAGGAGGTGCCGCAGCAGAAGGCGATGCCCCAGGCGTCGCGGGACGCCAGCAGATGGTCGAAGAAGAAGCGCTGCTCGTCCGGGTAGGCTCGCCCGATCCGCAGGTTCGACTGGATCGGATCGGGGTTGAAGAAATGCTGCGGCGTCTGCACCAGACCGACCGACGGGTCGTGGAACAGCGCCAGGGCGCGGGTGACGAAGTTGGCGTGCGGCACGAAGTCGGCGTCGAGCACGACCACGAAGTCCGGCGGCCGGGGCAGCGTCGCCAGATGCTTCAGCGCGTGGTTGATGTTGCCCGCCTTGGCGTGGCTGTTGTCCGGCCGCTCCAGATAATGGCAGCCCTTGCGCGCGCACAGATCCCGCAGCCAGTCCCGCTTGCCGTCGTCCAGCACCCACACCCGCAGGCGCGGATGCTCGATGCCCATCGCGCCGGCGATGGTGCGGGCCAGGATCGTCTCGTCCTCGTTGTAGGTGGCGATCAGCACATCCACCTGCGGCGGCTCTCCCGGCTGCCACCAGCCGGCGTGCGCGTCGGCCTCGCCGCTGCGGTTCTTGACGCGGGAGAGCAGGATGAAGGCCAGCGTCGAGCTGACCGTGGTCGCCGCCTCCAGCAGGGCGAACGCCCAGGCGCCGATCGCCTCGACGCTGAAGGCCAGGGGCGGGATCGACTCGGCGAAGCGCCAGGCGACGTAGCGCCAGCCCAGCAGGATGCAGAGACCGAACAGCACGACCCGCACCCGGCTGTCGTCCGGGCGGCAGAAGGGCAGGACCGCGAGCGCCGCGCCGCAGACCAGGAGGGCCGGCGCGAAGCTCGCCTCGAAAGGCGAGAGCACCATCAGGACAGCCCCAGCCAGGAGCCGGCGGTGCGCAGCAGCTCGCGCGGCGAGCCGGAGAAGACCACCTTGCCCGTCCGTCCGACGGCGCAGCCGGCCTCCGCATCCTTCAGCAGGTCCGGGATCGCCAGCGCCACGTCGAAGCGCTTCAGATGCTCCGCACCCGGCGCGATGGCGAGGTTGTTGTAGACGGTCGCGGCGCCGGAACCGGCCAGACGGAGCACCTGCCCGCTGAACACCCGGTTGGTGCCGGACAGCCGGAACTGCGCGGGGTCGCCCACCTTCAGGCGGTTGTAGTCGCTTTCCGCGACGCTGGCCGTGACCATGACGGTGGAGCAGTCGAGCAACCGCAGGAGGTCCTGCCCCTTGCGCGCGTATTCGTCGTTGCCGAGCGGCGCCTCCCACACCAGCCCGTCCACCGGGGAGGTCAGGAAGGCGTCGCGCAGCTTGGCCACCCGCTGGCGTTCGAGCGCGATCTGCTCCCGGATCTTCGTCAGGCGCTGGGTGCGCTCCTGAAGGTCGGCGGAAAGCTCGGCCAGACGCAGGTCCAGCTCCTGGGCGCGCTGGCTGGAATAGGGCGTGTCGTTGTAGGAGTCGCCGAGGAAGGTTCCGTTGGTGGCCGCTTCCAGCTCGGTGCGCAGGATGTCGAGGCGGGCCGTCGCGGCGCGGATGTTCAGGCTGTTCACCTCGTGCGCGGCCTGGGCCTTGTCCAGCATCGCCACCGACTGGACCCCGTTGTTCCTCAGCTCCTCCGCGCGTTTCAGGGCGGCGGTGGATTCGACCGACTGCGCCCTGGCGCTGGAGAGCAGGGCCTGCTGTTCGTCGATGCGGGCCTTCAACTGGCGGATCCGCCCGTCGCGGTACGCCTCGGTGCGTTCGCGCAGCGCGGCGGCGCTCGCCGTGGTGCTGGCGACCTGCGCCTGGATGCGCACGATGTCGGTGTCCAGCGCGCCGGCCACGCGCTCCAGGTCGAACAGGCGGGCGTCGTCGGCGCGGACGTCCGTCAGGCTGCCGAGCGTCTGGCCCCGCTGCACCCGCTCTCCGATGGCGCGCGGTTGCAGCGAAAGCTGGCCGTCGATGGGAGCGCGCACCACGGCGACGCGCGCGTTGACGACCGCGTCGGAACTGACGACCGCGACGCCTTCCGTCAGGACGATGTAGCCGGCCACCCCGGTGAGCGCGAGGCCGGCGGCGAGCTTGAAGAGTTTGCGCATGACGGAGGATGCCCTTAAGAAAATTAAAAGCACTGGGCATTTAAAGCATTGAGTTGCTAAAATTTTGTTATCGACCCACCTTCCGGACGTGATCCTGCCGTCATGACCGCCGGACCGGAAGCAACGTCCTTCGGGCATCCCGGTTTTGTTATCGGATCATCTCCCGTTCCTGTTTCCCGAACCCGCCAGGGCGCCATGACTATCGCCAACCACCTGAAGCCGGCCAATCGCCTGACGCCGACGGACTCCATCGTCATCCTGACCGGGGCCGGCATTTCCAAGGAATCCGGCCTGGACACCTTCCGCTGCGCCGACGGCATCTGGGCCAAGGTCGATCTGGAGGACGTCGCCACGCCGGAGGGCTTCGCCCGCGACCCGGCGCTGGTCCACCGCTTCTACAACGACCGGCGGCGCGGCCTGCTCGACCCCGCGGTGCAGCCGAACGCCGCCCACGCCGCGCTGGCGGCGCTGGAACGGCGCTGGAAGGGCGAGTTTCTGCTGGTCACCCAGAACATCGACGACCTGCACGAGCGCGCCGGATCGCAGGCGCTGATCCACATGCACGGGGAGCTGACGGCGGTCTTCTGCGGCCACTGCGGCCACAAGGTGGAGCGCTGGACCGGCGACCTGTCGGTGGAGGACGTCTGCCCGTCCTGCATCCGCAAGGGCGGCATGCGCCCGGACGTGGTGTGGTTCGGGGAGATGCCCTACCAGATGGAGCGGATCCACCGGGCGCTGGGCGCCTGCGACCTGTTCCTGTCCATCGGCACCTCCGGCAACGTCTATCCCGCCGCCGGCTTCGTGGCGGAAGCGCGCAACGCCGGCGCCCTGACGGTGGAGCTGAACCTGGAACCCTCCGCCGGCGCCAGCCTGTTCGCGGGAAGCGTCAACGGCCCGGCGACCGAGGTCGTCCCGGCCTTCGTGGACGAGTTGCTGAGCCTTTGAGCGACGATCCGGACGATCTGAAGACACTGTTCGAGCAAGCCCGCGCCTGCCGGCTGTGCGCGGCGGCCCTGCCGCACGGCTGCCGCCCGGTGCTGCGCGGCAGCCCGTCCGCCCGCCTGCTGATCGTCGGGCAGGCGCCGGGCGCGCGGGTGCACGCCACCGGCATTCCCTGGAACGACCCGTCCGGCGACCGGCTGCGCCAGTGGCTGGCCATGGACCGCGCGGCCTTCTACGACGAGAGCCGGATCGCCATCGTGCCCATGGGGCTCTGCTACCCCGGCACCGCGCCGAAGGGCGGCGATTACCCGCCGCGCCCGGAATGCGCCCCGCTCTGGCACCCGCCGCTGCGCGCCGCCCTGACCGGGGTGCGGCTGACCCTGCTGGTCGGCAGCTACGCGCAGGCCTATTACCTGGGCGACCGCCGCCGCCGGACGATGACCGACACGGTGGCGGCGTGGCGGGACTGTCTGCCGGAGTTCCTGCCCCTGCCCCACCCGAGCTGGCGCAACACCGCCTGGCTGAAGAAGAACCCCTGGTTCGAGGCGGAGCTGGTGCCCGCGCTGCGCCGCCGCGTGGCGGAGGCCCTGGACGGGTGACTCACCCCTCCATGGATTCGATGCGCTCCATGTCCTCGTCCGACAGGCCGAAATGGTGGCCGATCTCGTGTATCAGGACGTGGCGGACGATGGCGAACAGATCCTCGCCCGTCTCGCACCAGTAATCCAGGATCGGGCGGCGGTAGAGGAAGATCATGTCCGGCCCGCTGCGCAGGTCCGCGACGCTCTGCCGCGTCATGTCGACGCCCCGGTAGAGGCCCAGCAGGTCGAAGGGGCTTTCCAGCTCCATCTCGCGCTCGGTCTCCTCGTCGGGGAAGTCCTCGACCTGGATCGCCAGATTGCCGATGGGGGCCAGAAGCTCCCGCGGGATGGTCTCCAGCGCGTCCTCGGCCATCCGCTCAAGGTCGGGCGTGGAAGGGGGAACACTGTGGGTGTGTGCCGGTTTGCGCATCATACGGGGGAAGGTAGCGCCGCTTGCCGCCCAGGCCAAGCGGCGGTAAACCGGGAGGCAGGATTGATCACACACGATCCGATCCGCCAAACCATCGAGAGGGGAAAGCCATGTCGGACAAGCTGGTGGGCGCCAAGCGGCAGACCGCGCTGAAGGAGCTGCACGGCTGGGCGGAGGTGCTGGAGCGCGACGCGATCCGCAAGACCTACCATTTCCCCGACTTCCCCACCGCCTGGGGCTTCATGAGCCAGGTCGCCCTGCTGGCGGAGCGGGTGGACCACCATCCGGAATGGTTCAACGACATGGGCCGGGTGGAGATCATCCTGTGCACCCGCAACGCGGACGGCCTGACCCAGGCCGACGTCGATTTCGCCCACCGTGTGGACCAGATCGCCCCGCGCCACGACCGCTGAGGGCGTGGAAGCCGAAATTCCCTCTCCCGCCCCGGGAGAGGGGTTGGAACCCTGGCCCTCAGGCCGGTTCCAGAACCACCTTCACGTCCGCCGGGCGCCCGAAGAAGGGGGCGGTGGTGACCAGCAGCGGGCAACCGGCGGCGGCGTAGGCCGCCGCGTTGTCCTCCGTCACGCCGCCCGCCGCCGCGATCACCGGCGGGCGCGGCAGGCCGCGCGTCGCCTCGACCACCGCGCGGGCCTCCTCCGGCGTGCGCTTCTCCAGTTGCAGCACGTCGGCCCCGGCGCGGGCGAAGGCGATGGCGTCCGCCACCGTATCGACCTCCACAACGATCTTCTTTTCCGGCGCCCGGCGGCGCAGGTCGGCGATCCACGCCTCCGGCGGACCGGACAGGAAGGCGCGGTGTTCGGCGAAGACCAGGATGGTTTCCGACAGGCCCAGCCGGTGCATCACCGCCCCGCCGGCCAGCACCGCCTTGACCGACAGCTCCTTGGCGCCGGGAAAGTTCTTGCGGGTGCAGGCGACGGTCACGCCGGGGGCGGCCTCGACGATGCGGCGGGCGCGGGTGGCGATGCCGGAGGCGTATTCGACCAGCGTCTGCGCCACCTTCCAGCCGCGGTGCAGCGCGCCCGCCGGACCGTGGCCTTCCAGGAAGGGCGCTCCGGCCTCCACCGCCGTGCCGCTGGGCCGGACGGAGGTCACCGTCCCGCCGGCCTTTTCGATCAGGCGGGCGGCTTCCTCCGTCCCGGCCAGCACCATGGCGCCGCGCGCCTTGAAGAGGATGCGCGCCGGGGCGGCGGCGATGCCCAGAGTGTCGGTGGTCAGGTCGCCGTAGGGAACGTCCTGGGCGAGAAGCGCGTCGAGCGCGGCATCGGACAGGACGATCATCGGCGGTTCCCTTCGTCGTGCTGTCAAAGCCACCCGCGGCGGCGGAAGTACCAGAGCGGCACCACGGCGGACAGCACCATCAGCACGATGGCCATGGGATAGCCGAAGTCCCAGTCCAGCTCGGGCATGTTGTGGAAGTTCATGCCGTAGGCGGACGCGATCAGCGTCGGCGGCATCAGCGCCACCGAGACGACCGAGAAGATCTTGATGATCGCGTTCTGCTCGATGTTGATCAGGCCCAGCGTGGCGTCGAGCAGGAAATTCGCCTCGTGCGCCAGGAAGCCGGCATGCTCGTTCAGGGACCGCAGGTCGCGCGTCAGGGTCTTCAGCGCGGCCTTCTGCTCCTTGGTCAGCCGCCCGGCGGCGACGGAGGACAGGAAGGCGACCAGCCGGTCCAGCCCGGCGAGGCTGTCGCGCACCTTGTGCGTCAGGTCGCCGGCCCGCCCGATGCCGCGCAGCACGTCCTGCAGCTCGTCCGGCTTCTTGGCGGCCCGCCCGAAGCCCTTGGCGTCCAGCGAGTCGGTGAAGATGCGCGACGACAGCCCGTCGATGCGGGCGCCGATCAGCTCCAGCACGTCGGCCACCCGGTCGATCACCGCGTCCAGGATGCCCAGCAGCGCGTCCTCCGCGCTGGCCAGCAGCTCCGGCTGGCGGCCGGTGCGCGCGGCGAAGGTGGCGACGGAGCGCGGTTCGGTGAAGCGCACCGTGATCATGTGCCGGGGGGTCAGGACGAAGGTGATCTCGCCCTGCTCCGGGTTGGGCGTATCGGCCCGCGCGATCACGGAGGAGGTGAGGTAGACGGCTTCCCCCTCCGTGTAGAGCTGGCTCGACGCCTCGATTTCCTTCATTTCCTCGCGCGTCGGCAGGTCGCAGCCGGTGACGGCGCCGACATGGGCGCGCTCCGCCTCGTCGGGGCGGAGAAGGTCGATCCACACCGTGTTGGGCGGAAGCGGGTCGCCGAGGGCGAGCGGTTGCTCGACCACGCGACCGCCCACCCGGGCGTGGACCGTGATCATGCAAGGGCCTCGGCCGGGACCGGCGCTCCGGCGGCGCGGCAGGCGGCGGCCAGGGTGTTCAGCATCAGGCAGGCGATGGTCATCGGCCCGACGCCGCCCGGCACCGGGGTGATGGCGCCGGCGACCTTGACGGCCTCGTCGTAGGCCACGTCGCCGACCAGCTTGGTCTTGCCCGGCTCGGCCGGGTGCGGGATGCGGTTGATGCCGACGTCGATGACCACGGCGCCCGGCTTGATCCAGTCGCCGCGCACCATCTCCGGACGGCCCACCGCGGCGACCAGGATGTCGGCCCGCCGGCATTCGCCGGGCAGATCCTGGGTGCGGGAATGGGCGACGGTGACCGTGCAATCCTGCTGGAGCAGCAACTGCGCCATCGGCTTGCCGACGATGTTGGAGCGGCCCAGCACCAGCGCCCGCTTGCCCTTCAGATCGGCGCCCAGCGTGTCGCGGATCAGCAGCAGGCTGCCCAGCGGCGTGCAGGGCACGATGGCGCCGGGGCTGCCGGTCGCCAGCAGGCCGGCGTTGACGACGTGGAAGCCGTCCGCGTCCTTTTCCGGGACGATGCGGGCCAGCACCTTCTGGGTGTCGATGTGCCTGGGCAGGGGAAGCTGGACCAGGATGCCGTGCACCGCCGGGTCGGCGTTCAGCCGGTCGATCAGGGCCAGCAGCTCCGCCTCGCCGAGGTCGGCGGGCTCGTGGTGGTCGAAGCTGTTCATGCCGAGGTCGGCCAGCGCCTTTTCCTTGGACCGGACATAGACCTGGCTCGCCGGGTCCTCGCCCACCAGCACGACGGCGAGGCCGGGGGTGACCCCATGGCTGGCCTTGAGGGCGGCCACGCCCTCCGCCACGCGGGCGCGCAGCCCCGCGGCGAACGCCTTGCCGTCGATGATCTTCGCCTCAGCCATCGCTGTTCCCCGTATCACAGCTTGCAGGTTTCACCAGCGCCGTCAGCCGGCGCATCAGGTCGGCCGGATCGCCGGCCACATGGACAATCTTGTTCCGGTCGGTGGCGCCGGCCACCACCGTCAGGCTGGTCTTCGGCAGTTTCCACGCCTTGGCCAGCAGCTTCACCACCGCCTCGTTCGCCTTGCCGTTCTCCGGCACGGCGGTCACCGTCACCTTCAGGGCCGTTCCTCCGGACGCGGTGGCGGCCAGCCCGGCGATGGCGTTGCGCGACGCCTTGGGCGTCACCCGCAGGGCCAGCCGAACGCCGTCCGCGACGGCTTCGAAAGGCCCGGCCATCAGAATCGCGGCCAGTACTCGGCCAGCAGGTTGCGGACGAAGAAGATCAGCAGGATCAGCACGATCGGCGACAGGTCCAGACCGCTCATGTTCGGCAGGACGCGGCGGATCGGGCGCAGCGCCGGCTCGGTGATGCGGTAGAGGAAGTCGCCGATGACATAGACCGCGCGGTTGCGGGTGTTGACGACGTTGAAGGCCACCAGCCAGCTCAGCACCGCCGAAGCGATGAGCAGCCAGACATAGAGGCTGAGAACGGTGTCGATCAGCAGGTACAGCGCAATCATGCCCGGCCCGTCCCTTTATTGTCCGATTTTGCGGGGCACCCTAAGCACAAGCGGCGAGTGCTGTCCAGTGCCGCGCGGCGGGCTGCCGCCATCCCCTTCCGCGATCCGCCGATGCCCGCAAACGGGCGCGTTCAGAGGGCTTGACAGGTTCCCTCCGCATCACCATTATCCGCCGCACGCCGGTGACGGTGTGTGGGGCCGTAGCTCAGCTGGGAGAGCGACGCGTTCGCAATGCGTAGGTCGGGAGTTCGATCCTCCTCGGCTCCACCATTACTCATGTTCCCATTGATTTTGCTGGGAAATCCGCCCCGACCGGGGTGTCGGACCCGGTGTGTGACACCGCCCTGTCGCACACGGCGTCGGCCGAATCGCCTTCCTCCCCTCCAAAATCCGCCGTTTCCGCCCGCCCTGGGTGTCGCACATTCCTGTCGCCCAAGCGGCGTCCCACGGGGCTGTGGCTGCGGGGAGCCGTGTGGCAGTTCCGAACCCGCGTCCCGGCCAACCTCCAGGCGGTGCTGGGCCGGACCCACATCAACCGCTCCCTCCGGACCAGCCGCTACCCCGACGCCATCCGGGCGGCCCGCCGGATCGCCTTCGAGATCGAACAGGAATTCGACGCGGTTCGCGGGGGCACCGGAAGCGATCCGACCCACGCCGCGTGCGACAGGGCCTGTCCGCCGCCCTCCGTCCCCTCGGTGGCGGCCGACGCCGTCCTGCCCGATCCCACCGGCCCGGCCATCCACATCGACCTGGATCTGCTGGCCAGCCGCATCGCCGAAAAACTCCAGGCTGCCCAACCGGTCGCCGCGGAGACGGCTGTCCCCGCCGCCGAGCCCGCCAAGGCGAAGACCATCCAGCAGGTTTACGACGCCTACATGGCCGATCCCGGCGTCATCCGGTCCGGCAAAACCGTCCTGGCTTACGAGACGGTGTTCGGCCTGCTGATTGAGATCATTGGCCAGGACACGCCGGTGTCCGACATCGGACGGGAGACCTGCCGCGAGGTCATGGACACCCTCCGGTCGCTACCCCCCAACTCGACCAAGCGGTATCCGAACCTGACCGCCCGTGAGATTGTCCAGAAGACCCGCAACGCCGGCAAGGCATCTGGCCTCAGCCCCGCGACCGTGAACGGCTACATGACGAAGCTGTCCGCTCTTCTGACCTGGGCGGTGAACGAAGGCTTCATCGACCGGAATCCCGCAAAAGGGCTTGGCGTCGTGGACACCACCAACCGCAAGGACAAGCGGCAGCCGTTCACCCCGAAACAGCTTCAAGCCATCTTCACCGCCCCGCTCTACACCGGCTGTCAGGACGACGACTACGGCTACGCCAAGCCCGGAGAGGCCCGTCCCCGGCGGGGACGCTTCTGGGTACCGCTGATCGGCTTGTTTTCGGGCATGCGGCTCAACGAGATCTGCCAGATGAACACGGAGGATATCCGGGTGATCGACGGCACCCTGTGCTTCGTGGTCACGGCCGAGGCGATCAAGGGGACCGACGATAAGCGACTCAAGACCGGCAGCAGCGAGCGGGTCATCCCGGTCCATCCGACGCTGCTCGCGGCGGGATTCGAGGAATACGTCAGCGAGCAGCGGCGGAAGAGGAACGCCAAACTGTTCCCCGAACTACTTCCGGCAAAAACCGGATATTACTCCGACGTATTCTCGAAGTGGTTCCGCCGCTTTCTTCAAAAGGCGGGGGCATCGGCGGGCCGGACTTGCTTCCACAGCTTCCGCCACAATTTCCGCGACGCTCTCCGGGAAGCTCGGGTTGACCGTGAACTTGCCCTGGCTCTTGGCGGTTGGGCCGGCGACAACGGCGACATGGGCTCCGAAAGTGCAGAGTTCTACGGCCGGGGGTTCCGGGCATCCACATTGCTGACGGCAATCTCCAAAGTCCAATACCCTGAACTGGACCTTGGTCACTTGATGATCGCTTCCTCCCCGGCATAGGCCCGGCTGCTATTCGAAGAAATCCTCGTCCACACGCTTGATGTGCAGGGTCTCTTCGATCCGGCAGCCGACCTCGTGCCGGATCATCAGCTTGGCCAGTTGGATGCCGTCGATCAGCACGATGCGGGTGCCGAGCCGGTCGGCCGTCTCCCTGGCTGAGGCGGTGAAGGCGGAGGTGGTGACGAATAGCCCCTTGGTCGCCTTGAACAGGTTCAGGCTGCCGAAGAAATCACGGATCGCCCCGGCTCCGACGCTGTTCCCGTCGGCGTACCGCTTGGCCTGGACATAGACGCGATCCAGCCCAAGCGGGTCCTGGTCGATGATACCGTCCACTCCATCGTCGCCGGACTTACCGACCAGAGCCTTGTCGAGTTCCGTCACCGACCCGCCGTAACCCATGGTGATCAGCAGGCGAACGACGGTCTTCTCGAAAAAGGCTGGCGTCCCGGACCGCACCCGCTGGAGAATCTCCTCCGCCAACGACGCTTCAATCCGCAAATGGGCCTGCCGCATCACCTCATCGGGGGTCAGCGGACTCTCGGCAACCGAAAGCACGACCTCGGCCGCCTCGGCTGTCCCAGCCTCGCCGTCGCGGAAACCTTTGAAGCTCGGGAATTGCTCCAGGAATCGGATGGTGATCTTCTCCGGCGGCGACTTCAGCACGTTCCGGCCCTCCGGGGTGATGCGGAAGTGAGCCCGCCGAGTCATTTCGACCAACCCGGCCTTGTTGAGGTAGCTCTTCGCCCAGTGGACCCGGTTGGCGATGGTTGTCTGCCGACCTGACGGCAGAATTCGGGCTCGCTCCTCGTCGGTCAAGGCAAACGCATCGGCAAGCTGGTCCACCACATCGCCGATGCGGACTTCGCCACCCGCGGCGGCGGTCTTCAGGACGGGGAGCATCAGGGTCTGGAAATCGGGAATGGCCATCAGGTCGGCTCCACGCGTCGCAACGTCAGGAAATGTTCGTTCTGGTCCAGCCACGCCTTCCTGGCCTCCCAGTCCGGCAGGATGGTTCCGACCAATCCCCAGAAGGACCGGTCGTGGGTGCGGTGCCGCAGGTGGCAGAGTTCATGGACCACCGCGTATTCCAGCACCGTCCGGGGGGAGAAAACCAACTGCCAGTTCAGGTTCACGACACGGTCGATCCCGCAGCTTCCCCAGACGTGCTTCTGGTCCTTGACCCGGACATCCTTCGGCTTCAGCCCATTCGGCTCGCCGTGCCGGCGGACGAGGTCGGCGACATCCTGGCGGAGCCGTTTCCTCAGCCACAGCCGCAACGCCGATTCGATCAGGTCGTCGTGGGAGGCGGGAGCCACCGACCGGGGGCAGCCGACCAGGAAGCCGTTGCGGTAGGCCACACTCACCAGCGTGTCGTCGCACGGCTCCACCCGCAGTCGCATGAGCCGGCCGCGATAGGGGATCTTGGCCCCGCTGATGAACCGCCGGACGGCGTTGGAACGGGCCATCCGCTCGGCCATGTGGCGGGTCTGCTCGTAGAGCCACGCCCGGCGGCGGTGGAGCACCCCGGCAATCTCGTCCTCGGTGGCGGCGGTGGGCACGACCACCTCGACGCTGTCCGGCGTGACGGTGATGCGTGCCCGCGTCGCCGCGTCAGAGCGATGCAGGACATAGGGAATCTCGACACTGCCGACCGTCAGCATGGGCATGGGATCAGACCTTGGCGAACTGCTTGAGGGCGAATTCCTCGACCTGTTCGGAGACCTCCTTGAGGTTCCCCAGGCCGAACTCGTGGGCCAAGCCGCGGACCTGCTGCCGCAGCGATCTCCGCAGCCCCTCCTTTTCCTGCCACAGTCGCGGGGCGGTCGCATCATCCTCGTAGAGGGCGGCGATCCGCTCCGCCAGCCCGTCCGCCCCGTCACCGGCGTCGAAGGCCAGAAGGACCTGGAGGACGCCATAGGCCCCCTGCGACATCCCGGCGTCCTCATGGGCGGTCGCCTCGGCTTCCAGGTCCTTGGCGAGGTCTTCCGCCATCTTCAGCGTGTCGGCCCAGGAAAGCTGGGCACCCTCCAGCTTCTCCAGCAACTCCCGCAGCCGGTCGGAGAATTTCCCGTACTGGTGGGCGTTCTGGCCCAGCCTCTCATAGACCACCTTGCGGAGTTCGGCGGTTTTGCGGATCGCCGCCGTCTTGAGCTCGTCCTCCGTCTTGCCCTCGGTCTCGAAATCCTCCCAGAATTCCGGGTCCGTGATGTGCCGAAGCTTCACCGTCACGCTCAGCCCGGTGGCGTCGAGGTGGCGTTCCAGCATGTCGCGGATCTTGCGGCTGTAGGACCGCTGGTCGAACGCCTCCCGCTTCTCGATGGCCTGGGTGGCGTACCGGAGGAAGGCATCGACCCATTTCAGATCGGCGGTGAACTCCAGCACGCAGGGGTCCGGACTGACGGCCGCGTACAAGGCAATGAATTCGCGGGCCTTGTTGCGGAATTCGATCCACTGGGTCTCGTCGGGTTTCAGGCGGGCGACAAGCTGGTCGAACTCGGCCTTCAAGCCCTCCTTGTCGATCCGCCCGCCGGCCCGCTTCACCCCTTTCATCATGTGGAGCACCGCGGCGTGGGCGGCCCGAAGCTGGTTGCGGAGGTCGTCGAGGTCCCGCATGGCGTTGCGGACATCGTCGGCCCGGTAGGAGGCCAGAGCCTTGTCCAGATGGGCGGACACGCCGATGTAATCGACGATCAGACCGTTCCGTTTCGCCGCATCGGCGACCCGGTTGGTGCGGGCGATGGCCTGGAGCAACCCATGCTCCTTCAGCGGCTTGTCGAGATACATGACGGATTCCACGGGAGCGTCGAACCCGGTCAGCAGCTTGTCGCAGACGATGAGGAAGTCCGGCCGGACACCCTTCTTGCCGAACGCCTTCTTCACGTCGATCTCGGCCTTGTCGCTCAGGTAATGGGCCACAAGACCCTCGCGGATCGACTGGGTGTACGCGTCCTCGCTGATGTGCTGGTCCGTCTGGGCGGAGGAGTAGACGCAGGCCGACATGCCCGCCGCCATCGCCTGGGCGTCCTTGATTGGCATGCCCTCAGAGGCCAGATCCTCGGCGATGACCGCATCCAAGGCCCGCTTGTAGAGGATGACCGCCTCGCGGTCGAAGGTGACGATCTGGGCCTTGAAGCCGTCGGGGCGGGCGTATTCCTTGAAATGGGTCCAGATGTCATAGGCGATCAGGGCGATCCGCTTCGGGTGCTTGACCAGATCGGCGACGGTCACGCCCCGCTTCTTCAGTTCCGTCAGCTTGTCGTCCGGCAGGTCGGCGAACCACTGGTCGAACAGGATGTCGATCTTGGCCTCGTCGACATGCCAGTCGGTCTTGCGGCCGGTGTAATAGATCGGCACCGTCGCCCCGTCGGCCACGGCGTCATCGATGCCGTACTTGTCGAGATAGCCCTCGCCGACCACGCCGAAGTTGGAGTAGGTGTCCTTGTCGTCCTTCTTGATCGGCGTGCCGGTGAAGCCGAAGAAGCGGGCGTCGGGCAGCGTCTTCCGCAGGAAGGCCCCGAGATCTTTTTCCTGGGTGCGGTGTGCCTCGTCCACCATGACGATCCAGGTGGCGGAGTTCGCGACCGCCTCTTCCGACCCCTGGAACTTGAAGATGGTCGAGAGGGCCATCAACCCGTCCGTCTTGCCATCCATCAGGGTCCGCAGATCACGGATGCTGCCGATGTCGGTCGGGTTCGGCAGGCCGCAGGCGGTGAAGGTGGTGGTGATCTGGGTGTGCAGATCCACCCGGTCGGTCAGCACCAGGATGTTGGGGTTGGTCAGTTCAGGGGAGTCCACCGTCCGGTGGGTCTTCAGCTTCAGGGCGGCGAAGGCCATGGTCAGCGACTTGCCCGACCCCTGGGTGTGCCAGACCAGCCCCCGGCGATGCCGGTTCTCCACCACCCGCTCGACGATCTTGTTGACCGCCCGGAACTGCTGATAGCGGCACATCTTCTTGACGATGCCCTCCTCCGTCTTCTCGAAGACCACGAAATGGGCGATCAGGTCGAGCAGGCGGGACGGCTCCAGCAGGCACCACAGCCCCTTGGACAACTCGTCGGTGAAGTCGGACTCCTGCCGGGGCCACGGGTCCCGCCACGCCGCGAAGAACTTCGACGGGCTGCCGGTGGAGCCGTAGAGGCAGTTGGTGCCGTCGGTGACGATGTTGAAGACGTTGGACAGAAACAGCCGGGGGATGTCCCGCTCATATTGCCGGATCTGGTCGAACGCCTCGCCGGTCTTGTCCTTGTGATTGATCGGGCTTTTGCACTCGATCACGACCACCGGGATGCCGTTCAGGTGAACCACCACATCGGGAATCCGGGTCCGTTCGGCCTTGACGCGGAACTGGTGGGTGACGGTCAGCCGGTTGTTGGCCGGGTTGGCGAAATCGACCACCCGCAGGGTCCGCCGCGTCGCCTCCCCCTGCACTGACCGGCTGAAGTCGCCGCGGAGCTTTTTGAGCCACGCTTCGTTGTCGGTGACCGACACGAGGTCGGTATAGGCGGCCTGGGCGTCGACCAGGGAGACGCCGTTGATCCTCTGGATGGCCTCGACGAGGTGGGGATGGAACAGCACCTGATTCTCGCCGTCCCGCAGACCGGCATGCTCCTCCGGCGGAACGAAGCGGTAGCCCATGGCCTCAAGGCAGGCGATGGTGGGTTGCTCGGCGAGGTGCCATTCCATGCCTTGGGCCACGGTGCTGCTCCCTGTGGTCGTGCGTTATAAAGCGGAGGATAAGGCGTCGGCGGAGACCCGCTTCCGGCCGGTCAGGAGGTCGGACATGAGGGCGGATTTGGTCTGTTCCAGTTGAGCCAAGGTGTCCGAAGCCGACCGCTCCGCGAGGGAGTATGCGGCGACCTGCTGGACAATCCTTTCCTGCTCTTCCTTCCCCGGCAACAGAACCGGGAAATCCTTGACCTGCGTGGAGTTGATCGAAGCAAGATTCGTGGTCCGCTTCGCACAACCCAAGAAGTAGTTTTTCCCATGGGCCGATGCGGTCAAAGCCGCCAGGAACTCCGACACGAGAAGGTTCGGATTGGGGCGAACTGCAAAGACATGGTTCTGGTGCAGGCACACAGGCACTTGTCCTTTCCAAATATCGCCTCGGCCAAGCTTGTCGAAGTCCCCGCCTTCAGTCATCAGTACATCTCCGGAGCGGAGGCTGTACCGCTCGACCTGTGCTGCCGAGATCGTAATGGTCTTCAACTCCGTGAGGTCGATGTAACCGTCTTGGACATTTGCAACTCTCAGATAGGGGAGTTCTACCGGGTCCTGAATGTCCTTTTTGCCTTTGGCAACTCCGGTCTGAACCTGGGCAACGGTCCTGAGCGGCACGATTTTCCAGTCCTCGGGAATCGAGCCAAACTCGGTCTGCTTGAAGCGGGTATGTCCGATTCCCTTGGTCAACAGACAGTTCAGAACGGCTTGCTTGACCATGCGGGTTTGCTCGATGACCGCCTGCGTCGCAGTTATGGCCTCGTCCACGCTGCACAAAACTTTGGAAATGAGGCGTTGCTCAGCAAGAGGAGGAGCCTGAATTTCTATGTCATCAAAGACCGCATTCGGAACTCGCTGACGGCCTGTTGTACCCGCCATTCGAGCAATCGCGGGCCTTCGGATCAGAGTGCTTCTGGCAAGATGATACAAATACCTGCTGTCACTTAGTCCTTGACGTGGCCCGAAGACGATGAATTCAGTCGATCCCTTTGCAGAGACTGATTTTGGCAGGCAGTCAACGTAAGCGATTTTACCATTTTCGGTACAAGGAGTGATCCGGGCGAAGAGTGTGTCGCCGTTGCGGAAGCATGAACCACCGCTTCCCGCCTCTCTCTCTTGAAGGTATTGAATCTGTGAGCCGTGAGTGGGCACCGCCGCCATTTCCACGAACGGCACCCGTTGTCCCTTCTTCAACGGCCGTTTGGGATTGATCTCCGCAAACTCCGAAAATGGCAAGGATCGCCACCCCTCCGGCCCCCTCATCGCCCGCTCCCCTTCCGGGTCTTCGACATCTCGTCCTGGATTGCCTTCAGTTCCTCCAGGTCCGCGGCATCGGCGGCGATGGCGTCCTGCTGCTTCCGCTGCCTGTCGAACTCATCGTAACGGTCGTGGGCGATGCGTTTCATGGCGTCATGGCTGATGCGGCCGTTGCCGTTGAGGAGCGGCCGTTCGTTGAAGGTGATGAAGCGGTCCACATAGGCCCGCCAGTCGTCCAGGGTCAGGTGCTGCCGCTGGCTCACCCGGTCCTCGGCATAGTCGAGGAACATGGTGACGATGCGGTTCAGTTCGGTGATCTCCCCGGCGGCGAGGTAGTTCTTCGCCACGATCACGTCGGCCTTGCGGACGCGGGCACCGGTCCAGCTTTGCAGGTTCATGTTGGGCTTGCCGGGATCGGACCGGTCCACCACCAGTTCGGCGGCGGTGTGGCCGGTGACGGCGTGCAGCAGCTTGTTCTGAACCTCGGCGAAGAACAGGGCCGCCGCCCCATGGTCGTCACGGTAGTCCTGCGACAGGGCGAACAGGTCGCGGATCTTCTGGTAGAACCGCTTCTCCGACGCCCGGATGTCGCGGATGCGTTCAAGCAGTTCGTCGAAATAGTCCCAGCCGCCGGGATTCTTCAGGCGTTCGTCGTTCATGACGAAGCCCTTGACGAGATACTCGGCCAGCGTCGCCGTCGCCCATTGCCGGAACTGGACGCCCCGCGGCGAACGGACGCGGTAGCCGACGGCCAGGATCATGTCCAGGCGGTACAGCTTGATGCTCCGGGAAACCTGCCGCCGCCCCTCGGTTTGAACTGTCAAATTATCTTTGACAGTTGCCTCCGCTGCCACCTCGCCCTCGGCGAGGATGTTGCGGATGTGGTGGCTGATGGCCTGCTTCGAGGTCTGGTAAAGCTCCGCAATCTCGATCTGATTCATCCAGACGGTGCCGTCCAGCTTGGTCAGCCGGAACTGGGCGGACCCATCGTCGGTCCGATAAAGAATGACTTCGCCTTCCGACATGATGTCCTCACTCCCCATCCGGCAGGTAGCCGAGTTCCCGCAGGAACCCCATCATCCGGGTCTCGGCGGCGTCCCGCTGCTCCCGCAACTCCAGGAGCTTCTGGACCTCCTCAGCCACATCCAGGTCCTCCTCCTCCTCGGTCAGGTGGACGTAGCGGCTGATGTTGAGGTTGTGGTCGTTGCTGGCGATCTCCGCCATCGGCACCACGCGGGCGAGGCGATCCACATCGGCATAGTCGTGATACGCCTGGGCGAGCGTGGCGACGTTGGCGTCGGACAGGTGGTTCTGGGCCTTGCCTTCGATGAACTGCTCGGCCCCGTTGACGAACAGCACCTTGCCCTTGCGGTTCTTCGGCTTGGACTTGCGGACGATCAGGATGCAGGCGGGAATCCCGGCCCCGTAGAACAGGTTGGGGGCGAGGGAGATCACCGCCTCGATCAGGTCGTCCTTCAACAGGCCCTCGCGGATGCGGCCCTCGGACCCGCCACGGAACAGGATGCCGTGGGGCAGCACCACCCCCAGCATGCCGTCCTGCCGCAGGCTGGCGACCATATGCTGCACGAAGGCGAGGTCGCCGTAGGATTTGGGCGGGCAGCCGTAGCGGTCGCGGCCGAACCGGTCGCCCTTGCTCCAGACCTCATGGCCCCAGTCCTTCAGGGAGAAGGGCGGGTTCGCCAGCACGCGGTGGAAGGTGCGGATCGCCTTGGTGCCGTCGCCGGTCAGATGCTTCGGGTCCAGCAGCGTGTCGCCACGGGCGATGTCGAAGTCCTGGATGTCGTGCAGGAACAAGTTCATCTGGGCGATGGCCCAGGTGTTCAGGTTCCGCTCCTGCCCGAACAGCGACAGGCTGCGGGCGTTCCTGCCCTGCCGTTCCAGGTGATGGACGGCCTCCAGCAGCATGCCGCCGGACCCGCAGGTGGGATCGTAGATTGACATGCCCCCTTCGGGTCGCAGGCACTCCACCAGCAGCCGCACCACCATCTTGGGGGTGTAAAATTCGCCGCCCTTTTTGCCGGAATCGTCGGCGAACCGCTCGATCAGATATTCGTAGGCTTGCCCCAGAACGTCCGGCTCCACGTCGGCGTTGCGGAGGCGATGCCTCTCGAAATGCTGGAGCAGCTTCTCAAGCGACGCATCGGGAAACCGTTCCTTGTTGTTGAAGTCCACATCCTGAAAAACGCCTCGCAGGCGGTGATTGGCGTCTTCGACAGCGTGGAACGCGGCGTTCAATTGTTCGCCGATGTTGGTGGTGTGCTTTCGCACGTCTTTCCAGAACCGCCCCTCGGGGATGTGGAAGCGGTGCTCATCCGGATCGGCGGCCAGAGCGGTGTCGCCGTATTTGGCCAGCCGCTCCTCGTACTCCTCCTCCCAAACGTCGCAGAGCCGCTTGTAGAATAGCAACCCGAAGATGTAGTGTTTGAAGTCAGCCGCATCGATGGCCCCACGGAGGATATCGGCGGCCCGCCACAGATGGGATTCAAGCTGGTCCAGGGTCAGAACGGCCATCACAAACCCAGCGTCTCTTCAAAAGTGTGCAAGTCGGCGGCACTCTATCAGACCGGGTGCGGCAGGCAACGGCGATGACCGGGAACGGGGCTGCGGTGGGATGGCCGGCTCAGTCCTCGTCAAAATCATCGTCGGGGTCCGGGTACTGAGGCGGGGCCTTACCGACCGACGCGACCACCCTCGGGTAGCGTTTGCGTGGCTCCCGCTCGCCGAGGGCCAGGACCTCGACCCGGAAACGCCACTCGTCCCCGTAGTCGAACAGGAACGTCATCGCCTTCCCAACCTTCGGGAACGCCTGAACCACCGTCGTCTTCTTGACGCTGAGGGAGTCGCCGCCCTCGCCCATGTCGGCGAAGAGTTCGTACCGGGGCTTGGCGTCGTAGATGTTGCCGGTGAGCTTGGGGAAGAACCCGAAGGCGTGGTCCAGGTCGAAAGCGTAGGCCCGGACGATGGCCTCGGCGAGGTCGTAGAGGGAGCGGTCGCTCAGGATCTCGATGTCCCGGTAGAGCTTGGGCCGAAGGGCGGCCCGGACGATGTGGGTGGCGGCTTCGGCCATGATGCTGTCCTTCTGTCGGTGCGGCGGCCCGCCGCGTCACGCCTGCGGCAGGCTTTCCCGGATGTCGGGGACGCCGGCCAGGAAGATGGCGTCGGGCTGGTGGTTGACGTAGGCGAGGAAGATGTACTCGTTCCAGTGGTTGGCGGTCGGGCCGAACTTCAGCAGAGTTTCGGCGTCCACGGCTTTCCGTCCGCCGGCCGCGGTCATTCGGGCGACCTCGCGGCCGATGTAGTCCAGGAACCGCTGCTCCGTCCCGTCCAGCACCGCGTAGGGCGTCGTGACCACCACATGGTGGCCGATGTCCGGGATCGGAGGGGGCAGCAGGCGGGCGTACCAGAGTTGGCCGGTTTCCCCGAGATACCCCGTCGCCGAATGGCACCGCAGGACCTGCTGGGTCACGATGTCCTTCAGCAGCACCAGCGGGCCGCCCAGGCCCCCGTCCAGGCCCATGTGGACGTAGAATCCCATGCGGGACTCCTGCATCGGCCGGACGATGTCGGCGATCCAGGCCGGCATGCCGGTGGTCTCCGCCACCCGTAGGATGCAGGTCCCCATGGTCTCCCGGCTGGACCCGAACTGGAGGTCGAAAAAGGCCCACAGGTTGAAGTGGCTCGCCGTCAGGGGGCTGATCGGCGGGCCTTCCGGCACATACTCGTCCTCGGCCTTCGCCACCGCCTTGGCGTACCCCTTCGCCTCGGGCATGGCGGAGATCGCCTCGGCGAACATCGACACCAGCGTCAGCCCCTGGGCGTAAAAGGCGAAGGCCGGATCGTAGCCCTGCTCGACAAGGTCCTTGAAGCGGCTGCCGTCGAGACTGGCCTCAACGGCACGCTCCCGGCTCGCCCGAAACGCGGACAGGTCGATGACATTCGAGCGGATCTGGGTCGCCACCTTCCGGGCGATCTTGTCGGCGACGCTTCCCATGGGGGCTCCTGCTGTCGGTTTGGCCCACGCCTCAGTGCGTGTGGACGTGGTGGGCATCGGGGAAGTGGGCGTGCCGGTGTCGTAGTCGGCCGTGACGATGCTTGTGGGTGTGCGGTTCGGTCACCGGGCCGTCGTGACCGTGCTGGTGATGCTCGTCGTGGACGTGTGGGTGATCGTGTTCGATCTCGTCGTGGACATGCTCATGGTCGTGGTCCTCGGTCAGGTGCAGCCAGACGCCGATCCCCATCAGGACCGCCGCGGCGATCAACCCGGCCGTCAGCGGTTCTCCGAAAATCAACAGGGAGGTGATGCCTCCGACAAAGGGGGCCGTGGAGAAATACGCTCCGGTCCTGGCGGTGCCGATGTGCCGCAGGGCGATCACGAACAACACGAGGCTGACGCCGTAGCCCAGCAGCCCGACCAGCATCGCCGCCGCCGTGGTCGGCACGGCGGGCAGCCCGTCGCCAACGGCCAAGGCGATGCCGACGTTGACGCTGCCGGCAACCAGCCCCTTGATCATGGCGATGTCCACGGGATCTGCCAGCGAGACCTTGCGGGTCAGGTTGTTGTCCACCGCCCACATCAGGCAAGCCGCGGCGACCGCGGCCGGTCCCCAACCATCGACGATGTCCACCGCTCCGCCCCAGGACAGCACCACGGCTCCCGCCACGATGGCGACCATTCCGGCGACGAGCCGCCGGTCGAAGCCTTCCTGGAAGACGAACCACGCCAGCAAAGCGGTAAACACCCCTTCCAGATTGAGCAGGAGCGAGGCGGTCGATGCCGATGTCGCCGTCAGGCCGAACATCAGCAGCACCGGTCCGGCGACACCACCGGCAAAGACGGCGGCCAGCAACCAGAACCACTCGATGCCGTGGATGCTCCGCTCGTTCCGCTCCTGCGAGGCTGACAGCCCACGGGCCAGCCGAACCAACCCCAGGCCGATCCCGGAGCCGAGATACAGCAGGCCCGCCAGCATCCAGGGCGACAGGTCGTGGACCAGGAGCTTCGCCAGCGGCGTGCTGATGCCGAAGAGCACCGCGGCCAGAATGGCCATCGTCGAACCTGCTTGTGCCATAGGAGCTTCGCCCGTCCGGTAGCTGGAAACGTCCACCCGACCGAACCTGATGGAGATGCCCAACGCTGTCCAGCCCATCGGTTGCCTACAAAATCCGGATTTGAAGGCAACCGGAGTGGAGCGGGTGTGGAGGAACTCGGGCTGGCCATAAAGACCATGTCGGCCGACATGGAGCGGCGATTCGAAGAAGAAGCGGAAGGGGCGTGGCTACTGGTACTTCAGGGTTATGAGGGCGGCCACCGCTACAGCCGCTACGCCGGCCCCGCCAACGCTCCGGAAATCGCTGCCCGCGTTGAGCGGTTCCGCGACCTCAAGGCGGACTTCACCGGGCGACGGCGGATGGTGTCGGCACTCAAGGCCGCCGGGCTGCTGCCGCCGGACGCCTTCATCCAATGCGTCCCTTTTCTTCGGAACACCTGCGGATATTCAGGTATGCGGGCCTTCATCACGGCCACAGTGTGACATCGTTCAGGCAGGTCGAATGGAAGCCGCCTCTTTGGCAACCTGTTGGGCAGCCTGGAGTTTTTCGGCGATGCGGCTGGCCAGCAGATCCAGGTCGATGTGGATGGCCGGGCCGGTGGGATTGGGCAGGACGGCCTTGGCCGCCACCGAGGGGACGGGAGGCGGTCGGCAGGCCCTGTCGCACGCGGCGTGGGCCGGGTCGTCCCCGGTGCCCCCGCGGGCCGCCTCGAATTCCTGCTCGATCTCGAAGGCCACCCTGCGGGCCGCCCGGATGGCGTCGGGGTATCTGCTGGTCCTGAGGGAGCGATTGATGTGCGTCCGGCCCAGCACCGCCTGGAGGTCGGCCGGGACGCGGGTTCGGAACTGCCACACGGCTCCCCGCAGCCACAGCCCCGTGGGACGCCGCTTGGGCGACAGGAATGTGCGACACCCTGGGCGGGCTGAAACGGCGGATTTTGGCGAGGATGGAGGCGATTCGGCCGACGCCGTGTGCGACAGGGCGGTGTCACACACCGGGTTCAACGCCCCGTTCGGGGCGGATTTCCCAGCCAAATCAATGGGAACATGAGTAATGGTGGAGCCGAGGAGGGACACGTTGTAGCTCCGTCTGGTCGGGACGGCGATATTGTCCGTCACTGGCTTCGGGCGG
>NZ_JAUJFI010000279.1 GCF_030849505.1 Azospirillum isscasi | reverse complement strand
GCTGGCCGGGGCCGCCGCGGACGGGCTGCTGGCGCTGCCGCTGGCCCGGCTGCGCGGGGTGTTCCAGGCCATCGCGACGCTCGCCTTCGTGCAGATCGTCCTGTCGCTGGCCCTCTACGCGGAGCCGCTGACCGGCGGGGCGATGGGCATGAACGGCCTGCCGCGGCTGGTTCAGGGCTGGCATTTGCTGGGCGTCTTCGCGCTGGTGCTCTACCTCGTCTTCGCGCTGTCGCGCGGCGGGATTGGGCGCGCCTTCGACACCATCCGGCAGGAGGAGACGGTGGCCGTCTCGCTCGGCATCCGGGTCGTCCGGTACCACCGGCTGGCCTTCGCGCTCAGCGGCGCCGTCGCCGGGCTGGGCGGCGGGGTGATGGCCCACCGCAACTACAGCCTCGTGCCGGAGGATTTCGGCTTCCCGCTTCTCGTGTCGGTGCTGACCTTCGTCGTGCTGGGCGGGCGCGCGGCGGTTCTGGGGCCGTTGGCCGGGGCGGCGGTGCTGACCGCGCTGCCGGAACTGGCGCGCCCATTGGCCGACTACCGCCTCGCCGTCAACGGGCTGCTGATGGTGCTGTTCATCGTCCATCTCCCGCACGGCGTGGTGGACACCCTCATTCTCCAGGCGCGCCGCCTGCGCCTCGCCGCAAGGCAGCGCGCGGGGGAGGCACGGGCATGACCTCACAAATTCAAGAGGGGCTTGTCCTCGACGGGGTGACCCGCGCCTTCGGCGGCGTGGTGGCCGTGGACGACCTGTCGCTGACCGTGGAGCCGGGCCGCATCACCGGGCTGATCGGCCCGAACGGGGCGGGCAAAAGCACGGTGGTGAACCTGATCACCGGCCTGCTGCGCCTGACCGCCGGGCGCATCCGCCTGGGCGACCGCGACATCACCGAGGCCGAGGCGCCGGAGGTGGCGCGCGCCGGCATCGCCCGCACCTTCCAGACCGTCCGCCTGCTGAAGGAGGCGAGCGTGCTGGACAACGTGGTCGCCGGCTTCCACCGGCACGAGCGCGCCGGCCTTGCCGCCGGTCTGCTCGGCTTGCCCTCGGCGCGTGCCGAGGGGCGGGAGCTGCGCCGCCGCGCCGCCGCCATCCTGGAGCGCTTCGGCATGGCCGGCTTCGCCGACCTTCCGGCGGGCAGCCTGTCCTACGGCCACCAGCGCCGCGTCGAGATGATGCGGGCGCTGGCCATGGAGCCGCGCCTTCTGCTGCTGGACGAGCCGGTGGCCGGCATGAACGACGTGGAGGCCGACGCGCTGGGCCGCATCTTCGCGGAACTGGCGCGCGACGGGCTCGGCGTCCTGCTGATCGAGCACAACATGCGCTTCGTCCTCTCGCTCTGCGCCGAGATCCACGTCATCGACAGCGGTCGGCTGATCGCCAGCGGCACCCCCGCGGCGGTGCGCCGCGACCCGGCGGTGATCGCCGCCTATCTGGGGACGTGACCGGCCATGCTGGAAATTCAGGATCTCGTCACCGCCTATGACGGCATCCGCGCCCTGCGCGGCGTCACCCTGACCGTGCCGGCGGGCGCCATGGTGGCGCTGATCGGCCCGAACGGTGCGGGCAAGAGCACGCTCCTCAACAGCGTCAGCGGCGTGGTGACGCCGTCGTCCGGACGCATCCGCTTCGACGGGACGGACATCGCCGGGCTGCCCGCCCACAGGGTGGCGCGGCGCGGCCTGCTCCAGGTGCCGGAGGGGCGCCAGATTCTCGGCCCGCTGTCGGTGGAGGAGAATCTCCTGCTCGGGCGGCTGGCCGCCGGGACGCGGGGGACCGCCGATCTGGAGGAGGTTTACGCCCTCTTCCCCATCCTGGCGGAGCGGCGCCGGCAGGAGGGCGGGTCGCTGTCCGGCGGACAGCAGCAGATGCTTGCCATCGGGCGGGCGCTGATGGGCCGCCCGCGCCTGCTGATGCTGGACGAGCCGAGCCTCGGCCTGTCGCCGCTGATGGCCTCGCAGGTCTTCGCGGCGCTGGAGACGCTGCGCCGCTCCGGCCTGACCATTCTGCTGGTGGAGCAGAACGCCCGCCGCGCGCTCGACGCCACCGGCCACGCCTATGTGCTGGAGCAGGGGCGCATCGTCCACCAGGGGCCGAGCGGCGACCTCGCCCGCGACCCCGCGGTGGCCAGCCATTATCTGCCCGGCGACGACCTTCCCGATTTTTAACGACGAGGATTTTCCGCATGAAGACCCTGTTCGGCGCCACCGCCCTGTCGCTGGCCCTCGCCGCGATCCTCCAGCCCGCCCAGGCGCAGGAGGTGGTGATCGGCGTGCCCGTCGCCTCCACCGGCATCTTCTCCTTCGCCGCCGTCCCGGGCCGCAACGGCATCGAAACCGCGCTGGAGGAGCTGAACGCCTCGGGCGAGCTGGGCAGCGTGAAGCTGAAGCTGCTGATCGAGGATACGGCCAGCGACAAGAACCAGGCGACCACGCTGGTTTCCCGCTTCGCCCAGTACGACAAGGCCGCGGTGATCCTCGGCCCGACCTCCAGCGTCGAAGCCTTCGCCGCCCTGCCGGTGGCGCAGGAGCAGGGCGTGCCGGTCGTCTCCACCGCGTCCGCCGACGTGTCGCGGGTCGGAAGCTGGATCTTCAAATCGAACGCCACCCCCGCCACCATCATGCAGGCGCTGGGCGAACAGGCCGCCGCCCGTCTGGCGCCCAAGAACGTCGCCTACGTCTTCAACCGCGACAACGACGCCTACATCGCCCAGAAGAACGGCGTGAAGGACCTGTTCGAGGCCAAGGGCATCAAGACCGTGGCGGAGGAGACCATCGTCGGCGGCGACACCGACTTCACGGCGCTGGCCACCAAGCTGGCCGCCCTGGACATCGACACGCTGCTGATCTCCACCACCGCGGAAACCAGCGCCAACATCATCATCCAGGCCAGGCAGGCAGGCCTGTCCGACAAGGTGCGCATCCTCGGCACGCCCAGCATGGCCTCGCAGCAGTTCCTCAAGGTCGGCGGTGCGGCGGTGGAAGGGACCATCTTCGTCGCCGACTATTTCCTGGAGAGCGCCAGCCCGCTGAACAGGACCTTCGTCGAGACCTACCAGCGCAAGTTCAAGATCGCCCCGGACGTCTTCGCGGCCATCGGCTACAACCAGTTGAAGGTCGCCGCCGCCGCCATCAAGGTCGCCGGCCCGACCTACGACCGCGCCGCCATCCGCAAGGCGCTGCTGACGGTGAAGGATCTGCCGACCGTGCTCGGCGGCGGCAAGCTGACCATCAACGAAAACCGCACTCCCTCCTACGGCGGCTTCGTGCTGACCGTGAAGGGCGGCGCCTTCACCCTGCTCTGAGCCGGACGCCGGGACGACATCATGGATCGGGCCGCACCGGTTGCCGCCGCCACACCCTCCCGGCGCCACGGCGTCCGGGAGGGGGAGGGCTTCACCATCCTCTTCGAGGATCGTTTCGGGGAGCGCGCGATCCCGGCCTGGCCGGGGGAGAGCGTCGCCGCCGCCCTGCTCGCCGCCGGGGAGCGGGCGTGGCGCACCGCGGAGGACGGCTCCCTGCGCGGGCTGTTCTGCGGCATCGGGGTGTGCTGGGAATGCCGCTGCGTGATCGACGGGCGGCCCAACACCCGCGCCTGCCAGGCGGAGGCGCGGCCCGGCCTGTCCGTCCGCTGGCAGGTCGGGCCGGGGCTGCTCGGCGACGGCGGC
>NZ_JAUJFI010000278.1 GCF_030849505.1 Azospirillum isscasi | reverse complement strand
GTCGTCCAGGCCCCGGCGCTGACCGTGGCGGTCTGGGTGACCGTGCCGACGGTGACGCTGACGACCCGGCCGTCCTCGGCGGAGGCGGTGCCGGCGATGGTGACGGCGCTCTCGTCCTCGGCGTCGCTGATCCGGTCGTCGCCGGACACCGTGCCGATCGACAGAGACGGGGCGGTGCGGTCGTAGCTGACCGTCCGGGTGGCCGCCGTGGCGGGGTTGCCGGCCTGGTCGGAGACGCTCGCGGTGATCGTGACCGAGCCCTCGCTCAGGGCCTTGACCTGGCTCGAGGTCAGCGAGGTCGTCCAGGCCCCGGCGCTGACCGTGGCGGTCTGGGTGACCGTGCCGACGGTGACGCTGACGACCCGGCCGTCCTCGGCCCCGCTCGTCGTGCCGGCGATGGTGACGGCGCTCTCGTCCTCGGCGTCGTTGATCCGGTCGTCGGTCGACACCGTGCCGATGGAGAGGCTCGGCACAGTCTTGTCAATCGTATATGTCTGGCCAGACGTATAGTTGCCGTTGCTCGCCCCGCTACCACCAAGCGCGACCGACGTCCCGTTGAGAATGCTGTCGTCGTCCGTGACGTCCAGACGCAAAGTGCCGTCGCCACTGCCGGTGGCCACCGTCACCGTGTAGATCGAGCCGCTGCCGCTCACACTTGAAACCGACGCCCCGGTCAGCCCGGACGTGGTCAGTGTGAAGTCGTTCGTCCCTACCCCGGTCACGCTTTGGTTGAAGGTGACCTGATAGGTCACGGTCGAGGCATTGGTGATCGAGGCCGATGGCGTCGCCCGGTTGATCGAGGACACCGAGGGATAGCTGATTTCGTCGTTGGAGATGGTGCCGGTGGCGGTGGCGGTGCCAAGGGTGGCATTCGAGGCGTTGGACAGCGTGACCGTGAAGGTCTCGTCCGATTCGGTCGTGGTGTCGCCGGCAATGGTGACGGTGAAGGTCTTGCTGGTGTCGCCGGGGTTGAAAGTCAGGCTGCCGCTGGTGGCGCTGTAGTCGCTGCCAGACGTTGCGGTACCGTTGGAGGTCGCGTAATCGACCGTCACCGTCTTTCCTGATGCGGCGCTCAGGCTGACCGTGAAGGTCATGGTGGAGGTGCCGCTGTCGCCCTCCGCCTGGCTCACGTCGGCAATGGACAGGGTGGGCGTCGGGTCATCGTCGGTGATGGAGGCCGTGACCTGCTGGGTGCCGCTCTCGGTCGCCCCGCCACCGCCGCTGACGCCGGTGATGTCGAGGATGATGGTCTCGTCGGCCTCGTCCAGCGTGTCCTGCACCGCCGTGATGGTCGCCGTGCCCGTGGTCTGGCCGGCCAGAATGGTGATGCTGGTCGAGGACAGGGTATAGTCGGTGCCGCCGCCCGTCGCCGTGCCGGTGGCCGTCAGCGTGACCGTGGTATCGGAGGCTGCCGCAGCGCTCAGGGTTGCCGTGACGGTAGCGGTGCCCGCCGCCTCGGCCAGCGACGCCGAGCTGACCGAGAGCGTCACGGTCGGAGCAGGGCTGCCGCCACCCCCAGTCGTGAAATCCAAATAGTACTTCGACGTTAGCGCGCCAATAATGGCGCCGTGCTGAATGATCGGGTTTTGCTCCAGTTGTCCAACGATGTGGCCATCGGAGTCGAAGAACGCTCCCCTTTCCAGCTCAATATAATATTGGGTGCCGGCAAGAAGGTCGTTGGTTGGGTTGATGGTGACCGTGTCTGAACCGCTGCCGGTAACTTGAGAAGAATTGGCGGCAATCGACTCGACGATTGCTCCTGTGGCGAAATTTCGGATGATGATGTGGTTGTTGGAACCCGTGCCGACGGTTACCGCCTCGCTGAACTTGAAGACAAGATTCGCGCTCACGCTTACGTTGGTGGCGCCATCGCCGGGTGTCGAGGTTATGCGGTTCAGGACCGGTGCAGCGCCGCTTTGGACCAGATATCGACCGGTCAATGGTTCATAGAGATCGAGGTCGCCATCCCCGTCGTAGTCGCTTATGTACGTGTTCCCATTGGTGATGTTGCCGCTGAAATAGATACCGCTGAACGGCCCGGCGGTGAATGCGCTGCCGTTTGGCTGGTCGATAACCGAATAGTTGCCGCCGCCGTCGTTGCGCAAGTAGCTGACGGCACTTCCCGCTATGCTTGCGGCTTGGACCAGGATGTCCATGTCACCGTCATTGTCGAAGTCAGCGGTGATCCACCTCGTCGAACCACCGGTTATACAGGATGGAAACGCACTCGGCTTGACGCCGATCGAGAAACTGCCGTTGTTGTTCTCCAGGTAGCGGCGGCTCAGAGGCTCATAAAGATCGAGATCGCCATCCCCGTCGTAGTCGCCGACATACGTATTACCATTGGTGAGCAAGCTGAAATAGATACCGCTGAACGGCCCGGCGGTGAATGCGCTGCCGTTTGGCTGGTCGATAACCGAATAGTTGCCGCCGCCGTCGTTGCGCAAGTAGCTGACGGCACTTCCCGCTATGCTTGCGGCTTGGACCAGGATGTCCATGTCACCGTCATTGTCGAAGTCAGCGGTGATCCACCTCGTCGAACCACCGGTTATACAGGATGGAAACGCACTCGGCTTGACGCCGATCGAGAAACTGCCGTTGTTGTTCTCCAGGTAGCGGCGGCTCAGAGGCTCGTATATGTCATAATCACCATCATAGTCATAGTCACTGACGTATGTGTTGCCGTTGGTGAGATTGCTGAAATAGATACCGCTGAACGGCCCGGCGGTGAATGCGCTGCCATTCGGCTGGGCGATAACTGAGTAGTTGCCACCGCCGTCGTTGCGCAAGTAACTGACGGCACTTCCCGCTATGCTGCTGGTCTGGACCAGAATGTCCATATCGCCGTCATTGTCAAAGTCGCCAATGACCCACCTCGTCGAACCGCCGGCCATGCAGGAGGGAAACCCGCTTGGCCTGACGCTGGTCGAGAAGGAGGCGACGCTCAATACTCCTTCATAAGCGGCCTCCGCCTCGGCGGTCAGGACACTGCCGGACTCGATGTCGCCTGTCTGGGCTTCCAAGTCCCAGTTGCCGTCAATCCCCCCGCCGGTGAGGTCGACCGAAGCGGCAACGTCGGCTTCCGTCAGCGTCGCCAGGCTGGATATGAACGCAATGCCCGCCGGACCCTCGCCGATATTGCAACCGTAAAGCCGGATGTCGCCGTTCGGAGCCAAGGCGGCACGAATGGCATCCAGTTCCGGCCGGTATCCTTCCAGGGTTTCGGCCGATAAATCGCCAGTGCCGAAAACCAGCCGCCCGGCGGAACCGTGGCTTATGATGTGAACAACCTCGACGCCCGTGCGCCCGCGCAGATAGTCGGCGATCTGCCGCATGGCATCGCGGTCCGGGTCCAGAACGGCAACTTCCACTCCCGCGCGCACACCGGAGAGCAGGCTTTCATAATCCTGCACCGTCGGACTGATGAACAGCACCTCCTGGCGCACCGCCTCGTCGACCGTTGCGGACCCGATTACAATTGTGCTGGTCGCGTCCACGGCGGGCGGGAGAGGCGAGGTTGCATCCGTGGACTGCATGGTCATCGTCGAGGCTCCTAGTCCTGGCAGACTTTTCGTTTGCGTGCTTTGTAAAAGCGAATTTTAGCTCATAAATTTAGCAAAAGCACTACTTTATCGGGTTTTGATGCCCTCGTCGGATGTGATGCACCACCGCCGCCACATCGTGCGGTAGGCGCGTTCGATATGGCGAACCTTGAGGCGGGAGTTGCACAGCGGCGAGGCCGCGATGCGGTCGCGCAGTC
>NZ_JAUJFI010000277.1 GCF_030849505.1 Azospirillum isscasi | reverse complement strand
GCCGCCGCGCGGCCAGGGCGACGCGGGCGCCCGCCGCGGCCAGCACGCCCGCGAAATGCCGCCCGAGGCCGGACGAGGCTCCGGTGACGAGGGCGGTGCGGTCGGTGAGGGTGAAGGTCATGGGGCGAGTCCTGGGTTCATGCGGGTGAGGGTGGGGGCCCGTTGCGACCACCCCCTCACAACCCCCTCGCCTGCTCGCGCAGCATGAACTTCTGGATCTTCCCCGTGGACGTCTTCGGCAAGGCCCCGAACACCACCGTCCGGGGCGCCTTGAAGTGGGCCATATGGTCGCGGCACCAGCCGATCACGTCCGCCTCCGTCACCTCCCCCTCCGAACCCGGCTTCAGCGTGACGAAGGCGCAAGGCGTCTCGCCCCATTTCGCGTCGGGACGGGCGACGACGGCGGCTTCCATAACCTGCGGGTGCTTGTAGAGAATCTCCTCCACCTCCAGCGAGGCGATGTTCTCGCCGCCGGAAATGATGATGTCCTTGGCACGGTCCTTGATCTCGACATAGCGGTCGGGATGCAGCACGGCGAGGTCGCCGGTGTGCAGCCAGCCGTCGCGCAGCGCCTCGTCGGTGGCCGCCGGGTTCTTCAGATAGCCCTTCATCACCGTGTTGCCGCGCAGCGCCAGTTCGCCCAGCGTCTCCCCGTCGGCGGGAACCTCGCCGCCGGTCACCGGGTCGAGCACGGTCTGCTCCGACATGGTGACGTTCGGCACGCCCTGGCGGGCCATCTTCACCGCCCGTTCCTCCAGCGGCAGGTCCGCCCACGCCTCCTGCCACGCACAGCCGGTGGAGGGGCCGTAGCATTCCGTCATGCCGTAGAGATGGGTCAGGCGGAAGCCCATCCGCTCCATGCCGGCGATCACCGCGCTGGGCGGGGCCGCCCCGCCGGTCGCCACCTGCACGGGGCCGTGGTCGAAGCTGCGCTTCACCGAATCGGGGGCGTGGATCAGCATGGTCAGAACGACCGGCGCGCCGCAGAGATGGGTGACCTTCTCCTCCGCGATCAGGCGGAAGATCGCCGCCGGGTCCACGGCGCGCAGGCAGACATGGGTGGCCCCCACCGCGGTCACCGCCCAGGGGTAGGTCCAGCCGTTGCAATGGAACATGGGCAGCGTCCACAGATAGACGCTGTCGGGCCGCAGCCCGAAGGTGATGACGTTGCCGAGCGCGTTCAGATGGGCGCCGCGGTGGTGGTACAGCACGCCCTTGGGGTTCCCCGTGGTGCCGGAGGTGTAGTTGAGCGCGATGGACTCCCACTCGTCCTCCGGCGTGCGCCAGGGGGCGTCGGGGTCGCCGGTCCTCAGGAAGTCCTCATACTCCATGTCACCGACCGGGTCGGCGTCCTGTGCCGCCGGGTCGTCGATCCACACCACCCGCGGCGGGGCCGCCATGCGCTCCAGCGCTGTGCGGGCCACGGCGGACAGGCCGCGGTCCACCAGGAACAGGCGGCTTTCAGCATGCTCCAGGATGAAGGCGACGGCGGGCGGATCGAGCCGCGTGTTGATGGCGTTCAGCACCGCCCCGGCGCCGGGCACGCCAAAATGCGCCTCCAGCATCGCCGGGGTGTTGAAGGCCAGGACGGACACCACCTCCCCCGGACGGACGCCGGCCCCGGCCAGCGCGGAGGCCAATGCGCGGGCGCGGCGTTCCACCTCCGCCCAGCATCGCCGCAGGGGGCCGTAGACCACGGCGGTCTTGTCCGGATAGACCATGGCCGAGCGGCGCAGGAAGTCCAATGGCGTCAGCGGCACATGGTTCGCCGCGCGCCTGGAAAGCCCTGCGGACGGAGTGGTGGCGTCCACGCTCGTTTCCTCCCCTGTTCTGCGGTCCCTGACTTTCGGTCGGCACTTCCTATTGGGCGCCTTGCTGACGATGGTAGCCACGAACCATCGGACAGGACAAGATTCACCTTCGGTCGGTCCCTCCCCCTATGCCCGCAAGAACGTGGCAGGAGCGGACGGACGCGTTACCGCCTCTGGCGCCGCGGACGCGGCCCGTCCGGCCTGTACACTGGGTGGGGACAACCCGCGTGGGGGCGACCATGACGACGGTGCGGATCGCGTTCGACAAGGAACTGGTGCTGTCCGGGCATTTCCTGCTGAAGCATCTGGAGAAGCCGGAACTGCAACGCCTCGCCGCCAGCGCCCGGCTGGCCTATTTCCGGCCCGGCGCGGTCATCTTCCAGAAGGGCGACCCCGGCGACAGCATGATGGCGGTCATCCGCGGGCGGGTGAAGATCTGCTCCCACTCGACGGACGGGAAGGAGCTGGTGCTGAACATCATCAACAAGGGCGGCCTGTTCGGGGAGATCGCCCTTCTGGACGGGGAACCGCGGACCGCCGACGCCGTGGCGCTGGAAGAGACGGACCTGCTGGTGCTCGACCGCTCCAAGTTCGTGCCCCTGCTGAACGAGCGTCCGGCGGTGGCGCTCCAGCTCATCACCGTCCTGTGCAAGCGCCTGCGCCAGACCAGCGAGCATCTGGAGGACACGCTGTTCCTGGAGGCGTCCTCCCGCTTCGCCCGCGCGCTGATGCGGCTGGCCGAGGTGTTCGGCAAGCCGGCGCCGAACGGGCTGAAGCTGGACATCAAGCTGTCGCAACAGCAACTCGGCTGCCTCGTCGGCGTCTCGCGGGAGAGCATCAACAAGCTGCTGGGCGAGTGGCAGCGCAACGGGGTGATCGCCGTGGAGTCCGGGCGGATCACGCTGCTCGACCGCAACGCGCTGGAGGAGATCGCCGAGGCGAACGGGTGAAGAGAGTGGTTGCAAAGTGATTGCGCTGGGCCCCCTCCCTAACCCTCCCCCACCTCCGGTGAGGGAGGGGACTGCCGCCGCTCCGCCACAAAATTCCTTCCCCCGCGAAGTGGGGGGAGGTTAGGAGGGGGGCCCAGCGCAACCACTTCCCCCTCAATTTAATTCCCGCAGCACCCGCACGCCGTTGTTCAGGTACCGCACGTCCGGATCGTAGAACAGCCGCGCCGTGTCGGTGATGTCCGTCAGGCTGGCCCGCCAGGACCCGCCCCGCAGCACCCGCTCCCGGCAGTTGGGCGAGGTCCAGACGCTGCCGTCCGCCGGCGCCCCGCCATAGTCCGGGTGCCAGCAGTCGGCAACCCACTCCGCCACGCCACCGTTCATGTCGTGCAGCCCGAAGGGATTCGGCTTGTAGCTGCCGACCGAAGCCGGGGTCAGCCGTTCCTGCGCACCGCCGCAGTCCTTGCAGTTGGCGAGCGTCCCCGTCTGTCCGTCCCACCAGTAGCGGCCCGTCGTCCCGCCGCGGGCCGCATACTCCCATTCGGCCTCGGTCGGCAGGCGGTAGCGCTGGCCGGTCTTCTGGCTCAGCCACTTCGCGTAGGCTTGGGCCTCCAGCCAGGAGATGTTGTGGATCGGGGTGCTGTCGGTGGGCTTGGTCATGCGCGGCATGCCGCCGGTGCAGCCGCCGCCCTCCACGCAGGCCCGCCATTCGGCCACCGTCACCTCGTAGGCGCCGAGCGCGAAGGGCTTGGCGATGGTCACCTTGTGCGCCGGGCGTTCGGAGCGGTCGCCCTGGTCGCTGCCCATGATAAAGCTGCCGGGCGTGATGCGCACCATCACCGGGCAGTCCGGACAGTCCCGGAAACTGGCGGACCGGCTGTGGTTGCGCACCGCGCTGTTCCCGTTGCCGCCGGACGGTGCGGCGGCGACCTGCTCCGGTTCCGGCCCCGGCCGGGACGTTGCTGGTTGGGGCGGGGCGGGTTGGGGCGGCGCGGGGGAAGGCGGCGGCGGCGCCTCGACCACCGGT
>NZ_JAUJFI010000276.1 GCF_030849505.1 Azospirillum isscasi | reverse complement strand
CATCGTCCCCTCACCGGCCGCATTCTCTTCAAACGGAGAGAATCACGACCGGCAAGCCGGGCATAGCCTTTTTCCGCAGCCTGCTAACGGCGGGTGGCGTTTGCTCCATAATGCCGCAAATGGCGCCCCGGCCCCTCAGAAACCGCGTCAACCTCAGCTACCGGTCCATTCCCCGCCCTGATCTCGCCCCGGCAACTGGCATGGCGGCTGGTGCAAGCGCCGCAGAGTATCGACACCGCCGCAACTGAGGCCCTCGCCCAGATTTCGCAGGACCCGGAGGTCGCCAAAGGGCGCGGCTTGGTCCGCCGCTTTGCTGAACTGATCAGACGCTGCGGAGTGGGATCGGATGCGCGTCCCGCCAATCCCTCCGCCGTTTTGGACACTTGGCTCACAGACGCGCTGTCCTGTGGCATCCCAGCCATCGAAACCTTCGCCGTCGGCGTGAGGCAGGACGAGGCAGCCGTCAAAGCGGCGCTCATCATGCCCTGGAGCAGCGGGCAGGCGGAGGGACAGGTCAACAAGCTGAAGCTGATCAAGCGCCAGATGTACGGACGCGCCAACCTCGATCTGCTACGCCGTCACGTCCTTCTCGCAGCCTGATCCACGCAAAGTGCGGGAGAACCATCGTTCCGGAGGAAGCTCACTCCGCAACCGCGACCAGCTTCGCGGACAAGCCGTTCAACTCGTTCATCATCGGTTCCGACGGTTCAGGGTTCTCCGGCCGGCGACCATACCAGAATGATGTTAGGGAACGCGCGGAAGACCTGGAGACTGGGGAAAATCCCCCACTTGCTGCCGGCCATGCCGATTCATACGGTACCAATTATCCCTGCATAACCGAGGCAGAGGATAACTATCTGCGCCCCTCGGCAGGAGATACATACATTTGACGCGCTGAATTCCCAACTCATACGAAAGACTTCAGCGCAGTCATTTTTCGTAATGCAACACTGAATCGGATGCGAATTGAAAGGGGATAAACATGCGTAGGCCGTGGAAATTCGGGGTAGCGATATTCGTGCAAGTCGCATTGATAGGTTGTAACTCACAGTCTAGCAACAAGACTCGGAGCATTTCAGGAAATGATAGCAATAATTCAGTTCAACTAAAAGTTAATGCACCACCAGCTTTGCCGGCAACGCTCGCAATAGGATCTCCTGTGTTCGTCGATGATTTTCACAACGGTCGGTCGGTCGGCAATGCCTCCGGGATCGACTTCGCGCAGGCGGGTTCTGGTGGGGTTGCTCTTTTTTCCCGTTCGAAGGAAAGTAGGATTACTTATCCATACAAGGATGGCTTTCCACGGGAAGGTTATCTGGAGATGGATGTTTTGGTTGATCGCGCCTACTCCTACTCCAATTTTAAACTTAACGACAACATTCCATGCGCACTGCTGTTTACGACGGATATTCAGGGCGGTGATGTGACTTGGCCTGGAAGCGCTTGGCTTAGGGCGTGCAAGGACGGGACCATCACATTCCACATCGCTGGGGAAAAGCACGAGCCCGGTCACAAGGATAAGTACAAGCTGGAGGCCAAACGGACCGAGTTCCGCTTTGGAGCCTGGGCCAGGATCGGGATCGGTTTCGGTTCGGCCGGCAGTTATATTGTGTTGAACGGCAAAATCGTTGCCGCTAATCCGGCGCACACTCAGGAACTCGGTGGCGGCGGCACGCAACAGCGGTCGCTTGGACAGCCGACGATTGGTGAAGCCACTTCATCATTCTGGCGGAACAACCAGCACGATGGCGGCTTTGAGGGAACGGTCGCACGCGTCTGGGTGGGTGGAACCCAACTCAAAAAGCCGACTGAAGCACCAGCAAGAAAGCCGACTGAAGCACAAGTTCAAAATCGACAAGGGCATACAAAAACTGCATGCAACCCCGAGGACATATGCAAAGCTTTCGATTTGAAGATCGGCTTCAGTGCAAAACCGCAGGCGCCGACAGAAGTATCCGGTAGCTTCATGGGGTTTCCGGTGGAAGGCGTGACGGCGAACACGACAAACAGCCTCAGCTATGACATTACTCCGGCGAACCTATCGCTGCTCACTGCGAAAAGTTACAAGATCGTGTTGAACGCACGGATCGAGCTAGAGGAGCATAGCAGCGCCAGGATGGGCTGGCTCCCTCTCCCCATCGTTGTTGAAACCAAGAGAATCGATAAAACCGTCGAAATCCATGTGAAGAAGGCCAATGGGTTCCGCGAGAAGGGGCAAGTGCCACTTGCCGAGTTGCGGGCCTACCAGGCCGGCCTGGGGGTCACGAAGACGATTAAGTCGGCCAAGCCGTCGGTCTCGATCGTGAGCATTACTGAGGACCCGTGAGATGCGCTGTGTAGCTGTCCTCTTTGCCTTCCTTACAGCGGCCTCAAGCCCAGCCATGTCACAAGGGTTGACGGTAACGACCGACGGCTTCGAAGGCGGGTTTCAGGGAGCCATTAATGACGCGCAAGTCGTCAAGCAGCGCCAGGAGGCGGAACGGCGTGCACGGGAGCAGGCTAATAGCCGTAACGCCAGCAGCGCAACGAGCGGTAGTTCAGGCTACTCAATGGGAGAAATGCAAGAAAAAAATTATTCCTGCAATCTTGTTTGTCGGCAATCAGGATTTGTATCGTACAAAACCCAGAACATGGGAGGAGTGACGTTTCGCGCCTACCCTCACCAAGTCAGCGACAAATTGAATGCAATATGCAACAAGCTGAGCGGGGCTTGGTATGTTGATACAGATAGCTGCCCGCGCTATTAATACCAAGTCCTGTGGAGTACGACTCATGCAGCGATTCCCGCAGGACTCCGCAGTGTGATTCACCGGAGGGACTACGACGACGAGGTCCGCCATGGCCGCTCCGGTTCCACTCCGCAATGATTACGATGCCGCCGCCCTGCGCCGGCTTGCCCGTTCCTCCCAGGATCCCGGTCAGGTCCGTCGGCTGTTGGCCTTGGCGGCGATCTACGACGGCGAAGCGCGCTCGACCGCGGCGGAGATCGGCGGGGTCGGGTTGCAGACGGTGCGCGACTGGGTGACCCGCTGGCTGGAGGGCGCGTTGCGCGACGGCGCCGCCGGCTTCGTCCCAAACACCCCCGACACCTGACGCCGGAGCCGCCGATGTGCCGACCGCCCGACGACACGCCGGACGCCGTGATGGCCGCCTTGGTCCGCATCCACATGGCCCCAGGGTCGCTGGCGGATGCGGCTTCCGCGCCGCTGTCCGATCCCGACGAGAGCGTCGGCAACATCCTGGCCAACCTACGCTCCATGATCGCCGGCGGCGAGCCTCCACCCGAGACCGCCGCCCGGGCGGTGGAAAAGGAAGCGGCCGCTGTCCGGCGTGTCGCCGCCACGATGGAGGACGGTCACCTGGCGGCGTTCGTCGCGGCGTGCCATGGCGCGGCGCCACCGTGTCCTTCCGGCACGCTGGCGCTGTTGCCTTGCCTGCTGCCGCAGGAGCGCCGCCGGGTGGTGGAGGCGTTTGCCGACGACGGACCGGCGATCATCGCGACGATCGCCGGAATGACCGCCCTGCCGCTTGCCGGCTTGGCGGACCTGAATGCGGCTCTGAGCGCGTTCCGCGACGGCGCGGTGTTCCGGCCCGCCGCGGCAGACCTGGCCCGCGTGGCCGCCGCTATGAAGTGCCCGCGTTCCCTCGGCTGACGTCGCGACTCTGCTTTACCGGCTCCCGCCCGGAGGCGAAAATCCGCGCCGGCCGTCTCAGAGGCTGTTGAGAAGAAAGCTGCTGAGATTTAGAGGAAACTTGTGGGTGGGCGGGCGAGCCGCTTCACGAGAATAT
>NZ_JAUJFI010000275.1 GCF_030849505.1 Azospirillum isscasi | reverse complement strand
TATTTCGAGGCGATGTCGTCCCTGACCGCCACCTGCGCGGGCGCATCGTCGGCACCCTGTCGGGGGGCGAGCGGATGCGCGTCCTGCTGGCCCGCGCGCTCGCCACCGAGGCGCCCCTGCTGCTCGCCGACGAGCCGGTCGCCGCCCTCGACCCCGGCCACCAGCTCGCCTGCATGACCCTGCTGCGCGACACCGTCCATGGTGGGAACGGAGGCGGGCGCGGCGTGGTGGCGGTGCTGCACGACCTGACGCTCGCCGCCCGCTTCTGCGACCGGCTGATCCTTCTGGCGGACGGCGGCGTGCTGGCCGATGGGCCGCCCGGACGGGTGCTGACCGACGAGACCCTGCGCGCCGCCTACGGCATCGCCGTCCACCGCTTCGAGGCCGGCGGCGAATCCCTTCTGCTTCCGTGGCACAGCCTGCCACCCCCGCATTCCGCAACGGAGACGACCCGATGACCGACGCCCTCACATCCCTGCTGCGCGACGCGCTGAACGACCCGGCGACCGGCTGGAGCCTCGGTGCCTTCGGCGCCATCGCGGAGTTCATCCGGAGCCCGGACGAACCCGCCGTCCTGCGCGGCGATGGCCCGGACCTGGAGGTGCGGACCGCCCGCGGCGGGCTGCGCGTCCGTCCCGGCCCGGCGATCCGCCCGGTACCCTACCGGACGCGCGACGGCGGCCTCGCCGTCGCCCTGTGCCTGCCCCGCCACGCCGGGTCCATGACGCAGCGCCGCGTGGTGACGGAGCTGGGTCCCGACCGCGAGGCCATCGCCGGGGCGGACCGCGGCGCCCTGCTGTTCGATTTGGGGCTTGGGCTGTTCCAGACCGACGTCTGCGTCCGCAGCGCCGATTCCGCCACCATCGCCCGCCTGCGCGCGGTGGTTGGAACGGAGCTTCTGGCGCCGGGCAATCCCCTGCCGCCCGACCTGCCGGCGCTCAGCCCGGAACGTGTCTTCGTCGGCCCCTTCGGAAGAATCGAGGTCAGCCAGCCGATCCCGCCGCCCGATGGCCGCAGCCCGGAGGGTCCGCACACCCACGTCCTGCCAAAGCTGCTGGCCCACGGGCGGACCCACGCGGCGACCGTCCCGATCCCGGACGGCTGGGTTCCCAGCCTCTACCTGTCGCCGCCCGCCGCGTCCCGCGCCGCGTGGGAGCGGCTGGGGCGCTGAGTTCCGGTCCCCCTCCCAACCTCTCCCCCCGCTTCGCAGGGGGAGGGGCTTGTTCCCTCCCCGGCGCGGTGGGGAGGGTTTAGGGAGGGGGCAACGCGGCTGACGGCGCGCTGCGCAGGGCGTTCAGCAAAATCCCGATGGTCGTGCCGTTGTGCAGGACGGCGGTGCCGACCGGGGACAGCAGGCCCAGCGCCGCCGCACCCAGGATCGCGCTGTTCAGCCCGACCGTCAGGTGATAGTTCCGGGCGATCAGGGCCATGGCGGCGTTCGCCGTCTCCTTGGCGTCGGCCACCCGCTCGATCCGGTCCTCCAGAAGCGCCACGTCGGCGGTCAGGCGGGCGATGTCCGCCCCCTTCTGCATGGCGATGCCGACATGGGCGCCGGCCAGCGCCGGGGCGTCGTTGATGCCGTCGCCCACGAAGGCGATGCGCGCCCCCCCGCGGCTGAGATCCTCGATGATGCGGGCCTTGTCGGCGGGCAGCAGGTCGGCGTGGAAGCCGTCCAGATGCAGCGCCGCGGCCAGTTCGGCGGCGCGGTCGCGGTGGTCGCCGGTCAGCATCAGCACCCGCTTCACCCCGGCCCGCCGCAGCCGCGCGATGGTCGCCGCACTGGCCGCGCGCACCGTGTCCTTCAGCGCCAGAACGCCGACCAGAACCCCGCCGAAACCGATGAACAGCAGCGTCTTGCCGTCGCGGTGCAGACCGTCGATGGCGTCGCGGTGGGCCGTGGTGTCGATCCCCTCGTCGTCCTCGATGAAGTGGCGCGAGCCGACGACGATGCGCTTGCCGTCGATGACGCTGGCCACCCCGTGGGCGACGATGAACTTCACCTCCTGATGGTCGAAGTGGCGGTTGTGGGTTTCCCGGGCGGCGGCGACCACGGCCATCGCCAGCGGGTGGAAGTAATGCTCCTCCACCGACGCGGCCAGACAGATCAGGTCGTCGGGGCTGAAGGACGGGTCGAAGGCGAGGGAATCGGTGACCTGGAGATCGCCGGTGGTCAGGGTGCCGGTCTTGTCGAAGATCACCGTGTCGGCCTGGGCCAGCCGTTCCAGCGCGTTGGCGCCCTTGATGAGGATGCCCGCCTTGCCCGCCCCGTACATGGCCGACTTGAAGGCCACCGGGGTCGCCAGCTTCAGCGCGCAGGAATAGTCCGCCTGGAGCACCGACGCCGCGCTGCGCCAGTTGCCGGTCATCAGGAAGGACCCGCCGGCCAGCTTCAGCACCGTGGGCACCAGCCGGTCGGCCAGCCGCGCCGCGTCGAGTTGCGCCTCGCTTTTGGCGGTCAGCGACTGCTCGACGTAATCGGCGATGCGGGCGGCGGCGGTGTGGCTGCCGACATGCTCGGCATAGACGACGAGCCGCCCCTCCTCCATCAGCGTGCCGGACAGGACGCCGGACCCGCGCTGCTTCACCACCGGAGCGCTTTCGCCGGTCATGGCGGCCTCGTTGACCGTCGCCTCCCCGCTCAGCACCGTGCCGTCCACGGGGATCACCGTTCCGGCGCCGATCACCACGCTGTCGCCGACCGCCACCGCCGCGGCGGGCACCTGGATCTCCACCCCGTCGCGCAGCACCCACACCTGATCGCTCGACGGGCGCAGCAGCCGCTTCAGCAGCGCGTCCGACCGGCGGGCGATGGACTCCTCCATGTATTCGCCGAGCGCCAGCATGAAGACGGTGGTGTTGGCCGCGGTGAAATCCTTCCGCGCCAGGGAGATCGCCACCGCCGCGGCTTCCAGCACATGGGAGTTGACGCCCTCGCGCGCGTGGATGGCCATGCCCTCCCGCAGCATCGGCATCGCGACGGCCAGCGACAGCGGCAGGCGCAACGGCATGGGCAGCAGAAAACTCCCCACCAGCGCGGCGAGGCTGCGGGCCAGCGTCGCGCCGTGGTTCTCCTCCCCCGCCGCTCCCTCTGCCGCCGGGGCGGGCGGTGCCGGCTCGGGGATCGGCAGGGCGGCCAGCGCATGGCACAGGACCACGGCGTCGGTTTGCGCGGAATCGTAGCGGACGGCCAAGGATTGCGCGGCGCGGCTGACCCGGACGGACGTCACGCCGGCGACCGCCTCCACGATCCGGCGCAGGGTCGGCTCGTCGGCGGGGGTGCCGGGACGGCAGGCGTAGCGCAGCCGGATGCGCCCCGGAACCCGATGGACCGGCTCCAGCCGCAGGAACCAGGGAAGGCCGTTCATGGCGCTCCGGCCTGCTCCGCCTCCAGTTCGGCCTGGAGATCGGCGGCCTGCTCCTTCATCTCGGCGAGGCCGCCGGCGAGGCTGCCGTACAGCTTCAGGCCGGACTTCATGATCTTGCCGCGCAGTTCCTCGTCGGACAGCACATAGGCCGCCGCCGCCCCGACCAGAAGCCCGACCAGGAACTGTTCGGACCGCCGCGCCGGCAGCAGGCCGGCCAGCCCGCCGAACAGCCCCTGCCCCTGGGCCATGCCGGCGCCCGCGGGCGCGCCGTTGGCGGCCATGGCGGCGGCGTACTGGCGCTGCTGCTTCTTCAGCTTCTTCAGCGCCTTCTTGGTCTTCTTAGCCATGGGTGTCCTCGTCGTTCGGCAGGGTTTCCGCCGGATTCAGCAGATGTTCGATGACGGCCACGCCCGCCGCCCCGGCGGCGACCGCCAGCGCAAGGCGCGCGTAGTCGCGGTCGCGCAGGGCGGCGGCGGCGGCGCTGGCGGCGGCCAGCGCGGCACCGCC
>NZ_JAUJFI010000274.1 GCF_030849505.1 Azospirillum isscasi | reverse complement strand
CAAGTGAACCTTGCTGCCCATGCCAAATCAGGTGGAGCGGGCCAGCCTCAATGGAAGCCTTCACGCGCCGTCCGTATCACTCCACCCGCGTGACGGGCGCCCCCTCCGGCGGGCGGGAACCGCGGGCGATCAGCGCATCGCGGATCTCCTCCAGCAGCACCTCCTGGCGCGGCGGCGCCTTGGGCTTGGAATCGTTCAGGAAATGCAGGCGGTTGACCTGCCGCACGACGAGGAACAGCGCGCCCGCCACGATGAAGAAATTGATGAGGGCGTTGATGAAGCGGCCATAGTTGACGGTCGCCGCCCCCGCCGCCTCCGCCGCGGCGAGGCTCTCGTACTGGCCGCCGGACAGGTTCAGGAAATAGTTGGAGAAGTCGATCCCGCCCATGATCCAGCCGATGGGCGGCATCAGGACATCCTTGACCAGCGAGTTGACGATGCCGGTGAAGGCCGCGCCGATGATGATGCCGACGGCCAGTTCCACGACGTTGCCGCGGCTGATGAAGGTTTTGAATTCCTGCAACATGGCTGCGCTCCCGCTTTTGATGGGAGAACGCCGAAGCCCAGCCGAAGTTCAAACCCGCAACGGGAAAGGGCCGAACCTCGCGGCCCGGCCCTCCCTCTACGGAACATTCCCGACGGAAACGCTTACGCGACCTTGCCGTGGCAATGCTTGTACTTCTGGCCCGACCCGCAGGGGCAGGGGGAGTTGCGCGGCGTGTTCGCCCAGGCGTTGGGGTCGGAGGCGCCGGGCACCACCGAGGCGGCCTCCCGCCGGACCATGCCGGCGGGCAGCGGCGCGTCGGCGGGCGGGTAGCCCTGCCCGGCCCCGGCTCCCGCCTCGGCCCCCGCTCCGGCCATGGCCAGCGCCGGATCGTCGCGGCCCTCGTGCATCTCCTGCGGCGGACGGGCGTAGAGGTCTTCCGGCTGCGGGGCGATGCGGATCTCGACATGCATCAGCACGGCGGTCACCTGCTCGCGCAGGGTCGACAGCATGGTCTCGAACAGTTCGAACGCTTCGCGCTTGTACTCGTTGAGCGGGTCCTTCTGCGCGTAGGCGCGGAGCGAAATGCCCTGGCGGAGATGATCGAGCTGGAGCAGATGGTCCTTCCACTCCTGGTCGAGGATCTGGAGGAGCAGGCTCTTCTCGACGTGGCGCATCGTTTCGGCGCCGTAATTCTCCACCTTCTCCGCGTATTTGCGGTCGGCGGCCTCACGGACGCGCTCCTCGATCTCCGGCTCGGCGATGCCCTCTTCCTTGGCCCACTCGGCGACCGGCAGGTCCATGCCCAGAAGGCGGTTCACCTCCTCGTGCAGGCCGGCGATGTCCCAGGCTTCGGAATAGGAGTTCGGCGGGATCGCCTTGTTGACCATGTTGGAGATGACCTGATGGCGCATCTCCAGGACGGTCTCGGCGATGTCCTCCGTGTCCATGATCTCGCGGCGCTGCTCGTAGACGACCTTGCGCTGGTCGTTCATCACGTTGTCGAACTTGAGCAGGTTCTTGCGGACTTCGAAGTGATGGGCCTCGACCTTGGTCTGGGCCTTCTCCAGCGCCTTGTTGATCCAGGGGTGGATGATCGCCTCCCCCTCCTTCAGGCCCAGGCGCTGGAGCATGCCGTCCATGCGCTCCGACCCGAAGATGCGCATCAGGTCGTCTTCCAGCGACAGGAAGAACTTCGACGCGCCCGGATCGCCCTGACGGCCCGAACGGCCGCGGAGCTGGTTGTCGATGCGGCGGCTCTCGTGCCGCTCCGTGCCGATGACGTAGAGGCCGCCGGCCTGCTTCACCAGATCGCGCGCCTCGGCCACCTCGGCATGGATCTGCTTGACCTTGGCGTCGCGCTCCGGCCCGTCCGGCAGGTTGGCCAGCTCGGTCGCGATGCGCATCTCGACGTTGCCGCCAAGCTGGATGTCGGTGCCGCGGCCCGCCATGTTGGTGGCGACCGTGACGGCGCCCGGACGGCCCGCCTGGGCGACGATGTAGGCTTCCTGCTCGTGGTGGCGGGCGTTCAGCACGTTGTGCGGGATGCCGCGCTTCTTCAGCAGATCGGCGATCAGTTCCGACTTCTCGATGGAGGTGGTGCCGACCAGCACCGGCTGCTGGCGCTTGCGGGCGTCCTCGATCAGGTCGACGATCGCGTCGTACTTCTCCGACGCCTTCCGATAGACCTCGTCGTCCATGTCCTTGCGCTGGACCGGCACGTTCGTCGGCATGTCCACGACCTCCAGGCCGTAGATCTCCGCGAACTCCGCCGCCTCGGTCATCGCCGTGCCGGTCATGCCGGCCAGCTTCGGGTAGAGGCGGAAATAATTCTGGAAGGTGATGGAGGCCAGCGTCTGGTTCTCGCGCTGGATCGTCACCTTCTCCTTCGCCTCCAGCGCCTGGTGCAGGCCCTCCGAATAGCGGCGGCCCTCCATCATGCGGCCGGTGAACTCGTCGATGATGATGACCTTGTCGTCCTTGACGATGTAGTCCTTGTCGCGCTGGAACAGCGTGTGGGCGCGCAGCGCCTGCTGGGAATGGTGGACCAGCGCCACGTTCTGGATGTCGTACAGCCCGCCCGTCTTCAGCAGCCCGGCCTGGGACAGAAGCTGCTCGATGTGCTCCTGTCCGGCTTCCGACAGGCTGACCGTGCGGTTCTTCTCGTCCATCTCATAGTCGTCCCGCGTGAGCTGCGGGATCAGGCGGTCCACCTGCACGTACATTTCCGACGAATCGGTGGACGGGCCGGAGATGATCAGCGGGGTGCGCGCCTCGTCGATCAGGATCGAGTCGACCTCGTCCACGATGGCGAAGTTGAAGGCCCGCTGGACCATGTCCTCCAGCCGGAACTTCATGTTGTCGCGCAGATAGTCGAAGCCGAATTCGTTGTTCGTGCCGTAGGTGATGTCGGCGGCGTAGGCGGCGCGGCGCTCCTCGTCGTCCAGCCCGTGCACGATGCAGCCGGTGGTCAGGCCGAGGAAGCCGTAGATGCGCCCCATCCAGGCGCTGTCGCGCGAGGCCAGATAGTCGTTCACGGTGACGACGTGGACGCCCTTGCCCTCCAGCGCGTTCAGGTAGACGGCCAGCGTGGCGACCAGCGTCTTGCCTTCGCCGGTGCGCATCTCGGTGATCTTGCCCTGGTGCAGGACCATGCCGCCCATGAGCTGCACGTCGTAATGCCGCTGCCCCAGCACGCGCTTGCCGGCCTCGCGCACGGTGGCGAAGGCGTCGGGCAGGATGGCGTCGAGCGTCTCGCCCTGCGACAGCCTGCCGCGCAGCCAGTCGGTGCGGGCGCGCAGTTCGTCGTCGGAGAGCTTCTCCAGCTCGGGCTCCAGCGCGTTGATCTGCTGGACGGATTTTTGCAGCGCCTTGACCGTGCGCGTGTTGGCGGTGCCGAAAATCTTGCGGGCGAGAGCACCGAACATGAAAACCTCGGGGGTGGAACGTCGTGAAGCCGGCTTTTTGACCGGTCTCACATAGGCCCGAAGCAAGTTTCTGTCAACGAGACCCGCCCCTTTGAACGGCGTATCGCGGGGGGGTGCCGGCTCTGCCGATGAGCGGCGCGGCTTGCGGCCCGCCATGGAAGCACCACCGTTCCGCCGCCATATCGCCTTGAACGCGGTCGACAGAAGGCGCCACGGCTGCGCATCGCGGCCGCGTGCACGACCGCTTGCCCCGCGCGGCGAAGCCATGCTTAATCCCCGCGGATTCGGGCGCGGGGCCGGACAGCCCGCACAGCGGCCGCCCGTCATAAAGAAGCCTGTGACAAGACACATCCGCCGGAAGGAAGAGACCCCATGGTGAATCGAGTGTTCCGCGCCGCCCTGCTGTCGATGGCCGCCTGCGGCGTCGCGCTGGCCGCGCACGCCCAGACCCCGGCCCCCGCCGCCCCTGCC
>NZ_JAUJFI010000273.1 GCF_030849505.1 Azospirillum isscasi | reverse complement strand
CCACTGCGCTCCAGGCGCCAGCGGGCGCCGCCAGGACGGCCGCGCACAGGCCTGTCGTCGCCAGCGCAACCCACAGCGCCCAGGACCGCCACAGCCCGCCCAGCGTCACCGGCCGCCGCTCGACCAGGCGCACGATCATCGGCAGCGCCAGCAGCCGCGACAGCCAGCGCGGCAGCGGGCGGGTGGGTGGCACGTCGCCGCGTGCGGTGCGAATAAGGCGCCGGGACAACCAGCCGTGCAACTGCGCCGACGATCCAACAGCGCCCGTGACAGCGTCGGCGCCGGTCAGCGCAGCAAGGCCGCGCAGCAGCTTAGCCATTCCCGTATCCTCCCGTCGGCGTCAGCGCCAACGACACGCCGCCCAACGCCGCCCGCAGCCCGGCCGCCGCCGCTTGAAACTCGGGCGACGCGAGCAGATCGGCGAGCAGCGTCTCCGGATCGGCGTCCGGGTCCGCCGCCGCCGGGAGCTTCGCTTCGACTGCCAGATCGAGCGCCCGCTCTAGCAACGCCGCGCGAATGGCCGCGAGTAGGTGGTGGGGCAACCGGGACAGATCTTCACCGCGCAGCGCCGCCGCGACCAGGGCGTCGATCTGTTCGCGCGAGTCGGGCGCCGTGCCGGGCGCCAACTGCTCCACCTCGCTCGGCGTGCTCGACGGCGTGTCGCCGTCGAGCACAACGGCGACCGGCGGGCCGGGCAGAACGGCAGCGAGATCCGGTCGCGTGGCGAGCACTCTCTCGCCGCGCTCACGCAGCCCAGCCAGCACGAGGCCAAGGCCTGGACCGCGTAGCGTGAGCGCGAGATCCGCCGACCGCGCAACGTCGAGCGCGTTGACCGCCGCGAGCAACACGTCGTCAAGGTCGCTGTCGGCGCCGCGCGGGGGCTCTGGCGCCGGTCTGGGGTCCAGGCGCCACGTGAGCAGCGCCCGGAGGCGCCGTGCGACGAGTCTGTCGTCGCGGCGCAAAGTCTGACGCCACCAAGTCAGCGGCTCGCCGTCTGGGCCGAGGTCGCGCCAGTCGGCGCCGTGGCCGGAGTTGATGGCGTTCTGGTAGGCCGTCAGCTGCACGGAGGGGCTGGCGAGATAGCGCGACACGGCGTCGAGGTAGGTGGCGTAGGGCTGGCCCGGCCGCCGACAAGGAAACGGGGGCGGAGTGCTCACAGCGGTCGCCCTCGGAGATCTTCCAGCAGCACCAGCACCGCCACGAGCAGCGCCTCGCGGCGGGTGTCTCCGCTGGCGTCGTAGCGGGCCTCTACGGACACGACTCGCCGTCCGAGCGACCCCGGCTCGACGCTCACACGGATTTCAATCGCGTCGCCGAGCAGCGGCTCCGCATCCGGGATTCCCAGTAGTGCCAGCGGGCCGACAACCGGAGCGTCGGGGGCGGGGGCGGGGTCATCGAACGCCCCCAGGTCAAAATCCAGGTCTGCCAACGCGCCGACGACGGGATCGTCGGCCGGGGTGTCATTTCGCCGCCACATCATGCCGCGCCTCCGTCGTTTTCGCCGGGCGCGAACGGCGTCCCAGCGAGGCAAGCGCGGTCCCCCGGTCGCGCGACGTGGGGGAGGACCAGCCGACGGAGGCCGTCAACGCGTTCCGGCGAGGCCTGCGCCAGCCGCAGCAGGGCCGCTCCCAACACAATTTTCTGTTGCGCAGCCAGTTTTCGATCCACGGTCACGAGTTGCCGTTGCAGTCTCGCGGCGGCATTCCGAGCCCGTTTTTCGCGCTCGCGGGCGGCAGAAATCCGCGCCTCCAATTCAGTCGTTGTCAACTTTTTCTCAGTCACGGCGAACCCCATGAAAACGCATTCGGCCTATGATGAGAGTAGTGACGGCCGGGTGAGGGAATCAAGACAACCGTTGAAATGCGGATATGCCGGTTCTATCCTCGAGGACAGGCAAGAGAGACGGAGCCTTTGTTTAGTCTCGCTTAGGAGTCACCAAATTTTGCTTTGCAAAATCTGTTGACTCCGCTCGTGGGGCTGCCGCCCCTCACCCCCGCCAGGAGGCCACGCCATGCTCACCCCCGCCAACACACCGCCGACCGAGACAGGCACGCTCGCCACCACGGGCCGCCACTATCGCCGCGCCGCCGATGTGCCCGACGACCTGCACAGTGAGAGTCGGTGGCGCGCGCTTGGTCGTCGTATTCGGCCAGACGCCCGCGCAACTGCGTGGGTGGACGGCTACCCGTGCGGCGCCGCTCTGTATCCGGTGGCAGCGACGGAGCCGCTGCCACCAAAAAAGCGCATCTATGGCGAGACGGTGCCCGGTTGTCGCGTCGTCTGGCGAGACAGCCACGACCCCGGCCCCCGGCGGTTCGAACGGCGTCTCGCTCGCGTCGCCGTGACCCATGTCGGAAAGAATCTCGTCGAATGGACCCGGCCTCGCTGTGGTCGCGTTGTGCGCGCGAGACTCACCGGCTCGTGGCTCGAAATCACCGCGCCAGACGGCCGGAATCTCGTGCTGGAGTGGCGCCAACTGCCGCCGCCGCCCCGCTCCGTCGCCATTGACCCCGACGACATGGTGATCCCGTGGTGACCACTGCCGACGTCCGGCGCGCGGGACGCGCCGCCATGCGCGTCCCTGCCAGCGCGTGGCAGGCCGCAGACCCCTATGCGGCGGCTGTCGGCGTGATGCTCGCCGACGGCGACACCGTCCACCCGAGCGACGCCCGCGCGGCGCTGGCGCGCTGGCTGCTTGTCTACACCACAGTCCTGCGCGCGTACGTCGAGGCCGGGGGCGGTCAGACCGTAGGCGAGGGACCGGCCGAGATCGCCGACCGAATCCTCGCCGAGGTCGAGGCCGCCGAGCGCGCCGTGACGTGACGACGCACACCCACATCCGGTTCGGCACGGTCAGCAGGGCCGCCACGACCGAGCGCGCGACCGGCGGCAACGCCGTCGCGCTTTCGGCTTATCACGCAGCGGCACGGTACGAGGCGTCCGACGGCCGCGTGTTCGACTTCGCGCGGAAACGCAACGAACTCGTGACCGAGACTCGCGTGCTGCTGCCGGACGGCGCGCCCGCGTGGGCAGCCGACCCGGCGACGCTGTGGCGAGCGGCGGAATCGGCCGACAAGCGGCGAGATGCGTGCATCGCGCGGTGGATTGAGGTTTCCGTGCCCCGCGCCGTGCCCAAGGAACTCACCGCTGGCTTCGGCGAGGCCGTTGGCCGGATGCTGTCGGAGCGCTACGGCGTGGCCGTCCAGGTGGACGCACACCGCGTCAAGGCAAGCGATGGCGGCACCAACGACCACGCCCACCTGCTGATCGCGACCCGCGTGTTTGACGGCGACAAATTCGGCAAAAAAAGTAGCGCGCTCGACCAGGGATTTCGCGCCCGCCGGGGCCGCGACATGCGCGTGGCCGTCGCGGAGGCCGCCAACAAATTCCTTGCGGAGCACGGAATCGACGAGGCGCGCCTCAATCCCGAAAAACAGGCGGGGCCTGTGCCGCCCGAGCGCAACGTGTCGCGCCGGGCGGTCGAGGCCTGGAAAAAGAATCCGGATGACGCGGAGGTCTACGGCTCCGTGATCGCCGCGCGCCCGGTGCGCCGCCAACTCCGCGCCGCCCGCCGCGTCGCCGTCCAGTCCGTACAGGAGGTCGCCGCGCTCGCCGCCACGCATGAGCGTTGCGCGTTGACCGTGCGGCCGCGCCGCGTGCGCCCAGGCCCGCCGTGGATCGAGGTCGAGCCACGCGGCCCCATCGTCGCTGTGAGTCGCCGCGCCGACGCCATCGCGCTGCGGCTGGCCGACGGCGCCGTCGTGATCCAGCGCCAGGACGCTATCCGCCTGCGCTCTGGCCGCCCCTCCGGCGGAGCGGTCGCCACTATGGCCGACCGCGCCGTCGCCGCAGGCTGGACAGAGGTCACACTCAGCGGCACCGACCCCAGTCAGCGGGATCGCCTAGCCGCCGCGCTGGCAGCGCGCGGCATCACCGTCGTCGGCGAGGCCCGGCC
>NZ_JAUJFI010000272.1 GCF_030849505.1 Azospirillum isscasi | reverse complement strand
CCGACGACGATGCAGGCACGGCGGACCATTCAAACACCAAACCTGCCCCGCTTGGCGAGTGTCCGTTGCGTGACCCCTCCGTCCGGACGGCGCTGCGTCCGGGCGACAGCCTGCGCGTCAACCCGGCTCCCCAGACCCTGGAGGCGCGGGCGGTCGTCGTCTCCGGCGCGGTGCGCCGCCCCGGCGCCTACGACGTGACCCGCGGCGAGACGCTGTCCTCGCTGATCGACCGGGCCGGCGGCCTGACGGAAGAGGCCTACCCCGCCGGAACCAGCCTTTTGCGCGAGAGCGAGCGCAAGCGCGAGCGCGCGTGGTTCGACCAGCAGGCCCGCGACCTTGAGCGCTGGATGGTGCAGGAGGTCGAGAAGGGCGAGGCCGCAAGGTCGGACGTGGTCGGTCTGGCGCGGCAGCTTGCGACGCAGCTGCGCGGGGTGGAGCCGCTGGGACGCATCGTCGTGGAGGCCGACCCGCTGGTCCTGCGCAGCCGGCCCGAGTTGGACGTGCTGCTGGAGCCGGATGACCGGATCCTGATCCCGAAGCGTCCCCTGACCGTCACCGTGACCGGCGAGGTGCTTCACCCGACCGCCGCCCAGTTCGTCAGCGGCAAGACCGCCGAAGCCTATCTGCGGGAGGCCGGCGGGGCGAGCCGCAACGCCGACACCAGCCGCATCTTCGTGGTTCTGCCGGACGGGCGGGCGCAACCGCTGTCCCTCTCCTCCTGGAACCACACGATCGCGGCGATCCCGCCCGGCTCGTCCATCGTGGTGCCGCGCGACCCGAAGCCTTTCGACCTGATGGAATTCTCCAAGAACATCGGCAGCATCCTGGGCCAGCTCGCCCTCTCGGCGGCGGCCATCGCGGTGATCTCCGATTGAGGGGTGGAACGGATACGGTCCGGCTGGCCGTGGTCACGGTGGTCCGCGACGACCTGCCCGGCCTGCGCGCCACCCGCGCCAGCCTGCGCGCCCAGACCGTGCCGGCCTATGACTGGTTCATCGCGGACGGCGCCTCCATCGACGGGACCGCCGGCTGGCTGGCCCGCCACGGAGACGAGGCGGCGTGGTGGCGCTCCGCCCCCGACCGCGGCCTGTACGACGCCATGAACGTCGCGCTGGACGCCGTCGCCGGACGGTCGCCGCCCTGCAGCCACGTCCTGTTCCTCAACGCCGGCGACCGGCTGGCCGACGACCGGGTGCTGGAGCGGCTCCTCCCCGCCCTGGCGGAGCACCCCGATCACGGCCTGCTGTACGGGGACGCTCTGGAGGAGCTTCCCGGCGGGCGCCTGGCCGTGAAACCCGCAAGGTCGCATCGCCGCGCCGCGCTGGGCATGTTCACGCACCACCAAGCCATGGTCTACCGGCTGTCCGCCCTGTCCGGAGTCCGATTCGATCTGCGCCACGGGCTGGCCGCCGATTATGCCTTCACTTTAACGGTGCTGAAGCGGGGCGGCTCGGCACGGCGTCTGCCACTTTCGGTTTGTATCTTCGCCACCGGCGGACGGTCGCAGCAGGACCCCGCAAGGGGCCGGCGGGAGCAGGCGATCATCCGCCGTGAGTTGCTCGGGCTTGGCTGGCCGGGCAACGCAACAATATGGGGATTACAATGGCTTGCCCTTACCCTGCGCCAGACGATTCCATGGCTTTACACGAAATATCGTTTCTCCTCAAATGAACGATCGTTTCTTTCATAAGCTTTGACGACTGAACCACGCATCTAGCTGTTGATGCGCACGAAAAGTTGCATAGAATTTACTTTCTGAACTAACCAATTTCCCTGGTGGTGCCTGCCGCCTCCATACTGAGGGTCTATTATGAGTGCCACGAAAACCAAGCTATCGCCTGCCCACACGCTTTCACGCCGCGGCGAAGGTCCCAACCCCATCGACATTCATGTCGGCGCGCGTCTGCGCCTGCGCCGGACCCTGCTCGGTCTGAGCCAGGAAAAGCTGGGCGAAGCGGTGGGCATCACCTTCCAGCAGCTCCAGAAGTACGAGCGCGGGTCCAACCGCATCAGCGCCAGCCGCCTGTTCAACCTGTCGCAGGTTCTGGGCGTGCCGGTCAGCTACTTCTTCGAAGACATGCCGTCGCCGGAGCACATCGCCACCCCGTCGCCCGACCTTCCGCCCTCCGAGACGGAAGAGTTCGAGTCGATGGCCCGGCGCGAGACCCTGGAACTGGTGCGGGCCTACTACCGCATCGAGGACCCTTCCGTCCGCAAGCGCACCTTCGACCTGTTGAAGGCCCTGGGCGGCGAGCGCGCCCTGGACGAGGCGGTGTAAGGCACGGCACCGTTTCCGGCCCTCAGTCATTGGCGGACGCGTGGGGCACAGACCGCCGCCTCGCGTCCGCAATCTTTACGCCGATCTGCCAGTAGTAGAAGGCCCGCGCCAGCGCGTGCTGAAACCCCGGACCGCCGTCCAGGAAGCCAAGCCGCAAAACATATCCATACAAAAACACCAGAAGCGGACGGGCCGGCACGGCGCCGAACCATCGCTTCAGCCACCGCCGCGAACCGGATTCCCGCGCGATCAGCCCATCCATCCGCCCGTCCGCACGCAACGCCGCCTCCCAGTCGGCGTAACGGCCGTGCCGTTCGAACCAGGCCGCGACGGGCTTGTCGTCGGCGTGGTCCAGAGCGTGCCTCAGCCGCCCGACGGTGCCGGCGATCACCGGCTGGTAATGCCCCTCCACCTCCCACATGGTGGCGACGTCCAGGTCGGGCACCGGTGGGAAATGCGCCCGCCGCCGGTCGAGCAGGGCCAGCTTCCGATTGCGCGCACCGAAGCGCAGGCGCCGGCCCAGAAACACCGGGCGGCCATCGATGAAATACCCGCCATGGCGCGGCCCGGCGGCCATCAGCGCGGCGATCTCCTCCACCAGCGCGCCGCCGAGACGCTCGTCGGCATCGACGAACAGCACCCAGTCCTGGCGGAAGGGCAGCCGGTCCAGGCACCATTGCTTCTTCTTCGGGTAACGCCCGTCCCACCGGAAGGGCACGACCCGCGCCCCCGCCGCCTCGGCGATGGCCGACGTCCCGTCGGTGCTGCCGCTGTCCACCACGAAGCATTCGGCGAAACGCTCCAGGGCCGGCAGGCAGCGGGGGAGATTGACCGCTTCGTTGCGGGTCATCACCACGACCGACACGGGGATCACGGAGCCGTCTCCGCACCGGCCCGCCACAGGCGCCGCAGACTGATGGCGACGCCCCCCGCGGCCAGACCCGCCAGGACCGCCATGGGCACGACCCGCAAGGGGTCCGGCCAATCCGGGCGCTGCGCCGCCGCGGGCGGCTCGATGGCGTCCGCCGCCAGCGGCAGATCGACCTCGACCATCATGGCGATCCGTTCCTGCTCCGACAGCAGGTCGGCGAGCGCGCGGCGGTGCTCGGCCACCGTGATGCCGGCCAGCCGGGCGCGGACATGGGCGATCTGCGCCGCGCTCCGCCGGGACGCCTCCGCCCGCAGATGGGCGTCGGTCGCCTGGGCCGCGGCGGCCAGAATCCGCAGCGCCAGGGCGCGGTCGGCGTGGCGCAGGCGGATCCGCCGCATCGGCCCGCTGCCCACCATATCGACGACCAGCCGGTCCTGAAGCGCGCTCGCCACCCGTTCCGCGTCCGGTTCCACCCAATCCGTCCGGCCGACGAGCGTCAGGAGCATCCGTTTGGCGCCCGCCACCGGGCCGGGCGCGGGGCGCCATCCACCGGCCTCGTGGTCCCAGCGGTCGGGAAACAGGCCGCGCAGCAGCACCGGATCGGCCATCAGCCGCTCCGCCACCGGAATCGAGGTGAAGAGCTGGAGATAGCGCGCAAAGTCCGACAGGATCTCGTCCCCCGGACCGGGCTCCGACGCGGCGGTGGCGGTCTCCCGGCCGATCAGCACGGGAAGCCGGGCGCCCATCGCCGCCGCACCGACGCGGGCGGTCGGCCCGACCACCATCAGGGCGCTGTATTGCGGCGTCACCAGCCGCAAGGCGGTCACGGACAGCACCAGCCCCAGGACCGCACCGCCCAGCAGAATCGGCCAGCCCTCCCACAGCATTTCCACGAACCGCCGCAACCGCTGGCCGCTCTCCACCACCTCGGCCTCCAGCGAGGGGGGGCGCAGCGGCATCCCGTCAGGCATGCGGCAGGCTCCGCCCCGGCAGCGCCGGCGCCCCGCGCAGCGTCTTCTGGCGCAGCGAGTCCGCCAGGGACGCGAAACGCCGCGCCGCCGCCGTGGCGTCCCAGGCCGTGATCGCGCAGAACGCGCTGATCGGC
>NZ_JAUJFI010000271.1 GCF_030849505.1 Azospirillum isscasi | reverse complement strand
GCCCGCGGCCTCGGCGTCATGCTGGTCGATCAGCCGGAAGACATGCCCGCTGTGCCGCAGGACGCGTCCGGGCGGAAAAGGGGGGCAGAAAAAAGGGGAGGGCGCCAACCGGCGCCCTCCCCCTTCACGGGCCGTCCCTTGCCGGCGGCTGGGGCTTTCCTCAGCCGAAGAAGCGGCTGCGGAAATAGTGGACGGTCCGTTCCAGGCCGTCGCGCAGGGGGATGGTGGGCTCCCAGTCGAGCAGGGCCTTGGCCTTGGTGATGTCGGGCCGGCGCTGCTTGGGATCGTCCTGGGGCAGTGGGCGGTGCTCGATGACGGAGCGCGAGCCGGTCAGGGCGACGACCAGCTCGGCCAGTTCCAGCATGGTGAATTCGCCGGGGTTCCCGATGTTGATCGGGCCGGTGACCTCAGCAGGCGAGTCCATCAGCCGGATCATCCCCTCGATCAGGTCGTCGACGTAGCAGAAGGAGCGTGTCTGCGATCCCTCGCCGTAGACGGTGATCGGTTCGCCCTTCAGCGCCTGCATGATGAAGTTCGACACGACGCGGCCGTCGTTGGGGTGCATGCGCGGACCGTAGGTGTTGAAGATGCGCATCACCTTGATCGGCAGGCTGTGCTGGCGGTGATAGTCGAAGAACAGCGTCTCCGCGCAGCGCTTGCCCTCGTCGTAGCAGGAGCGCGGGCCGATCGGGTTGACGTTGCCCCAGTATTCCTCGGGTTGCGGGTGGACGCTGGGGTCGCCGTAGACCTCGCTGGTCGAGGCCTGGAGGATGCGGGCGTTCAGACGCTTGGCCAGGCCCAGCATGTTGATGGCGCCGTGCACGCTGGTCTTGGTCGTCTGCACCGGGTCGTGCTGGTAGTGCACCGGCGAGGCCGGGCAGGCGAGGTTGTAGATCTGGTCCACCTCGACGTAGAGCGGGAAGGTCACGTCGTGGCGGATCACCTCGAAGTTCGGGTGGCCCATCAGCTGGGCGATGTTGCTCCGCGACCCGGTGAAGTAGTTATCGACGCACACCACCTCGTCGCCGCGCGCGATCAGGCGTTCGCACAGGTGCGAGCCGAGGAAGCCGGCGCCGCCGGTCACCAGGACGCGCCGATTGTAGCTACGGATTCCGGTCATGGAGTCTCTCTGGGCATCAATGGGGCCAGCCGATCGGCATTGCCGGCGATCGGAAGCCTTGTGTGAGGATCGTCCGTGCAGATGGCTGCAACCGGGGAGATTTGGCAAGCGATTATGCCGCGCCGGCCTGTGGAGAGGTGCAGCCCTTCAACCGGCCGCGGCTCAGGTCCCGGCGATGCCTCTCCGGCGCAGGATCTCCACCACCCGTCCGGCAAGCGCGTCGGCGTCCTCCTCCGCCGTGCCCAGCCGCAGTTCCGGGGCGTCCGGCGCCTCGTAGGGGGAGTCCACGCCGGTGAAGTTCCGCAGGGTCCCGGCCCGTGCCTTGGCATACAGCCCCTTGGGGTCGCGCCGCATGCATTCCTCCAGCGGCGTGTCCACGAAGATCTCCAGGAAGGCGCCGTCCGGCAACAGGGCGCGCACCGCCTCCCGCTCCGCCCGAAAGGGGGCGATGAAGGCGCACAGCACGATCAGCCCGGCCTCGGTCATCAGCTTCGCCACCTCGCCGACGCGCCGGATGTTCTCCACCCGGTCGGCGTCGGTGAAGCCCAGGTCGCGGTTCAGCCCCAGCCGGACGTTGTCGCCGTCCAGCATCATCGTGTGGTGGCCGAGCGCGTGCAGCCTCCGCTCCACCCGGTTGGCGATGGTGGACTTGCCGGACCCCGACAGGCCCGTGAACCACAGGACCGCCGGGCGCTGCCGCTTGAGCGCCGCGCGCTCCGCCGTGGACACCGCCAGCTCCTGCCGGTGCAGGTTGGCGGCGCGGCGCAGGGGGTGCCGGATCATCCCGGCGCCGACGGTCCGGTTGGAGAAGCGGTCCACCAGGATGAAGGAACCGGTGCGGCGGTTGGCCTCGTAAGCGTCGAAGGCGAGCGGCGCCGCGGTGGACAGGTTGCACAGCCCGACCGCGTTCAGCTCCAGCACCGTGGCGGCGCCATGCTCCAGCGTCTCCACGTTCAGCGTGTGGCGCAGCGCGGTGACCGTCGCCGGAACCCACCGGGCACCCGCGCGCAGCAGATAGGAGCGGCCGGGGATGAGCGGCTCCTCCCCCATCCACAGCAGATGCGCGGCGAACTGGTCGGCCACCTCCGGCGCGCCGTCCGGGCCGGCCAGCAGGTCGCCGCGCCCGGCGTCCACCGCCTCCTCCAGCGTCACGGTCACCGCATCGCCGGTTCGTGCCCGCCCCACGTCGCCGTCGAAGGTGACGATCCGGGCGATCCGCGCGGAGCGGCCCGACGGCCACACCGTCACGGCGTCGCCCGTCTCCAGGCTCCCCGACAGGGCCGTTCCGGACAGGCCGCGGAAATCCGGGCCTGGACGGTTCACCCACTCCACCAGGAAGCGCAGCGGACCGTCCTCCGCCGCCCGATCCTCCACCGCGGCACCCTCCAGATGTTCCAGAAGGGCGGGGCCCCGGTACCAGGGCATGGCCGCGGAGCGGTGGACAACGTTGTCGCCACGCCGCGCCGACAGCGGGATCGCCGTCACCGACAGGAACTTCAGGGAACCGGCGAAGGCCGTGAACTCCGTCAGGATGGCGGCGAAGACGGCCTCGCCGTCCTCCACCAGATCCATCTTGTTGACGGCCAGCACGACATGGCGGACGCCCATCAGGGAGGCGACGATGGCGTGCCGCCGCGTCTGGGTCAGCAGCCCCTTGCGCGCGTCCACCAGCAGAACGGCGAGAGACGCGGTGGAGGCGGCGGTCGCCATGTTGCGGGTGTACTGCTCGTGCCCCGGCGCATCGGCGGCGATGAAGCTGCGGCGGGCGGTGGCGAAGTAGCGATGCGCCACGTCGATGGTGATGCCCTGTTCCCGCTCGGCCTCCAGCCCGTCGACCAGAAGGGAGAAGTCGATTCCGCCGTCTTCCTCCGTCCGGCCCCGGCTGTCGCGCCGAACCTGTTCCAGCAGGTCGTCGGGGACCAGCCCGGCGTCGTGGAGCAGCCGCCCGATCAGCGTGGACTTGCCGTCGTCCACCGACCCGCAGGTGAGGAAGCGCAGAAGGCCGCGCCCGGTGCCGTCGTCCGTCATCGGAAGGTTCCCAGCATCAGAAATAGCCTTCCCGCTTCTTGCGCTCCATCGCGGCCGGCTCGTCCCCGTCGATCAGGCGGCCTTGCCGCTCGGAGGTCTTCGCGGCCCGCATCTCGGCGATGATCTCCTCCACGGTCGTGGCCTCGGACTCGATGGCTCCGCTCAGCGGGTAGCAGCCGAGCGTCCGGAAGCGCACCCGGCGCATCTCCGGCACCTCGCCGGGGTTCAGCGGCAACCGCCCGTCGTCCACCATGATAAGCGTTCCCGAGCGATGCACCACCGGACGCTCCGCCGCGAAATAGAGCGGCACCACGGGGATCGCCTCCGCCGCCACGTAGCGCCAGACGTCCATCTCGGTCCAGTTGGACAGCGGGAAGACGCGGACCGACTCGCCCGGCTGGATGCGCGTGTTCCACAGGCGCCACAGCTCCGGCCGCTGGTCCCGCGGGTCCCAGCCATGGGCGGCGTTGCGGATGGAGAAGACGCGCTCCTTGGCGCGGCTCTTCTCCTCGTCGCGCCGCGCGCCGCCGACGGCCGCATCGAAGCCGTGCAGGCCGAGCGCCTGGCGCAGCGCTTCGGTCTTCATGACGCGGGTGTGGACGGCGGAGCCGGAACGGATCGGGTCGATGCCCCGGGCCCGTCCCTCCTCGTTCCTGTGGACGATCAGTTCCAGCCCCAGGCGCCGCACCGTCGCGTCGCGGAAGGCGATCATGTCCCGGAACTTCCAGCCGGTGTCCACATGCAGCAGCGGAAAGGGCACGGGCGAGGGGTGGAAGGCCTTGCGCGCCAGATGCAGCAGAACGCCGCTGTCCTTGCCGATGGAATAGAGCAGGACCGGCTTGGTGAAGGAGGCCGCGGCCTCGCGCAGGATGGCGATGGCTTCCGCTTCGAGCAGACGGAGGTCGTCGGGCAGATTTGGCATCGTTTTGCCGATCGGCTTCGCTGAAGGCCGGCTCTCTCGGGACGGCTGTCGATGACGGACCATGGCGGAACAGCGCAACGGAAGGGCGGGGCTTGGTCCACCCTTCCGCGCCGCGGTCCGCGTTACTCGACGGTGACCGACTTGGCGAGGTTGCGCGGCTGGTCGACGTCGGTGCCCTTGAGGACGGCG
>NZ_JAUJFI010000270.1 GCF_030849505.1 Azospirillum isscasi | reverse complement strand
CGGCTCCCGTCGCGCCCTCCATGGCGGACGAGCCGAAGAAGCGCCCGGCGCGCAAGCGCAAGGCCGCGGCGGATGCTCCCGCCGAGGCCGCGCCCGCCCCGGCGGCCACCGAGGCTCCGGTCAATCCGCCGGCGTCCGAGCCCGCCACCGCGGACTCCGCTCCGGAAGCCGAGGACACCTCGGCCAAGCCGCGCCGGGGTTGGTGGAACCGCTGACCGCGCGTTCCATCGCCGGAAAGACTGGAAAAGGCGCCTCAGGGCGCCTTTTCCTTTTCACGAAACCGCGAAGGGTCCCGACCATGAGCAAGGCGTTCACCCGGGAGAACGACTCCGCCGGCAACGACGACGAGGCCGACGATCCCAAGCCCTTGCCCAAGGGCGTGAAGAACTACATGACGCCCGAAGGCTTCCAGCGCATGCAGGAGGAGCTGCGCTCGCTGCTGCGCGTCGAGCGCCCGAAGGTGGTCGAGGTGGTGTCCTGGGCCGCCGGCAACGGCGACCGCTCGGAGAACGGGGACTATATCTACGGCAAGAAGCGCCTGCGGGAGATCGACCGGCGCATCCGCTTCCTGACCAAGCGCCTGGAATCGGCGGAGGTGGTGGACCCCACGCTCCAGAAGAACCGCGACCGCGTGTTCTTCGGCGCCACCGTCACCTATGCGCGGGAGGACGGGACGGAAAACACCATCACCATCGTCGGCGCCGACGAGGTGGACATGGACCGCGCCCATGTGAGCTGGATTTCGCCCATCGCCCGCGCCCTGCTGAAGGCCCAGGAGGGCGACGTGGTGGATCTGCGCACGCCCGCCGGGCTGGAGCAGATCGAGGTCGTCGCCATCCGCTATCCGGGCGACGGCGAGTAGGAAAGGGCTGGGGCTACAGCAGCCCCAGCTCCTCCAGCTCGGTGCGCAGGCTGGCGGCGCCGGAAAAGCGGTGCGCCGTCATGCCGATGTTGCGGGCGGCCTCGACGTTGGCCGGGCTGTCGTCGATGAAGACGCAGTCCGCCGCCCGCAGACCGTAGCGGTCCAGCAGGCGCTGGAAGATCGCCGGGTCCGGCTTCACCAGCTTCTCGTCGCCGGACACGACGATTCCGTCGAAGACGTTCAGGAAATCGAAGCGCCTGCGGGTCAGCGCCAGCTTGTCGGAGGAAAAATTGGTGATGGAGTAGAGCGGCGTCCCGCGCTGCTTCAGCTCCATCAGGATGTCCGGGGTGCCGGCGACGGGGCCGGGCACCATCTCCTCCCACCGCTCGTGATAGGCGCGGATCAGCTCGCGGCAGTCCGGGAACTCGGCGGTCAGGACGGCGACCGCCTCGTCCCACGGGCGACCACGGTCCTGCTCCAGGTTCCAGGCTGGGGTGCAGACGTTGTCGAGGAAGTCCTCCATCAGGTCCTCGTACCCGTCGAACAGCTCGCGGTACATGTTCCGCGGGTCCCATTCGATCAGCACATGGCCGATGTCGAAGACGACGGTGGTCGGCTTGGTCATCATCAACGCCCGCGCCGTCCTCAGCCCTTGCGCGCCGCGTCGACGAGCCGCTTCATCTCGTCCAGCTTGATGGCGCCGGGGACCAGCTCGTCGCCGATGACGAAGGCCGGGGTGCCGCGGATGCCCAGCTCCTCGGCCAGCGCCTGGTTGGCGGCGATGACCTTCAGCACCTCGGGGCTGTTCATGTCCTTCTTCAGCTTGTCGGTGTCCAGCCCGACCGACTTGGCCAGCCGCTGGATCACGTCGTCGTCGAGCTGGCCGCGGTGGGCCATCAGGGCGTTGTGAAGCTCCAGATACTTGCCCTGGCCGCGGGCGGCCAGCGCCGCCTTGGCCGCGGACAGGGAGGCCGGGCTGAGGATCGGGAATTCCTTGAAGACGAAGCGCAGCTTGCCGTCGTCCTTGATCAGGCGCTCCGTGTCCGCCTGCACGGCCTTGCAATAGCCGCACTGGTAGTCGAAGAACTCGACCACCGTCACGTCGCCCTTCGGGTTGCCGGCCACCGGGTCGGCGGGGTTCTGGAACAGCGCGGCCTTGTTGTCGGCCAGGGCGGCCTTGGCCTTCTGCTCCTCGGCCTGCTTCTGGCGCTTCTGGAGAGAATCCACGGCTTCCAGGATGATTTCCGGATTCTTCAGGATGTAGTCGCGCACCACCCCTTCGATGGCCTTGCGCTGCGCGTCGTCCATCGGGCTCTGCGCCTGGAGGGCCGGGGCCAGCAGCCCCGTCGGAAGGGCCAGCGCGGCGGCGAGCGCCAGAGCGGCGGGGCGGAAGCGGGTCATGTCGAACTCTTTCGTTTGGCGCCGGGCCGATGCGATTCGGGGCGCTACTGTGGACCGGGACGGCGGGGTTAGGCAAGGCGGCAGTGCGCCGGGCTGTGCGCCGGGGGGTTGCGGAACGGTCACTTGCCGCCCGCCTGCCCGCGGATGTCCTGGGCGCGCAGCCAGCCGGGGGAACCGGCGGGCAGCAGCTTCTCCGCCCGTTCGGCCTGGAACCGGGCCATCGGCTTGTCGCCGCGGGCGAAGGCTTCCTCCGCGGTGGCGTAGGCGACCATGCCGGCGTTGCCCTTCATGCTCCAGGCCTGGGCCATCAGCCGCCACAGGAAGGCCGAATGCGCCTGCGTCTTGGACGCCACCTGGAGGTTGCGCAGCGCCTCGTCGGCCAGCCGCTTGTCATTCTGCTCCATCAGCGAATGGGCCAGCGACACGCGGATGCTGCCGGCCTCCGGCTCCAGCTCGATCGCCTTGCGGTAGGGGGCGGCGGCGTCCACCGCCCGCCCGTTCTGCAGCATCAGGTCACCCTTCATCTCGTAAAGGAAGGCGTTCCGCGGCTCCTGCGCGATCAGCCCGTCCACCAGCGGCAGGGCCTGTTTCACCTCGCCGCGCCGGAAATAGGCGTAGGCCCGGCCATAGCGCGCCACGAAGGACGGGTCCTCTGGCCGGTAGCGGCGCAGCGCCCCGTTGGGGTCGAGATAGGCGTAGAGCTTGGCCTGGATGCGGCGGAAATTCTCGTTCCACTCGGCGGGGACGGGGCGCCTTCCGGCGCGCGACCGCTCCACGAAGCTGCGGACCGTCTCGATGCGCTCCCGCGTCAGCGGGTGGGTGCGGCGGTAGCCGGCGTCGCGGTCCACCAGCAGCGGGTCGTCGGCGGCGCCCAGCTTCTCCAGGAAGGTGACCAGCCCCTCCGCCGAGATGCCGGATTGCTCCATGTAGGACAGGCCCGCCTGATCGGCGGAGGACTCCTGGCTGCGCGAGAAGGAGAGGAAGCTCCGCTCCGCCAGATGCTGGCCCAGCATGACGCCCGCCGCCCCGGCCCCGGAATTGCCCGCGGCGATGCCGCCGACGATGCCGATGCCCATGCCGATCAGCGAGGACAGGAAGGCGTTCTCCATCGCCTCCGACCCGCGGACCAGATGGCCGCCGGCGATGTGGCCGGTTTCGTGGGCGATCACGCCGATGAGCTGCCCGGCGTCCTCCAGCCCCAGCAGCAGGCCGGTGTGCAGGAAGATGTTCTGCCCGCCCGCCACGAAGGCGTTCATGGTGTTGTCGTTGACCAGGACGATGTTCACCGCGTCCGGGTCGATGCCGGCGGCCTGGAAGATTGGCCGGGCCATGTCGCGGATGATATGTTCCGTCTCGGCGTCGCTCAGGAACTGCATCTCCTGGCGCCGCTGCGCGCCCGCGGGCGGCGACCACGACAGAACCATCACGGCAACCATGGCGATGACCGAAACCAGCCTGCTGGGCTTGCGCACCGTTTCTTCCTCCGCACACCGGGACACCGGGCAGCCGGTCAAGATGCCGGTCCGGGCGCCCCATTCCACCCGCCGAATCTGGCAAGGGTTGGGCGCGATTGCCATAGCGGCGTCGTTGGTCGGCGGCTGCGTCAACACGAAATACCGCACGGGCGCCCCGGCCCAGAACTACATCGCGGCGGACGAGCCCCGCGCGGCGGAGATCGGGCGCGATATCATCGCTCAGGGCGGCAAGGCCGGCGACGCCGCCGCCGCCATGGCGATGGCGATGACGGTCACCCTGCCCTCCCGCGTCGGGCTGGCCGGCGGCGGCGTCTGCGTGGTGTTCGACGCGGCGAAGAAGGAAACCCGCACGCTGGACTTCCTGCCCCGTCCGGCCAACACCGGAGGCGCGGCCCTGCCCGGCTTCCTGCGCGGAGTCTACGCGCTCCAGGCCGCCACGGGCGCGATGCGCTGGGAACAGGCCGTGGTCCCGGCGGAGCAGCTCGCCCGCTCGGTCCCGGTCAGCCGGGCACTGGCGCGGGACCTCGCCGAGTCC
>NZ_JAUJFI010000027.1 GCF_030849505.1 Azospirillum isscasi | reverse complement strand
TGGACGACGGCGAGCGGGCGTTCGGCAGGCCCCACCGCGGCCCCCAGCCCGGCGACGTCGGCCAGCCCGACCGCGAAGTCGATGGGGTCGGTCGTCTTGGTGCGCCCGCCGCCCAGCGCCACCACGGCGATGCCGACGGCCCGCACGTCGATGGCCGCCACCACGCCCGCGCGCTCCGCGAAGACGGGGCGCACGACGGGGGCGGCATCCAGATGACGGTCGGGTGCGTCCAGCAGATCCGCCGGACCGCCCAGCGCGTGGACCATGCGGGCGAAGCGCTCGGCGGCCTGCCCGCTCGCCATCGCCTCGTCGAAACGGGCGCGGCCCGCGGCGACGTCGGGCGCCAGCCCGGCCAGGACCAGCAGTTCGGCGGCCTGCGCCGCGGTGACCTCGTAGAGCCGCGTCTCGGCCTTGCCGCCGCGCAGGATGTCGATGCACTCCCGCATCTCCAGCGCGTTGCCAGCGGTCCGGCCCAGCACCTCGTTCATGTCGGTCAGCAGGGCGACGGTGGGCAGCCCGGCGCCCTCCGCCACGGTGACGAGGCTGTCCGCCAGTTCCCGCGCCTTGCCGTAGTCGGGCAGGAAGGCGCCGGAGCCGAACTTCACGTCCATCACCAGCGCGTCCAGCCCCGCCGCCAGCTTCTTCGACAGGATGGAGGAGGTCAGCAGGTCGATGGTCTCCACCGTCGCCGTCACGTCGCGGATGGCGTAGAGCCGCCGGTCGGCCGGGGCGATGTCGTCGGTGGCGCCGATGACCGCGCAGCCGGCCTCCTTCACCACCCGCTCCAGCGTCGCCCGGTCGGGCTTGGCGCGGTAGCCGGGGATGCTCTCGAACTTGTCCAGCGTGCCGCCGGTGTGGCCCAGGCCGCGGCCCGACACCATCGGCACGAAGCCTCCGCAGGCGGCCAGCGCCGGGGCGAGGATCAGGCTGACCTTGTCGCCGACGCCGCCGGTCGAATGCTTGTCCACCACCGGGCCGGGCAGGTCCAGATGGTCCCATCGCATCACCGTTCCGGAATCCCGCATGGCCAGCGTCAGGGCCACCCGCTCCTCCAGTGTCATGCCGCGGAAGAAGACGGCCATGGCGAAGGCTGCCGCCTGCCCCTCGGTGACGGAGCCGTCGGTGATGCCGCGCACGAAGGCGCCGATCTCCGCCGCGTCGAGGCGTGCGCCGTCGCGCTTCTTGCGAATCAGTTCCTGGGGAAGCATCCCTGCGTCCGTCCGGTGGTCGAGCCTGTCGCCCGGATCAATAGCCGGCGGCGGCGGGCTGGGCAACCGCCCCGCCTCCCTTGCCGCCCCCGTTGCCTCCATGACCGGCGACGGCGAGGAGCGAGTCCAGCAGCCCCGACGCGCCGAAGCGGAAGGTTTCCGGCTTGGCCCAGCCCTTCCCCTGGATGGCGGTGGCGAGCGCCAGATAAGCCGCCGCGCCGTCCGCGTCGCGGATGCCGCCCGCCGCCTTGAAGCCCACCGGCTTGCCCGATTCATGGATGACGTGCAGCAGCAGCGCCGCCGCCTCCAGCGTCGCCGCGGGCTGCACCTTGCCGGTCGAGGTCTTCAGGAAGTCGGCCCCGGCGGCGATGGCGTCGCGGGCCGCCCAGGCCAGCAGATCCGGGTCGGGGAAGCAGCCGGACTCCAGGATCACCTTCATCGTCACCTCGGCCCCGCAAGCCTCGCGGCAGGCGCGGACGACGTTCATCGGCTGGGTGCGGGCGCCGTCGATGAAGGCGCGGTGGGGAAGCACCATGTCGATCTCGTGCGCGCCGTCCTTGATCGCGGCCTTGGTCTCCGCCGCCACCGCCGCCGCGTCGGCCTCCCCCGTGGGGAAGTTGACGACCGTGGCGATCCGCACGCCGGAGCCCTTCAGCGCCTTGCGCGCCGTCTTCACGAAGCGCGGCCAGATGCACACCGCGGCGACCTTCCCGGCGGGCGTCACGGCGCGCTTGCACAGCGCCTCCACCGTCTGGTCGGTGTCGTCGTCGTTCAGGCTGGTCAGGTCGAGCAGACCGATGGCCCGGCCCGCCCCCTTGACGTCGGCCTTGGCGGCAGCGGCGGTGTCGAGCGCCCGTTGCAAGTCGGCGGGAAGTTTCATGACCGGCGTCCTTCTTCGTTCAGCCCGCCCAGAAAACCGGTCAGCAGCCGCTCCAGTTCGGTGGCGGCGGCCGAGGCGGCGCGCAGGGTCTGGTCGTGGTCCACCGGCCCGTCGCCAAGTCCCACCCCCAGGTTGGTGATGACCGCGCATCCCGCGACCCGCAGGCCGCAATGCCGCGCGACGATGCATTCCGGGACCGTGGACATGCCGACCGCGTCCGCCCCCAGGATCTTCAACATCCGGACCTCCGCCGGCGTCTCGAAGGAGGGGCCGGAACAGGCGGCGTACACGCCCTCGGCCAGATCGATGTTCCGCTCCAGCGCCTTGCGCCGCATCAGGGCGCGCAGGGCCGGGTCCCAGGCGTCGGTCATGCTGGGAAAGCGCGGGCCGAAGCTGTCCTCGTTGGGGCCGGTCAGCGGGTTGGCGCCCAGCAGGTTGATGTGGTCGGAGATCGCCATCAGCCGCCCCGGCCCGACCTCCACCCGCAGCGATCCGGCGGCGCAGGTCAGCACCAGCGTGTCGCAGCCGGCCAGCTTCAGCGCGCGGATCGCCGTCTTCAGCGCGTCGAACCCGTTGCCCTCATAGGCGTGGACGCGCCCCTGCATGCAGGCGACGGGCTGGCCGCCCAGATGACCGAGCACCAGCCGGCCCATGTGCCCCTCCACGCTGGGCAGCGGGAAGCCGGGCAGGTCGCCGTAGGGCATGGCGGTCGCCCCCTCGATCCGGTCGGCGACCCCGCCCAGACCGGAGCCGAGCACGATTCCCACCCTCGGGCGGAAACCGGGAACCCGGTGCAGGATTTCCGCGGCGGCGCGTGCGGCAGTCATGGCGGTCTGTGTCCTCAGAAATCGAGATTGTCGGGGCCGAAGGAGTGCGGCAGCAGTTCCTCCAACGTAAACGTGCGGCGAAGCCCGTCCGGTCCACAGACGTGAATCGGCGTGTCGGGTTTGGCGAATTCGCGCAGGCGCTGGCGGCAGCCGCCGCAGGGGGTGCAGAGCCGCCCGTCGCCGGGCTGGCCGCCCATCACCACGACCGCGCGGATGTGCCGGTCCCCGGCCAGGACCATCGCCCCGATGGCCGACGCCTCGGCGCACTGGCCCTGCGGGTAGGCGGCGTTCTCCACATTCGCCCCGGCGTGGATGCGTCCCGACCCGCCCAGGATCGCCGCCCCCACCGGAAAGCGCGAATAGGGCGCGTACGCCTTCGCCATGGCGACGCCGGCGGCGGCGACGAGGGCATCCAGGGGGGCGTCCAGAGGGGCGTCCAGGGGGGCTTGCGGGTCGCTCATCACCGCTCCTTCACATAGGGGATGCCGCCGGCCCTGGGCGCCACGGCCCGCCCGACGAAACCGGCGAGCAGAAGCACCGTCAGCACATAGGGCAGCATTTGGATGAACTGCACCGGGATGACGCCGACCACCGGCAGCGGCACGCCCTGCAAGCGCACCTGCACCGCGTCGGTGGAGGCGAACAGCAGGCAGGCAAACAGCGTCGGCCAGGGCCGCCACTTTCCGAAGATCAGCGCGGCCAGCGCAAGATAGCCCTTGCCCGCCGTCATGTCCCGCACGAAGCCGGCGCCGTGCGCGGTGGACAGATAGGCGCCCGCGATGCCGGTCAGCACGCCGGTGACGACGACCGCCTGATAGCGCAGCCGGGTGACCGACAGGCCCGCCGTGTCCACCGCCGCGGGGTTCTCCCCCACCGCCCGCAGCCGCAGCCCGAAGCGGGAGCGGGTGAACACCCAATGGGTCGCCACCACCAGCAGGACCGTCAGCCAGACCAGCACGTTGGCGTCGTCGATCAACTCCCGGTAGACGGGGCCGAGCACGGGGCCGAGCACGGGGATGCCGGCCAGCGCCTCCACCCCCGGCAGATGGATCTGCGGCAGGCGCGCCTCCCCCGGCAGCAGCGGGGTCTGGCCGCCCTGGCGGAACCACGCATAGGCCAGCGTTGGGGCCAGACCGGCAACCAGGATGTTGACCGCCATGCCCGACACCACCTGGTTGCCCTTGTGGGTGATGCAGGCGAACCCATGGACCAGCGCCAGCCCGACCGAGGCCGCGACGGCGGCGAGCAGCCCCAGCCAGGGGTTGCCGGTGGAGGACGCGACGGCGGCGGCGAAGAAGGCGCCAGCCAGCATCTTGCCCTCCAGCCCGATGTCCACCACCCCCGCCCGCTCGCTGTAGAGCGCCGCGAAGGCGGCCAGCACCAGCGGCGTCGCCACGCGGACGGTGGCGTCGGTCAGCAGGAGGGCGACCAGAAAGGCGTGCTCCATCGCTCACGCCCTCCCTTCGGCCTGCGGCCCGCCACGGCGGCGCCGGAACAGCGCCTCCACCTGCGGCTTGAACAGATTCTCCAGCGCCCCGGCGAACAGGATGACGAGTCCCTGGATGACCATCACCAGCTCCCGGTTCACGGTGGGATATTCGAAGGACACCTGCCCTCCCCCCTGCGCCAGCACGCCGAACAGCAGCGCCGCCAGGACGATCCCCACCGGGTGGTTGCGCCCCATCAGCGCCACGGCGATGCCGACGAAACCCACCCCGCCGGTGAAGTTCAGCAGAATGCGGTGTTGCACCCCCATGATCTCGTTCACCCCGACGAAGCCGGCCAGTGCCCCCGAAATCGCCATGGCGAGGATGATGTTCCGCGACGGCGAGATGCCGGCATAGACCGCCGCCCGCTCGTTCCGCCCGACCGTGCGGATCTCGTAGCCCCAGCGGGTGCGCCACAGGAACAGGTAAAACAGCGCGCAGCAGGCCAGCGCCCACAGGAACGACAGGTTCAGCGGCGAGGCCGGGATGGCGACGCCGAACCAGCCCAGAGCCCTGTCCATGGTCGGCAGCCAGACTCCCGGATCGAACTCCCGCGTTTCCGGCGACTGCGATCCGGGACGGATCAGCACGTCCACCAGCAGGTAGGTCATGACCGAGGCGGCGATGAAGTTGAACATGATCGTCGTGATGACGATGTGGCTGCCGCGTTTGGCCTGGAGCCAGCCGGGAATCGCCGCCCACACCGCCCCGAACAGCCCCGACAGGGCCACCGCGGCCAGCGCCGCCACCGGCCAGGGCCAGCCGGTCAGCGCCAGCCCGACCAGCCCGGCCCCCAGCCCGCCAAGATAGGCCTGCCCCTCCCCGCCGATGTTGAACAGCCCGCAATGGAAGGCGATGGCGACCGCCAGACCGGTGAAGATGTAGCCGGTGGTGTAGTAGAGGGTGTAGCCGACGGCCTCCGGATAGCCGACCGCCTCCGTCACCAGCAGGGTCAGAACGGCCAGGGGGTTTTCCCCGATCACCAGGATGACCAGCCCGGACAGGACAAGGGCGGCCAGCAGGTTCAGCAGCGGCAGAAGCGCGTAGCCGACCCAGCCGGGCACGTCCCCCGGCCTGCCGAACCCCCGGCCCACCACATCCTGTGCCACACCCTGCGCCGCCTCCTGCGCCATCCCGGCCCCATCCGTGGTCATGCCCGTTCACAAGCCGGCCCCTTGATCGACAAGGGCTTCAACGTGCTCGTGCAACGGCTCGAGCCATGGAAGGTGCCCCGCCCCACGGCCCAGCGCAAGCGGGAGCGTTCGGGGATCGCCTTACGCGGCGTCCACAACCCCCGCCATCATCAGGCCGAGGCGCCGCTCGTCCGCCTCCTCCGGCCCAAGCTCTCCCACCAGACGGCCGTCGAACATGACCAGGATGCGGTCGGACAGGGCGCGGATCTCGTCCAGTTCCACCGAAACCAGCAGAATCGCCTTGCCCTGGTCGCGCAGCGCCACCAGACGCCGGTGGATGAACTCGATGGCGCCGATGTCCACGCCGCGGGTGGGCTGGCCGACCAGCAGGAGGTCGGGGTTCCGCTCGATCTCACGGGCCAGCACGATCTTCTGCTGGTTGCCGCCGGAGAAGTTGGCGGCGGGGAGACGCGGGTCGCGCGGGCGGATGTCGTAGGCGTCCATCTCCGCGGCACAGCGGTCGAACAGGGCGCTGCGGTCCATCAGGAACCGCCCGTTGAAGGCCGGATCGCCCTGATGGCCGAGGATCGCGCATTCCTGCGCCTCGAAGCCGGTGACGAGGCCGACCCTCTGCCGGTCCTCCGGCACATGGCCGACGCCGAGCGCGCGCAGCCCCCGCGCGGTGAAGCGGGCGGGCCGGTCCGCCAGTTCCTCCCCGCGCAGGCGGACGGAGCCGCCGGCCAGCGGGCGCATGCCGGCCAGCGCCTCCAGCAGTTCCGACTGGCCGTTGCCGGACACGCCGGCGATGCCGACGATCTCCCCGGCGCGCACGGTCAGGCCGACGCCCTTCACCCGCTCCACCCCCGCGCCGTCGCGCACGCACAGGCCCGCCGCCTCCAGCACCGGCGCGCCGGGGCGGGCGGGCGCCTTCTCCACCCGCAGCAGCACCTTGCGCCCGACCATCAGTTCGGCCAGTTCCTCGCGGCTGGTGCCGGCGGTGGCGAGGTTCGCCACCACCTGCCCGCGGCGCATGACCGTCACGTTGTCGGTCAGCTCCATGATCTCGCGCAGCTTGTGGGTGATGATGACGATCGTCTTCCCCTGCTCCCGCAGCGCGCGGAGGATGCGGAAGAGATGGTCGGCCTCCTGCGGGGTCAGGACGCCGGTCGGCTCGTCCAGGATCAGGATCTCGGCCCCTCGGTAGAGCGCCTTCAGGATCTCCACCCGCTGCTGCGCCCCGACCGGCAGGTCTCCGACCGGGCGGTCGAGGTCAACCTCCAGCCCGTAGTCGCGGGCGAGCCGTGCCAGTTCCGCCCGCGCCCGCGCCATGCCGGCAGCCAGGGTGACGCCGCCCTCCGCTCCCAGCAGCACGTTCTCCAGCACCGTGAAGGGATCGACGAGCATGAAATGCTGGTGGACCATGCCGATCCCGGCGGCCAGCGCGTCGCGCGGGCTGCGCACCGCGACCGGGCGGCCATCCACCAGGATCGCGCCGCTATCGGCGGGCAGATAGCCGTAGACGATGCTCATGATCGTCGATTTGCCGGCGCCGTTCTCCCCGACCACACCGTGGATGGTGCCCTTCGGCACGGCCAGCGACACGTCGCGGTTGGCATGGTTGGCGCCGAACCACTTGTTGACGTTGCGGGTTTCCAGGGCGGGCGGGGTTTGGGGCGATTCAGGCATGGGGGTTTTCTTTATGGCGAGGCCCTTGCCCCCACCCTTCCCACGGCTGCGCCGCGGGCCCCTTCCCTCCCCCGCGTAGCTCTCGCGCAAACCTTCGGTTTGCGCTGACGCGGCAGGCGGACTTTGGTCCGCCGAGAGCGGGGGAGGGTTAGGGAGGGGGCAACGGTCGGCGACGCAGAAACTCAGATCACGGCTGATAAGCCTTCACCACCAGTTCCCCCGCGATGATCTTCCGCTTGGCGTCCTCGACGGCCTTCTCCATCTCCGCCGTGACGAGCCTCCGGTTGTTCTCGTCCAGCGCGTAGCCCACGCCTTCCTCCTTCAGTCCGACGACGCGGTGGCCGGGCGCCCAACTGCCGTCCTTGGCGGTCTTCATGCAGTCGTAGACGGTCACGTCCACCCGCTTGACCATGGAGGTCAGGATCTTGCCCGGATGGATCCAGTTCTGGTTGCTGTCCACCCCGACGCCCAGCCTTCCGGCGTCCGCCGCGGCCTGGAGCACGCCGAGGCCGGTCGCCCCCGCCGCCGCGAAGACCACGTCGGCGCCGCGCCCGAACTGGCTCTTGGCCAGTTCCGCCCCGCGGGTGGGATCGTTCCAGGCGGCGGGGGTGGTCCCGGTCATGTTCGTGAAGACCTCGCCATCCGCCTTCACATGGCGCACGCCCTGCTCGTAACCGGTCTGGAAGTTGCGGATCAGCGGGATGTCCATGCCGCCGACGAAGCCGACCTTCCCGGTCCGCGAGGCCAGCGCCGCCAGCATGCCGACGAGGAAGGAGCCCTCATGCTCCTTGAAGGTCACGGACTGCACGTTGGGCAGGTCCAGCTTGTCGTCGATCAGGCAGAATTTCGTGTTGGGATATTCCCGCGACACCTTGTCCACCGCGGCGGACTGGGAGAAGCCGACCGCCGTGATGACGGTGGCGCCGCGCCGCGCCATGTTGCGCAGCGCCTGCTCGCGCTGGCCCTCGCTGGTGACCTCGAACTCGCGGTAGGCGATCCCGGTCTCCTTCTTGAAACGCTCCGCCCCGTTGTAGGCCGCCTCGTTGAAGGACTTGTCGAACTTGCCGCCCTGGTCGAACACCACCGCCGGCAGGAACTCGTCCGCCGCCAGCGCGGTGCCCGCCGTCAGCGACAGGACCAGGACCGCCAGTATCCGCTTCATCGACATCGTTCCGCTTCCCCCCGTTCCGGATCGCCCGCATGGCGGGTCATGGATGGCAGAATAACCACTCGTCCCGCCACGCGACAGGGGGAACACCGGTTGACGGAAGGACGGTGGGCCGCTATCACGCCCGCCAGCCGTCCGGTCGGGACGTTTCACACATCGGAAGAGGTGGTCGGCGTGCATGGTCTGGTGGTGCTTCTGCAAGGCATCGTCCTCGGGATCGCCATAGCCGCCCCCGTCGGCCCCATCGGCCTGCTCTGCATCCGCCGCACGCTTCAGCACGGGCCGCTGATGGGCTTCTTCACCGGTTTCGGCGCCGCCGTGGCCGACACCATCTACGGCGCCATCGCCGCCTTCGGCGTGTCCGCGGCGCTGGACTTCCTTCAGGGGCACGAGATCGCCTTCCAGCTCGTCGGCGGCATCTTCCTGATCGTGGTCGCCATCCGCACCTTCCGCCAGAATCCGGAGGACGAGGAGCGCGAGGCCGCCAGCGCCCCCGACACCCCGTCCTTCCTGGGCGGCTTCATGACCGGCCTGTCGCTCACACTGACCAACCCGGCGACCATCATGGCCTTCATCGCCATCTTCGCCGGCTTCGGGCTGGGCGGGAACCTGGGGCGGGTGGACGCCTCCACCCTGGTGGCCGGTGTCTTCACCGGCGCGTCGCTGTGGTGGCTTGCCCTGTCCATGGGGGTCGCCGCCGTGCGCCACCGCATTTCGGACAAGGGACTGACCCGGTTGAACCACTGCACGGGGGTCGCGCTGGCCTGCTTCGGCGTCTGGGCGCTCGGCATGGCCTTCACGGGCATGGCCGGCTGGGCCATGAGCTGAGTTCACGGTCCGAATTCACGGGCCGAATTCACGGGCTGAGCGGCGCATCCGCCGCCGGGCCGCCGCCCGACTTCTGTGCGCGGCGGATGCCGTGGAAATGGCTGGCCAGCCGGTACAGGTACAACCCCACCAGGACCACCAGAAGCCCCACGGTGAAATAGCCCACCATGCTGTGCGCGAAGGGCCAGCGGGAGAGCATGTAGCCGGTCCAGGCGAGCAGCAGCGTCCACAGGATCGACCCGGCTCCGGAATAGAGACAGTAGAGCGGGATCGACATCCGGCAGGCCCCGGCGGGGATCGAGATCAGCGTCCGCACCCCCGGCACCGGCTGCGTCAGGAACACGGCGATCCCGCCATGACGGCCGAACCAATCCGTGCTTCGCCGGACCTTCCCGGGGTGGATCGTCAGCCAGTGGCCGTAGCGCTTCAGGAAGGCTTCCAGCCGCTCGCGGCCCATCAGGCGGCTGGGCAGAAACCACACCAGCTGTCCGGCCAGCGACCCCAGCCCGCCGGCCAGGGCGACCCCGAACAGGTTGTATTCGCCCTGCGCCGCCGCGATGCCGGCCAATGGTATGACCGACTCCGCCGGGACCGGCGGAACCACCCGCGCCAGGACCAGGAGCAGGAAGATGCCCACGTAATTCATCGTGTGCATCACATCCACAAGCCAATTGGTCAGCCCGCCCGCCATCTCTGTCCACCCGGGAGTTTTCGCTTCCCGGAAACAGGACTCATCGGCCCGCGGTTCCTGAAACCCTTCGTTCGGGGAAGGGCCGGGCACCACTTTCGAAAGGGAATTTGACACGCATCAAAGCACGGTGGCTGCAAACGTTGTACAGCTCATGATCCAGACATGCCGCTGCTAGCCGGCCCCAGCCCGAGCTTCGCGTCCGGGCCTCCATCATGGCGAGATGGTCCCATGAAACTTTGCAACCTTAAGATCTCCACCAAGATCCAGTCCATCATCGTTCTGCTGGCGGCGATCTGCGCGGGCATCACCGCCACGTCGATTTCCAGCCTCAACGCGCTGAACCACGCCACCGACGAGATCAAGGTGGCGGGGGAAGAGATGAAGCTCGGCGCCCGGATCAACCGGATCGTGGTCGAGTTGGTCCGCGACGAGTACCGGCTGGCCGCCAACCCCGCCGACCTCGAACAGGTTCTCCCCTCCATCGCGAAGAGCCGCGACGCGCTGGCCTCCTATCTGGCCAATGTGAAGAACACCGCCGACGCGGAGCAGAGTCGCCTGCTGGGCGAGTTCGACACCGTGCTGGTCATCTACCAGCGGGAGCTTGAGGACACGCTGTCGGTGGTCCGCCGGAACGGGACGGGCGCCACAGCAGGGGTGCAGCGCGAAATCCTCGCCTCCGTGGAGAAGAGCAACGCCGCCGCGCGCAAGCTGCAGGAACTGGCCGTCGCCTACACCACCTACACCGACGACAAGGCGTCGCGGCTGTCCAAGGACGCCACGCTGCTGGCGGAGCGGCGGTCGGCCCAACTCGTCACCGCCGCCGCCGCCGGCATCCTGGCGGGGCTGCTGATGGGCTGGCTGGTGTCCCGCTTCGGCATCGTCCGGCCGGTGGAAACCATCGTCGCCTGCCTGCGCGGTCTGGCCGACGGCCGGCTGGAAACGGACGTCTACGGCGCCGACCGCAGGGACGAGGTCGGCCAGATCGCCGCCACCGCGGCGGTGTTCAAGGACAACCTGGTCCGCAACCGCGAGATGGAGCGCGAGGCCAAGGAGGCCGCGGCCCGGTCCCAGGCGGAGAAGCGCGCGGCGATGCTCGACCTCGCGGGCCGCTTCGAATCGCGGGTGGGCGTCATCGTGAACGGCGTCGGCGGCGCCGCGGCGGAGCTTCAGGCCACCGCCGCCCAGCTCTCCGCCGCCGTCGAGGAGGTCAGCGCCCAGTGCGGCGCCGTGGCCGGCGCGTCGGAGGAGGCCAGCGCCAACGTGCAGACCGTCGCCGCGGCGTCGGAAGAGATGTCCGCCTCCATCCATGAGCTGGCCGAGCGCGTGTCCCGCGCCGCCGCCCGCTCCAAGGCCGCGGCGGAAGGGGCCAACCTGGCGCAGAGCCAGCTCGACTCCCTGGCCGGCGCCATCGAGCAGGTGGACCAGATCGTCGCGGCCATCAACTCCGTCGCCTCGCAGACCAACCTGCTGGCGCTGAACGCCACCATCGAGGCCGCCCGCGCGGGTGAGGCCGGCAAGGGCTTCGCCGTGGTGGCGCAGGAGGTAAAGAACCTCGCCAACCAGACCCACGCGATGACGGAGCAGATCGGCAGCCAGATCGCCGCGGTGAAGAGCGCCTCGGGCCGGACGGTGGACGCCATGCGCGCCATCATCACCCAGGTCGAGGACATCGACCGCTCCACCGCGGAAATGGCCGCGTCCGTCGAGCAGCAGAGCGCCGCGACGGGGGAGATCAGCCGCAACGCCCAGCAGGCCGCCAACGGCACGGCGGAGGTGTCCAGCAACGTCGTCGGCATCCAGAAGGCCGAAACGGAAACCAGCACCGCCACCCACAGCGTGAAGAATGCGGCCGACCAGTTGGCCGATCGCGCCTCCAGCCTGAAGCGGGAAGTGGACCAGTTCCTGGCCGAGGTGCGTGCGGCGTAGAGCAACCGCGCGCTCCGGCCCCCCCTCGGAGCCCGGCCCTCAGCCCGCCCCTCAGCCCCGGGTGCCGCCCGGCGGCGGGGGCGGCGGGGCGCTTTCCGCAACGGCGGCGCGGCCCGGGTCGCGTTTCTGGCATTCCAGCAGGATGTCGCGCGCAATGGGCGCCGCCGCGGTGGAGCCGCCGCCGCCGTGCTCCACGAACACCGCGCAGGCGTATCGCGGGGAGCTGACCGGCGCGTAGGAGATGAACAGCGCGTGGTCGCGCTCCCGCCAGGGCAGATCCTCGTTCTTCTTCACGCCGGTGCTGCGCTCCGCCATGGTGATGCGGCGGACCTGGGCGGAACCGGTCTTGCCGGCCATTTCAAAGCCCGGTTCGGTGATGCGGGACTTGTAGGCGGTGCCGTTCGGCGCGTTGGTCACCTCGTAGAGGCCGCGCAGGACGAGGTCCAGATTTTCCTTCTTCACCCCGATCGGCGGCCAACTGGTCTGCTCCCCCGACAGCGCCTTGATCTGCTTGGTCAGGTGGGGTTTCACCGCGAAGCCGCCGTTGGCCAGCCGCGCCGTCATGGCGACGAGCTGCATCGGGGTGGACAGCACGTAGCCCTGCCCGATGGCCGCGATCAGCGTCTCGCCCTGCGCCCAGGGCTTGCCCAGGGCACCCTTCTTCCAGTCGATGGACGGGATCAGGCCGGGCCGCTCGTGCGGCAGGTCCAGCCCGGTCAACTGCCCCATGTCGAAGCGGTGGGACATCTCGGCGATGCGGTCGATGCCGATGCGCCGCGACACGTCGTAGAACCACACGTCACAGGAATGGCGCAGCGCGCCGACCACGTCCACCGTGCCGTGCCCGCCCTTCTTCCAGCAATGGAAGCGGTGGTCGCCCAGGTCCATGTGACCCGGGCAGAAGACCGTGTGGTTGCGGCTGATCAGCCCCGATTCCAAGGCCGCCAGCGCCACCACCGGCTTGAAGGTGGAGCCCGGCGGGTACTGCCCGGCCACCGCCTTGTTGTTCAGCGGCGTCGCCTGGTTGGACAGCAGCTCCTCCCACAGCTCGGCGCTGATGCCCATGGTGAACTGGTTGGGGTCGTAGCTGGGGTGGGAGCACAGGGCGTAGATGCCGCCGGTGTGGACGTCCATCACCACGGCGGCGGCGCTGACCTCCTGCGCCAGCCGCTGCTGCACGAACTTCTGGAGGCCGATGTCGATGGTGAGCTGGACCTCCCGCCCCGGCTGCCCCTCGTCGCGCGACAGCTCGCGGATGACGCGCCCGACCGCGTTGACTTCGAGCTGGCTGGTGCCCGCGGTGCCGCGCAGCGCCTTCTCGTGGTACTTCTCCATCCCGGCCTTGCCGATGCGGAAGCCCGGCAGCGACAGCACGGGATCGCCGTTCAGCTCCGCCTCCGACACGGCACCGACATAGCCCAGGATGTGAGCGGTCGCCTCCGCCTCCGGGTAATGGCGGATTTCGCCCACCTCGATGGCGACGCCCGGCAGGTCCGGCGTGTTCATCTCGATGGTGGCGACCTGCTCCCAGGTCAGGTTCTCGCGGACGGTGACCGGGACGAAGCGGCGCTTGCGGTGCAGTTCGCGCATCACGCGGCGGCGGTCGCTGTCCGTCAGCGGAACGATCTTGGAGATCTTGTCCAGCGTGTCCTGGATGTTGCGCGTGCGCTCCGACACCACGACGACGCGGTAATTCTGCTGGTTCATCGCCAGCGGCGCGCCGAAGCGGTCCACGATGGTGCCGCGCGACGGGGCGACCAGCCGCAGGCTGATGCGGTTCTCCTCCGCCAGCATGGTGTAGCGCGCCGACTCGACCACCTGCAGGTAGTAGAGCCGCCCGACCAGCGCGGACAGCCCGGCGAGCTTCAGCCCGCCCAGCACGGCGGCGCGGCGGGTCAGCAGGCGGTAGCGGTCGGTGTCGCGGTCCATCGCAGTCAAAGGCCACTCATCTCCCTTGCCAGATCATCCAAGGCCCCCGTCATCCCTGCAGAAAGGCGCGATGGACGCGGATCAGCATCCAGGCGACCGCCGGGAAGAACGCCATGGTCAGCAGCGCCTGGAACAGCGCCGGCTTGAACGGCAGAACCGCCGCCTGAAGCACCGTGAAGGCCAGCCACTGGATGCAGGCCACGCCCATCATGACCAGCGCGAAGCCGAACCACATCAGGGCGAAGGTGCTGGACACCAGGACGCGCCGCTGGCTGGACACCGCCCAGTGGACCAGCACCAGCACCAGCGCGTTCACCCCCAGCGGCCCGCCGGTCAGCAGATCCTGAAGCAGCCCGATCAGGAAGGCGGTGCCCGGCCCCATCAGGTCGGGCCGGTGGATCGCCCAATAATAGACGGCGATGGCGGTCAGGAAAGGTGCCACCGACGCATAGCCGGGCAGCGGCACCGGTATCATCCCGGCCAGCGCCAGCATCACCGTCACCGCGAAGGGCGCCAGATTCCGCCCCGTCTTGTCCAGCCGCTGCCAGAGGGTCAGCGTCATTTCGGCTCGGACGACGGTTCCGCTTCGCTTCCCGGCAGGGCGAACTCGACCAGTTGCAGGTGCTCGACCCGCGACAGATCGACGTTCGGCTGCACCCGGACGCCACGCTCACTCGCCGAGGACACCACGCCCACCGGCAGGCCCGGCGGAAACTGCCCGCCGTGACCGGACGTCACCACCCGCTCCCCCACCTGGACCGGCGCTTCCGGCGGCAGGTAGAGGAGCCGGGTCTGGTCGGAATTGTCGCCCGCCATCACCGCCCGCTGGCGCGAGCGCTCCAGAACCACGGGAATGCGGGTGTTGATGTCGGTCAGCAGAAGGATGCGGGCCGACCATTCCCCGACCTCGATCACCCGGCCGACCAGCCCGCTGCCGGCGATGGCCGCCTGCCCCTTGCGCACGCCGTCGCGGCGCCCGGCGGTCACCACCAGCGTGCGCAGGAAGGAACTGCCCGGCGCGGCGATGACCCGCGCGGTGATGAAGGAGGAGGACGGTTCGGGGGTCGCCTTCAGCAGGGAGCGGAGGCTGAGATTCTCCGCCTCCAACCGCAGCGCCGCCTGCTTCCACTGGAGCAGCCGCGCGTTCTCCGCCTTCAGCCGCTGGTTTTCCTCGAAAGCGTTCTGCACCTGCACCACCGACTCCACCACATGGGCGGCGGTGGCGGCGGGGCGCGAGATCGCGTCCAGGATGGGGGCAAAGGCGTCGGTCACGCGGGCGCGGGCGCTGTCCACCGACAGCGCGTCGATCTTGCCCACCATCATCAGAGCGACGGAGGCAAGCACCAGCAGAAGAAACGAGAAGCGCTGGGCAAGCGCCCGCAGAGGGGCGGCAAGGCGCACGACGGAGCCGGAATTGCGAGGCTTCACAGGATCATCCCGTCCAGGTACGCGATCCGCCCCCGGCTACGCCGGCGAACGGACGAACCGCCGGGGGAACCCAACCGAGCAATACACCAATCAGTAGGCGCTGACCAAGACGTTTCGCAGCGTCTTCATCTCCTCCAGCGCCCGCCCGGTGCCCAGCGCGACGCAGGACAGCGGGTCGTCCGCGATGGACACCGGCAGGCCGGTGGCGTGGCGCAGGACGAAGTCCAGGTTGCCCAGGAGCGCGCCGCCGCCGGTCAGCACGATGCCCTTGTCCACGATGTCCGCGGCCAGTTCCGGCGCCGTGTGCTCCAGCGCGACCTTCACCGCCTCGACGATGGCCGACACCGGTTCCGCCAGGGACTCGGCGATCTGCCGCTCGGAGATGATGAGTTCCTTGGGCACGCCGTTCATCAGGTCGCGGCCCTTGATCTCCAGGATGCGGCCCTCGCCGTCTTCCGGCGGGCAGGCCGACCCGATTTCCTTCTTGATCCGCTCCGCCGAGCCTTCGCCGACCAGCAGGTTGTGGGTGCGGCGGATGTAGCCGATGATGGCCTCGTCCATCTTGTCGCCGCCCACGCGGACGGAACGGGAATAGACGATGCCGCCCAGCGACAGCACGGCCACCTCGGTGGTGCCGCCGCCGATGTCCACGACCATGGAGCCGGTCGGCTCCGTCACCGGAAGCCCGGCGCCGATCGCGGCGGCCATGGGCTCCTCGATCAGGAAGACGCGGCGCGCGCCGGCGGCCTCCGCCGATTCCTGGATCGCGCGGCGCTCCACGGCGGTGGAGCCCGACGGCACGCAGATGATGACCTGCGGGCTAGCGAAGCTGCGCCGGTTGTGCACCTTGCGGATGAAGTGCTTGATCATCTCCTCGGCGACTTCGAAGTCGGCGATGACGCCGTCGCGAAGGGGCCGGATGGCCTGGATGTTGCCGGGCGTGCGGCCCAGCATCATCTTCGCCTCGTCGCCGACGGCAAGCACCTGCTTCTTGCCGCGGACGTTGGCGATGGCCACCACGGAGGGTTCGTTCAGAACGATGCCGCGGCCCTTGACATAGACCAGGGTGTTGGCCGTCCCCAAATCGATCGCCATGTCGGCGGAAAGCACGCCGAGGAGTTTGGAAAGCATGGACCCGACTAACTCTTCAATGCGGTTGAGACGGCCTTGCCGGCGATGTGCCCGCTCCGGTGCGGAGGGCCACGCCCGCCAACGGTTCCATAGACGAATGCCCCTTCGCGCTCAAGCGGAGAGTGCAACCGGCACGCCTTGCCGGACCCTGTTCCCGGCGCCCGTGGGGCGGACGCCGGCGCCGGACCGGCGCTCTGTTCGATGGGAGGCGGACCTTGACGCAAGGCCGGTCCCGGCTGATTTCCCAGACCCCGAAGTGCTGGCGGAACGCCGTCCTCCGGTGCCCGCCACACTGCCGCGTCAGGGTTAATTTTCCGTCAACGGAAGGCGGAAACCTCCGGCGTCCGGCCAACCGCCCCGCTCGCGCCGGGGGTATCCTTAGGCTGATTCCCAACCCGCCGCAACGGCTTTGTGTCCGCTTTGAAACCGCTCCGGCGGCCCTCCCGGCGGCCTCAATGCCCGCCGGTTTTCTCCGCCACCGCGGCCTTGCCGTGCGCCCCGTGATGCCCCCCCTCCAGCCGGTCCATCAGGGCCAGCAGGACGCCCGACACCACGAAGGTCATGTGGACGATGACCATCCACATCAGGTTTTCCTTGCTGCTGTTGTCGATGTTCATGAAGCTCTTCAGCAGATGGATGCCGGAGATCGCCACGATGGAGGCGATCAGTTTCAGCTTCAGCCCGCCGAAGTCGACCTTGCCCATCCAGTCCGGACGGTCCTCGTGGTCGGCCACGTCGATCTTGGACACGAAGTTCTCGTATCCCGAAAAGATCACCATCAGCAGCAGGTTGCCGGCCAGCGACAGGTCGATCAGCGTCAGCACCGCCAGAAGCACGTCCTTTTCCTGCATCTCCAGCACATGCGGGACGATGTGGAAGATTTCCTGCACGAACTTCGCCAGCAGGAGCACGAGCGACACGACGAGCCCCAGGTAGAAGGGCGCGAGCAGCCAGCGGCTGGCGAAGATGATCTGTTCGAAGCGGCGTTCGATCATGACGGTCGGCGTCCGTGCTTGGTCATAAGGGGTAGGAGCGCCGGACTCTTGCCATTTCGCAGATGCGAAATCAACCTTATCCCATGCCGCATCCGCCGGATCGGCCCGCGGGAAGAGGGCTGGCCTGCGGAGCCACGAGACTGTAACGTTCCCGGCCGTCCCCGCCTCCGGAGCCGGGAAGTGTCTCCGCATCGATAAGGCCCGCCCGCATGAAGCACTCCGCCCCGCACATCGTCACCGCGTTCGAAGACGCCATGAAGCGGCTGAAGGCCAGCATCGTGCAGATGGCGGGTGCCGCGGAAACCCAGCTCGACGGCGCGCTGACCTGCCTGACCCAGCGCAACCCGGAGCAGGCCCGCGCCATCGTGGAGTCCGACGCGCGCCTGGACAGCTACGAGCATGAGATCGAGGCGAACTGCATGCGCATGCTGGTGCTGCGCCAGCCGGTGGCCGACGACCTGCGCGAGGTGATCGCCGCCCTGAAGATCGCCGGCAATCTGGAGCGCGTGGGCGACCACGCCGCCAACACCGCACGCCGGGCCGTCGCCGTGGCCGAGTTCCCCGAATCCCCGGCGATGAGCACCCTGCCCAACCTGGGCCGTCTGGTGCGCCAGCGCCTGACCACGGCGGTGGACGCCTATGTGGACGGCGACGTCGAACTGGCGCTGCGCGTCTGGCGCACCGACGACGAGGTGGACGCGCTGTACACCAGCCTGTGCGACAGCATCAACCAGTCGGCGGCCCGCCTGCCGGAGATGTTCACCGCCCACATGCACCTTCTGTTCATCGCCAAGAGCCTGGAGCGCATCGGCGACCACGCGACCAACATCGCGGAGGTGGTGCATTTCGTGCACACCGGACGGCCGTTGCTGGACGAGCGTCCGAAGGCCGACCGGTCGCGGGGGGATGTGTGACGACATAGGGATGTGGAGGTTTTGCCCCCACCCTGACCCTCCCCCGCTCTCGGCGCACCTTCGGTCCGCCTGCCGCGTCAGCGCAAACCTTTGGTTTGCGCGAGAGCTGACGCAGGGGAGGGAGTCGGACTCCTCCCCCTGCGCAGCGGGGGAAGGTCGGGAGGGGGGCAAGCGACGGCGGCGCGTCCCTCCCAAAACGAAAAAGCGCGCCTCGCGGCGCGCTTTTCCATTCCCGATCCAGGAACCGATCAGTTCTTGGACTTGTCCACCAGACGGCGCTCGGCGATCCAGGGCATCATGGCGCGCAGCTTCTCGCCGACCTGCTCGATCGAATGCTCGGCGTTGCGGCGGCGGGTCGCCTTGAAGGACGGCTGGCCGGCCTTGCACTCCAGCATCCAGTCGCGGACGAAGCGGCCCGTCTGGATGTCCTCCAGAACACGCTTCATCTCGGCCTTGGTCTCCGGCGTGATGATGCGCGGGCCGGTCTTGTAGTCGCCATACTCGGCGGTGTTGGAGATCGAGTAGCGCATGTTGGCCATGCCGCCCTCATACATGAGGTCGACGATCAGCTTCACCTCGTGCAGGCACTCGAAATAGGCCATCTCCGGGGCGTAGCCGGCCTCGGTCAGCGTCTCGTAGCCGGCCTTGATCAGCTCGGTCAGGCCGCCGCAGAGCACGGCCTGCTCGCCGAACAGGTCGGTCTCGCACTCTTCCTTGAAGGTGGTCTCGATGATGCCGGCGCGGCCGCCGCCGATGGCCGAGGCGTAGGACAGGGCGATGTCCAGAGCGTTGCCCGAGGCGTTCTGATGAACGGCCACGAGGCAGGGCACGCCGCCGCCGCGCTGGTACTCGCCGCGGACGGTATGGCCCGGGCCCTTCGGCGCGATCATGAACACGTCGAGGTCGGCGCGCGGCTCGATCAGGTTGAAGTGCACGTTCAGGCCGTGCGCGAAGGCCAGAGCGGCGCCTTCCTTCAGGTTCTTGGCGAGATCGTCGCGGTACAGGTCGGCCTGCAGCTCGTCCGGGGTGAGGATCATCACCACGTCGGCCCAGGCGGCGGCCTCGCCCGGAGCCATGACCGTGAAGCCGGCGGCCTCGGCCTTCTTGATGGTGGCCGAGCCCGGGCGGAGGGCGATGCGCACGTCCTTCACACCGCTGTCACGCAGGTTGTTGGCGTGGGCGTGGCCCTGGCTGCCGTAGCCGACGATGACGACCTTCTTCCCCTTGATCAGGTTCACGTCGGCATCACGATCATAATAGACGCGCATGGTGATCTTCCTTGGATTTTTCGATCTGGTGGTGCGAGTTTTGCGCAGCGGAATTACTCCACCGGCGGAAGGGCCGCGTCAAGCGGAACGCGATTGTCAGGGTTGAATGGGTTCAGGATCCTTACGCCACCCAGAACCCGTCCATCCTGGAAATCCTCAGTCAGCAGCAGACGGCACCCGAACGCATCGACATCCGCCCACAACACCGCGTCCCAAAGCGGCAGGTCGTGGTCCCTCACGGCATCCAGAGCCTTGGCGAAGCCGGCCCTGGTGCCGGGGATGAGGTCAAAGACGTCCATGTGCAGACGCACCGTCCGGAGGGCGTCCTCGCGGGACACCACCTTCTTGCGCGTCAATGAAAAGTAAAGCTCCCCCAACACCTGCATGGACAGCACGACCGTTCCGGGCCGGTCGAGCGCACGTCCGATGAGATCCTGCGCCACGGCCTGCTTTTCCGGGCTGCGCCGGTCGAGCGCATAGAACAGCACGTTCGTATCGAAGGTGATCATCGGTGCCCGTGCAGGTCCTCACGGCTCCAGTCCCGGCCACCGAGGTCGAACCCTTCGCGCATCCTGCGGCGCAGGGCATCGGCGGCGGCGCGGCGTCCATCGGCCGCGGCGGCGTGCGGCACCAGACGGGCCACCGCCGTCCCGTTCTCCGTCAGGACGATCTCCTCGCCGCGCTGCGCCTCTTCGACGAGCTTGGCGAGCTGATCCCGGGCTTCTTCGATGGAGAGCATCTTCATGACCGACTCCTGGCGCGCAACCGCCCGTTCATCCTATCCGAGAACGGGCGGCTCCGCGAGCCAGCCCTTAAAGCGGATTGCGATCCGCTTTGGACCGCGACGGCGGTCCCGGTCGCCCAAGCGACCGAAACCCGCCGGCGAATGAGGCGATATGAGTCTAAAGCGAACGGAAGTTCGCTTTAGAACCCGGCAGCGCCCTTGGACATGGCGACGACGCCGGTGCGGCTGGCCTCGACGAGGCCGAGCTGGGCCATCAGCCCGACGAAGTCGTCCACCTCCGCCGTCGTGCCGGTCAGTTCGAACACGAAGGAGGTCAGGGTGGCGTCCACCACCTTCGCCTTGAAGATGTCGGCCAGACGCAGCGCCTCGATGCGGCGGTCACCGGTGCCGGCGACCTTCACCAGCGCCAGTTCGCGCTCCACCGACGGCCCCTCGTCCGTCAAATCGTGCACCTTGTGCACCGGGACGAGGCGGTCGAGCTGGGCCTTGATCTGCTCCACCACCATGCGGGTGCCGGAGGTGACGAGCGTGATGCGCGACAGGTGGTCGGCGTTGTTCACCTCCGCCACCGTCAGGCTTTCGATGTTGTAGCCGCGGCCCGAGAACAGGCCGATGACGCGCGCCAGCACGCCCGGCTCATTGTCCACCAGCACGGCGATGGTGTGCTTTTCGATCTTGTCTTCCACGATCCGTACTCCGCCAGAGGGCCTTCAACCGTTCGTCTTGGTCGCCGCGATCAGACCAGCACCATGCCGTCTTCCGGCGTGGCGTCGGACGGGCTGTCCTCCGGACCGAACAGGATTTCGTTGTGGGCCTTGCCGCCGGGGATCATCGGGAAGCAGTTCTCCTTCGGATCGACGGCGATGTCCACGATGCAGGGGCGGTCGGTGACGGCCAGCATCTTCTCGATGACCTCGTCCACCTCGGCCACGGTGGTGGCGCGCAGGCCGACGCAGCCCCAGGATTCCGCCAGCTTCACGAAGTCCGGCAGGGCCTCCGAATAGCTGTTGGAGTAGCGGGAGCCGTGCAGCAGCTCCTGCCACTGGCGCACCATGCCCATGTACTTGTTGTTCAGGATGAAGATCTTGACGGGGGCGCGGTACTGCACCGCCGTGCCGATCTCCTGCATGTTCATCAGGAAGGACGCCTCGCCCGACACGTCCACCACGATGGCGTCGGGGTGGGCGAGCTGCGCGCCGATGGCCGCCGGCAGGCCGTAGCCCATGGTGCCCAGGCCGCCGGAGGTCATCCAGCGGTTCGGCTCGTCGAAGGGCAGGAACTGGGCGGCCCACATCTGGTGCTGGCCGACCTCGGTCGTCACGTAATGGTTCTTGCCGCGCAGCGCCTCGCGCAGCCGCTCCAGCGCGTACTGCGGCTTGATGACCGCCTCGGTGCGGTTGTAATTCAGGCAGTTGCGGGCGCGCCAGCCGTCGATCTGGCCCCACCACTCCTTCAGGGCGGCCTGGTCGGCGCGCTTCTGGCGGGCCTTCCAGATGCGGATCATGTCCTCCAGCACCGCCCCGGCGTCACCGACGATGGGGATGTCCACCGCGACGTTCTTGTTGATCGAGCTGGGGTCGATGTCGACGTGGATCTTCTTCGAGCCCGGAGCGAACTCCGACAGCTTGCCGGTCACGCGGTCGTCGAAACGGGCGCCGATGTTGATCATGACGTCGCAGTTGTACATGGCGAGGTTCGCCTCGTACGTGCCGTGCATGCCCAGCATGCCCAGCCACTGCGTCTCCGACGCCGGGAAGGCGCCCAGCCCCATCAGGGTGGAGGTGATCGGGAAGCCGGTCAGCTTCACGAACTGGGTCAGCAGCTTCGCCGCGATGGGGCCGGCGTTCACCACGCCGCCGCCGGTGTAGAAGATCGGGCGCTTGGCGTTGGCGATCAGCTCGATTGCCTCCTCCACGCGGGCGATCTCGGGCTTCACCTGCGGGCGGTAGGTCTTGTGCTTCACCTCGGTCGGCGGGATGTAGGTGCCGTCGGCGAACTGCACGTCCTTCGGGATGTCGATCAGCACCGGGCCGGGACGGCCGCTGCGCGCCACGTAGAAAGCCTCGTGCATGGTGCGGGCGAGCTGGTTGACGTCCTTCACCAGGTAATTGTGCTTGGTGCAGGGGCGGGTGATGCCGGTGGTGTCGGCCTCCTGGAAGGCGTCGTTGCCGATCAGGTGGGTCGGCACCTGCCCCGACAGGCAGACCAGCGGAATGCTGTCGCACAGCGCGTCCAGCAGGCCCGTCACGGCGTTGGTGGCGCCGGGGCCGGAGGTCACCAGCACGCAGCCCACCTTGCCGGTGGAGCGGGCGTAGCCCTCCGCGGCGTGCACGGCGGCCTGCTCATGCCGGACGAGGATGTGCTTGATGTCGTTCTGCTGGAAGATGGCGTCGTAGATCGGAAGTACCGCGCCGCCCGGATAACCGAAGATGATGTCGACGCCCTGGTCCTTCAGGGCCTTGATGACGATCTGCGCGCCGGTCAGCTTCTGTTCGGGCATAGCTCACGACCTTCCAATGGGGGCCCCTCATTTCACGGGCGGCCCTGTTCCTTCTCAAACCCCGGCGCGGCCAACAGGGAAAACAAGGGGTTATCCCCAAAGGCGAAGGCCGGGACCGGCAAACTAGACAATCCGCCGGTCTCCGGTCAACCCATTTTGCGAATGATCGAAAAGATTTTTTGCCGCAGTTTTTCCAAATATTTCGCAAGCTGGAAAGACCGCCTTCCCCGCAAAGCCGGCCCGCAAACGCGAACGGCCTGCCCCGCGGGTGCGGAGGCAGGCCGTTGCGCAAGGGCCGGCGGAGGGTTACGCCGCGACCGCCTGAAGCAGGCCGCAGAGGCGGCGGATGCCCTCGCGGATGCGCTCCGGGTTGTTGTTGGAGAAGCTGAGGCGCAGCGTGTTCTTACCCGACCGGTCGGCGTGGAAGGCGGAGCCGGGGACGAAAGCGACGTTGGCTTCCTTGATGGCGCGGGCCAGCAGGTCCGTTCCGTCGGTGCCCTCCGGCAGCTCGATCCACACGAACATGCCGCCTTCCGGCTTGGTCCAGGTCACCCCCGCCGGGGCGAAGTCGGCCAGCGCGGTGAGCAGGGCGTCGCGGCGCTCCTTGTAGCTTCCGCGCAGGCGGCGGATGTGCGCGTCGAAATTCTGCGACACCACGTCGTGCAGCACGATCTGGTTGATGGTGCTGGTGTGCAGGTCGCCGGCCTGCTTCATCAGCACCAGCCGGTTGATCACCTCCGCCGGGCCGTTGATCCAGCCGACGCGGAAGGCCGGCACCATCGTCTTGGAGAAGGAGCCGCAATAGATCACGTTGGTGATCTTGCCGCCGTTGCGGGCGGCGTCCAGCGCCACGATGGGCGGGATCGCCTCGCCGTCGTAGCGCAGCTCGGTGTAGGCCGCATCCTCGACGATCGGCACGCCGTGCTTGGCGCAGAGGTCCAGCAAAGCCTCGCGCCGGGCGCGCGACACGGTGGTGCCGTTGGGGTTCTGGAAATCGGGGACGAGGTAGAAGAACTTCGGCTTCTGCTCCAGCGCCGCTTCCACCGCGGCCAGCTCCGGTCCCTCCTCGTCGCCGGGGACGGAGAGATACTGCGGCTCGTAGGGGGAGAAGGCCTGGAGCGCGCCGAGATAGGTGGGGCGGGTCACCAGGATCTTTTCGCCCGGCCCGATCAGCAGCTTGCCCACGAACTCCAGCGCCTGCTGCGACCCGCTGGTCACCAGCACCTCGTCCAGCCCGGCCTGGATGCCGTGGCGGCCCATGTAGGCGCAGATCCATTCGCGCAGCGGCGTGTAGCCCTCGCTGATGGTGTACTGAAGCGCGCCGCCGGCCCCGGTGTTGGACTGGAAGATCTTCTCATAGGCGCGGGCGATGGCCGCGGTCGGGAAGAAGTCGGGGTCGGGAATGCCCCCGGCGAACGAGATGATCTCGGGCCGGTCGATCAGCTTCAGCAGTTCCCGGATTTCCGACGCCGTCATGCCGCCGACGCGGCCGGCGAACACATTTCCCCAATCGACCGTCACTTTCAATCCTCCTGAGGCTCAACGACGCAACGTCGTTTCAAGATAGGTCAGTATTGCTTCACTAAGCGGTCTTGAGTAGAGCGAATTGATCGTATGGCAGCCATGCAGAGCGGAGGCCGGCGGGCGGGCCGCGAGCTGGTGGCGGAACCATGTGACCTGCCGCTTCGCATAGCGGCGTGTGGATTGCTGAGCCAGGGCAATGGCTTCGTCCAGCGTCAGCGCGCCGCGCAGATGGTCGCGCAGTTCCGGTACGCCGAGCGCCTTCATCGCCGGCAGATCGGGATCGAGGCCGAGCGCGTCCAACCGCCGCACCTCCTCCAGCGCCCCCTGCCCCATCATCACGCGGAACCGGCGGTCGCATTGGGCGTAGAGCGCGTCGCGCGGCGGGTCGAGCACCAGCACGGAAAAGGCCAGCCCCTCCGGCGCGCCCTCCGCGCGCTGGGTCTGCCAGTGGGACAGCGGGTGGCCGGTGGCCTCCAGCACCTCCCAGGCGCGGGTCAGGCGGGTGGTGTCGCCGGGATTCAGCTTGGCCGAGGCCGGGTCGCGGCGGACCAGCTCTTCCCGGAACGCCGCGCCGCCGAGCTCCCGCAGGCGGACGTGGGCGGCCTTGCGGACCTCGTCGGGAACGGCGGGAACCGCGCTCAACCCTTCCATGAGGGTGCGCAGGTAGAGGCCGGTGCCGCCGACCACGATGGGCAGGCGCCCCGCGGCGTGGGCTTCGGCGATCCCGGCCAGCGCCATGTCGCGCCAGCGCGCGGCGGACCCGCGCTCCGCCGCCGGAAGCGTGCCGTAAAGCCGGTGCGGCACGCGCGCCAGATCTTCCGCCCCCGGACGGGCGGTCAGCACGTCCAGTTCGGCGTAGAGCTGCATGCTGTCGGCGTTGATGACGGTGCCGTCCAGCGCCTCCGCGATGTCGAGCGCCATGCCCGACTTGCCCGACGCCGTCGGGCCGCCGATCACCACCACATTCCGGTTCGGCACGTCCCGGTGCTGCGGGCTGTTCTGATTCATCGCGCCTTGCCTGAGGTTTCCTCCGGCAACAGCGTATGGCAGGGGAAGGCTCGCCTTGGCAAGGCCGCCGGGGGACGCCCGTCAGCGAACCGCGATCGTCCCGGTCATGCCGAAGCTGCTGTGGAGCGGCTCGTGGCAGGCCAGCGCGTAAGTGCCGGCCTGGACGGGCACAAACTCCACCACGTCGGTCTGGCCGGCGGGGATCTCCAGATTGACCAGGGCCGGCGTGTCGACCGGTCCCTGCGGGGTGGTGACCCGCCGCACCGCGATGGCCTTGAAGAAGCCTTCCGAGGTGAAGGTGTGTGCGACGTTCCCGCGATTCTCCAGCGTCAGGCGGTAGGGCACCCCCTGCTCGAAGGCCAGATGTTCGGGCTGGAAGGCGAATTCGGCCAGCTCGACCGTCACGGGGCGGGCCTGCGCCCAATCCACCGCCGCCACGCGGGCCGCCACGTCGCCGACATAGCCGGGCGGCGGGCGCTGCGCCAGATCGGTCCCGGTGCCGCAACCGGCCAGGATCAGGGTGGTTGCCAGAGCCGACGGGATGAGCAGGATGGAGCGCCGCTGAAGCATGGACAGACCCTCCCGTGATTTGAGCCGGAACGCGGCGGCGGACGAATGGGTCCCCGGCGCGGATTGTCTACAACGGTTGGCGGAGTGCCCCGGCTGTGGTACGGAGCGCGCGCGCCCTCCCCCAAGGCTTCTCCAGGATCGCCCGCCATGAGCGCTGTCGTTACGCTGATCGCCGCCGCCTCCGCCGTTCTCGACGAGCAGGCCGTGCAGGCCGCCCGCGCCTCTCTGACCGCTCTTGGCGCCGACACCGGCAAGCCGGACTGGCTGGCGCCGGGCCGCGCCTGCGACATCGCCGAGGAAGGGCTGGTGCCCGAGCAGGCGGAGGCCGCGGTGCGCCGCGCTCTGGCCGGTCTCGCAGCGGACGGCCTTTCCGTGGACGTCATCGCCCAGAAGCCGGCCAACCGGAAGAAGCGCCTGCTGGTCGCCGACATGGAATCGACCATCATCGAGCAGGAGATGCTGGACGAGCTGGGCGACTATGTGGGGCTGAAGGACCACATCGCCGCGATCACCGCCCGCGCCATGAACGGCGAGATCGACTTCAAGGGCGCGGTGCGCGAGCGGGTCGCCCTGCTGAAGGGCCTGAACGAAAGCGTCATCGACGAGGTGTGGCAGCGCGCCACCCTGATGCCGGGGGCCCGGACGCTGGTCGCCACCATGCGCGCCAACGGCGCCACCTGCGTCCTCGTCTCCGGCGGCTTCCGCTGCTTCACCGAGCGGGTGCGGAGCTGGGTCGGCTTCGACGACGACCGCGGCAACGTGCTGGAGGTGGTGAACGGCGTCATGACCGGCGCGGTCACGGAGCCGATCCTGGACAAGGACAGCAAGCTGGAAGCCCTGCTGGCCTACGCCGGGGAGCGCCATGTCCCGACCGTCGAGACCATGGCCGTGGGCGACGGCGCCAACGACCTGCCGATGCTGCTGGCCGCCGGGCTGGGTGTGGCCTATCACGCCAAGCCGACCGTGGCCGCCCAGGCCCGCGCCCGCGTGGACCACGGCGACCTGACCGCCCTGCTGTTCGCCCAAGGCTACCGGATCGGGGAGTTCGTGGAGGGCTGATCGCCCACCACCGCAACCTCACAAAGAAAAAACGGCACCGGCGGTTTCCCACCGGTGCCGTTTCCGTTTCGGCAGCGCCCCGGTCAGCCCTGGCTGAGCGGGATGGCGACGAAGCGCAGGTCGCCGTGACGGTCCACCAGAAGCAGGATGGACTTCTTGCCCTGCTCCTTGGCCTTCTGGATCTTCGAGGTCACGTCTTCCGGCTTGCGGACCTCCTCCTGGCCGACCTCGATGATGACGTCGCCGGCGCGGATGCCCTTTTCCGATGCGGTGGAGTTGCCCGCCACCTCGGTCACCACCACGCCCTTCAGCTCGGGCTTGATCTCGAACTGCTGGCGCAGCTCCGGCGTGATGTTGGTCAGCTTCAGGCCCAGCGTCTCGGTCGGCTTCTGGGCCGGGGCCTGCTGCGGCTGGCGGCGCTGCTCGTCCGGATTGGCGGCGAGAAGGCCGGATTCCTCGGCGGCCTCAAGCTCGCCCACCTTCACCTGGAGCTGCTGGGACTTGCCCTTGCGCCACACCTCGATCGGGACGGCCTTGTCGATCGGCGTTTCGGCGACGACGCGCGGCAGGCGGCGCATCTCGTTGATTTCCTTGCCGTCGAACTTGGTCACCACGTCGCCCGCCTGGATGCCGGCCTTGGCTGCCGGGCCGTTCGGGGTGACGGAGGCGACCAGCGCGCCCTTGTGGCCCTGAAGCCCCAGGCTCTCGGCGATCTCCGGGGTCACGCCCTGGATGCGCACGCCCAGCCAGCCGCGGCGGGTCTTGCCGTATTCGCGGAGCTGCGCCACCACCTGCTTGGCGAGGTTGGACGGGATGGCGAAGCCGATGCCGACCGAGCCGCCCGACGGCGAGAAGATCGCCGTGTTGATGCCGATGACCTCGCCGTTCAGGTTGAACATCGGGCCGCCGGAGTTGCCGCGGTTGATCGAGGCGTCGGTCTGCAGGAAGTCGTCGTAGGGGCCGGCGTTGATGTCGCGCTGGCGGGCCGAGATGATGCCGGCGGTGACCGAGCCGCCCAGGCCGAACGGGTTGCCGATGGCCAGCACCCAGTCGCCCACGCGCATCGCGTCCGAATCGCCGAAGGGAACGGCGACCAGCGGGTGGTTCGTGTTGATCTTCAGCAGGGCGACGTCGGTCTTCGGGTCCTTGCCGATCAGCTCCGCCTTGATGTTGGTGTCGTCCTGCAGGATGACGGTGATCTCGTCGGCGTCCTGGATGACGTGGTTGTTGGTGACCACATAGCCGTTCTTGGCGTCGATGATGAAGCCGGAGCCGAGCGAGGTGGACTTGCGCGGCTGCTGCGGCTGGTCCTGCTGCTGGCGGTCGAAGAAGTCGCGGAAGAACTCCTCGAACGGCGAGCCCGGCGGGAACTGCGGCAGCTCGGGGCGGGCGCCCTGCTGGCGCTGCGGCACCGCCTGGCTGGTGGAGATGTTGACCACGGCGGGCAGCAGCTTTTCCGACAGGTCGGCGAAGCTGGTCGGCGCCGGGCGCGACTGGGCCATGGCGGGGGTGCCGACGGCGGCGGACAGCCCCAACAGGAGAGCGGCGATCAGCGGCACGACGCGCAGCCGGCGGCCAAAATCGGCGCGGTGGATGGGGTGGTTCGGGTTCAACTCAGCTCTCCCTGCCGGATGTCCGGCACCTTCTTGTTCCAATCGGCCATCTGTTCCGATCGGCCCGCGGATTCCGTCGGGAATCCGGGTCCGAGGGGGCGCTTCGCCGATCCGTTTGCCGGATGTAGGCCGCGCGCGGCGCCGCTTCAAGCGAACGCGCACGGGGCCGATCCGCAACGGAGGACGCGCGAGTATAGGAAACCGAGTATGGCCGGAAAATGGCGGCGCGGTCCAGCGACGCGCACGCGGCAAAGGGCGTCAGGCGCCCCGCAGAAGCCAGACGAATCCGACCCCGGCCATCGCCGCCGCCAACCCGGCGGCGCGCAGCCGGTTTTCCGGCATGGTCAGCGCTTCGACGATCATCCGCCGCATCGCGGACGGAAACAGCGCGTACAGCACGCCCTCGATCACCAGGACCAGGGCCAGCGCGGTGAGAAAATCCGTCATCGGTCGGGCGGCACTTCGGGCAGGGAGACGAAATTCGGAAGAAAGACAAAATTCGGGTGGGGGAACGGAGCCCCCACCCCCCCTCCCCGTGGGACGGGGAAGGGGAATCGAGCGCGAAGCCTTACTGCTGCTGGGCCGTCGCCGGAGCCGGCGCCCGCTGCGGCGCCGGAGCGCTGCCCGCCGCCGGAGCCGGCTGGCCGTTGCCACCGCCGGTGATGTCGCCGAAGTAGCGGAAGAACTCGCCGGTCGGGGACAGCACCATGGTGGTGTCGTCCTTGTTCAGCGACTTCCGGTAGGCTTCCAGCGTCCGGTAGAAGCTGTAGAACTGCGGGTCCTGCGAGGTCGCCTCGGCGATCATCTTCAGCGCCTGGTTGTCGCCTTCACCGCGCAGGATCTGCGAATCGCGCTGCGCTTCGGCCAGGATGACGGTGCGCTCGCGGTCCGCGCGGGCGCGGATCTGCTGCGACTGCTCCTGACCCTGGGCGCGGGCCTCGGCGGCTTCGCGCTCACGCTCCGACCGCATGCGGGCGAAGATCGACTGGCTGGTCTCCTCCGGCAGATCGGCGCGGCGGATGCGGACGTCGACGATCTCGATGCCGAAGCGCTTGGCCTCGTCGTTCACCTGGCCGCGGATGTCGTTCATCACGCGCGGACGCTCGTCCGACAGGATGGCGAGCAGGGTCACGCTGCCGAGAACGCGGCGCAGCGCCGAGTTCACGATGGCGTTCATGCGCGTCTCGGCCACCGCCTCGTTGCCGGCGGTCTGGTAGAAGCGCAGCGGGTCCAGGATGCGGTAGCGCGCGAAGGCGTCCACGTCCAGGCGCTTCTGGTCGGCCAGGATGACCTGCTCCACCGGCGGGTCGAGGTCGAGCACGCGGCGGTCGAGGATGCGGACTTCCTGGATGAAGGGGATCTTGGCCTTGAGGCCGGGATCGCGGAGGACGCGCACCGGTTCGCCGAACTGGAGGACGAGCGCCTGCTGCGCTTCGTTCACCGTGAACAGCGAGGCCGAGGCGAGAACGCCCGCCACGAGGATGCCGATGCCGGCCACCAACAGACTGCGGTTCATGGCATCCCTCCTCAGCGGGCCGGCTGCTGCGGCTGGCCGGCAGGCCGCGCCGCCGCCGGAGCCGGCTGAAGCTGGTTGAGCGGCAGATAGGGGACCACGCCCTGGGCGCCCTGCGCGTTGCCGTCGATGATGACCTTGTTGGCGCCGCGCAGGATTTCTTCCATGGTCTCCAGATACATGCGCTTGGCCGTCACGTCCTTGGCCGCGGAATAGGCGTCGTAGACCTTGCGGAAGCGGTCGGCGTCGCCCTGGGCCAGGTTCACGACCTGCTCGCGGTAGGCCGAGGCTTCCTGGATCAGCCGCTCCGCATCGCCTCGGGCGCGCGGGATCACGTCGTTCCGGTAGGCTTCCGCCTCGTTGCGGGCGCGTTCGCGGTCGGCGCGGGCGCGCTGCACGTCGTTGAAGGCGTCGATGACGGGGGCCGGCGGGTCGGCCTTCTGCAACTGCACCTGCGTCACCTCGATGCCCGCCTCGTAGTCGTCCAGCATGGCCTGCAGGAGCTGGCGGGTGGAGGTTTCGGTCTGCTGGCGGGCCTCGGTCAGGGCCGGCTGCAGGTCGGTGCGGCCGATCACCTCGCGCATCGCGCTTTCCGCCGCCTTCTTCACGGTGGCTTCGGGGTCGCGGATCTTGAACAGGTACTGCCCCGCGTCCTTGATGACCCAGAAGACGGTGAAGTCGATGTCGATGATGTTCTCGTCGCCGGTCAGCATCAGCGATTCGTCGGGAACGTCGCGGTCGCCGCGGCGCCCGTCGCCGGCGGAGCGGTAGCCCACCTCGATCCGGTTGACGCGCGTCACCTTGGGCATCAGCACCGTCTCGATGGGCGACGGCAGGTGGTAGCGCAGGCCGGGCTGTTCGGTGCGCACCCACTGGCCGAAGCGCAGGACGACGCCCTGCTCGTCCGCCTCGACGCGGTAGATGCCGCTGGCCAGCCAGACCGCGGCCAGGATGCCGATGACCAGGGCCACGCCCCGTCCGCTGCCGACACCGCCGGGCATGACCTTCTTCAGGCGGTCCTGGCCGCGGCGCAGCAGATCCTCAAGGTCCGGCGGCTGCGGCCCGCCCCCGCCGCCACCGCCGCCACCGCCGCCACCCGGCGGACGGCCCCACGGATTCTGACCGCCGCCACCGCCCGGCGGAGGACCCCAGGGGCCGCCACCGCCACCCCCTCCCTGATTGCTCCACGGCATTCCGTTCGTTCCCCTTCGCGCTCTCACAATTCTTGGGACGGAATTTCCAGACGGCAAATCGTTTCCGGACCGTCCGATCCCTTTACCATTATTGTCCGCCGGCCCTATAGTGCCTGTCCCTTCGGGGAAGGATTTTACCGACGGATATCCGCCAATATCGGGAAGGAAGCGGAGTTTTCAACCATGGCGCAGGTCAGCGAAGCTCAAGTCCTTGAAGTTCTGAGGACGGTTGTCGATCCGGAACGGGGCAAGGACATCGTCAGCCTCGGCATGCTGTCCGGACTCGTCGTGCGCGGCGGCAACGTCGCCTTTTCGATCGAAGTGGACCCCAAGCGCGGCGCCCAGGCCGAGCCGGTGCGCCACGCCGCCGAGAAGGCGGTGGAGGCCCTGCCGGGCGTCCTGTCGGTCACCGCGGTCCTGACGGCGCACCGCGCCGCCGGCCAGGGCCCCGCCCCGCAGCAGGCCCACGGGCACTCCCATGGCGGTCACGGCCACTCCCACGGCCACTCCCACGGGCAGCCGGCGGAGCAGAAGCCGCTGGTGCCGGGCGTGAAGGCCATCGTCGCCGTCGCGTCGGGCAAGGGCGGTGTCGGCAAGTCCACAACGGCCAGCAACCTGGCGCTCGCCATGGCGGCGAACGGGCTGAAGGTCGGGCTTCTCGACGCCGACATCTACGGTCCGTCCATGCCGCGCATGCTGGGCATCTCGGGCCGCCCGACCAGCCACGACGGCCGCATCCTGGAGCCGATGGAGAATTACGGCATCAAGGTGATGTCGATGGGCTTCCTGGTCGCCGAGGACACGCCGATGATCTGGCGCGGCCCGATGGTGATGAGCGCGCTCCAGCAGATGCTGCGCGACGTGAACTGGGGCACTCTGGACGTGCTGGTGGTGGACATGCCGCCGGGCACCGGCGACGCCCAGCTCACCATGGCGCAGCAGGTGCCGCTGGCCGGGGCCATCATCGTCTCCACCCCGCAGGACATCGCCCTGCTGGACGCCCGCAAGGGGCTGAACATGTTCCGCCGGGTGGACGTGCCCGTCCTCGGCATCATCGAGAACATGAGTTACTTCTGTTGCCCCAACTGCGGCCACCGCACCGACATCTTCAGCCACGGCGGCGCCCGCAAGGAAGCCGCGGACCTGGGCATGGAGTTCCTCGGCGAGATTCCGCTGCACCTCGACATCCGCGAAACCTCCGACCAGGGCCAGCCCATCGTGGTGTCGCAGCCCGACTCGGAGCACGCGAAGGCGTATCGCGGGATCGCCAAGCGGGTGTGGGAGAAGATCGCCGGCGAGCAGGGACCGGCGCGCGCCGCTCCGCGGATCGTGGTGTCGTAAGGGCGCACTTGCCCCCACCCTTCCCTCCCCTGCGACAGCGGGGGAGGGAAGGGTGGGGCGGTACTTTGACGGGGCAAGCGCCCCCACACCTCCCATATTCCGTCCCTCGACACAGCGGGGACGGGGCCGATGCCGGATTTCGTGACGTTGGTGGTGCTGCTGGCCGCCGTGGTCCTCGCGGTTCCGGTGGCCAAGCGATTCGGCTTCGGCGGGCCGCTCGGCTATCTCGCCGCGGGGCTGATCATCGGGCCGGGCGGACTCGGTCTGGTGACCGACGTGGAGGCGATCCGGCACGTCTCGGAACTCGGCGTCATCATGCTGCTGTTCCTGATCGGGCTGGAACTGCGCCCCGCCCGCCTGTGGGTGATGCGCCGGTCGGTGCTCGGGCTCGGCGGCGCACAGGTCGCGGTGACCGCCTGCCTGATCGGGGCCGCCGCCGTCCTGCTGGGCTTTTCTCCCGCCGCGGCGGCGGTCGCCGGCTTCGGCCTGTCCCTGTCCTCCACCGCCATGGTGCTTCCCATGCTGGCGGAGCGGGAGTTGCTGACCACCAACGCCGGGCGCAGCGCCTTTTCCATCCTGCTGTTCCAGGACCTTGCCATCATCCCCGCGGTGGCGCTGCTGCCCCTGCTCGGCCACGGCGCCGGGGAGGTGCCGGACGCCGGGACGGCGTGGCTGGCCGTGCTGAAGGCCGCAGCCGCGGTGGCGGCGATCCTGGCCGGCGGACGCTACCTGCTGCGCCCGGTGCTGCGTGCCGTGGACGGCGCCCGAACGCCGGAGATCTTCACCGCCACCGCCCTGCTGATCGTGCTGGGCACCGCGATTTTCGCCGCCTGGGCGGGCCTGTCGATGTCGCTCGGCGCCTTCATGGCCGGGGTTCTGCTGTCCGATTCGGAGTACCGGCACGAGGTGCAGGCGGACATCGCGCCATTCGAGGGGCTGCTGCTCGGCCTGTTCTTCGTGTCGGTCGGCATGGGGGCCGACGTGGCGGCGCTGATGGTGGAGCCGCTGCGCTACCTGTCGCTGGCGCTGGGGCTGATGGCGCTGAAGGCGGCGGCGCTGTTCGGGCTGGCCCGCCTGTCCGGCCTGCGTCCCGGCGGGTCGGCGCGGCTGTCCACGGTGCTGAGCCAGGGGGGCGAGTTCGGATTCGTGCTGTTCGGGCTGGCCGTCGGCGTCGGGGCGATGACCGGGGAGCACGCGGCGGCGGCCATGCTGGTGGTCACGCTGTCGATGATCGCCACCCCCTTCGTCTTCGCGGCGGAGGAGCGCTGGCTGGCGCCGCGCCTGATCGTGAAGCCCGCCCGCCCCTTCGACAGCATCGCGCCGGACGGCGAACCCCCGGTCATCATCTGCGGCTTCGGGCGGGTCGGCCAGATCGTCGGGCGCGTCCTGAGGCTGCGCGGCATCCCCTTCACCGCGCTGGAGCAGAGCGCCGCCCAGGTCGATTTCGTGCGCCGCTTCGGCAACAAGGTCTATTACGGCGACCCGTCGCGGCTCGACCTGCTGCGCGCCGCCGGGGCCGACAAGGCCAAGGTCCTGGTGGTGGCTCTGGAGGACGTGGAGCAGTCGCTGCGCGTGGTGGAGCTGGCGAAGCGCCATTTCCCGCAGCTCGTCATCCACGCCCGCGCCCGCAACCGCCGCCACGCCCATTTTCTGATGGACCGCGGCGTCACCCATTTCGTGCGCGAGACCTACGATTCCAGCCTGCGGCTGACCGGCGGCGTGCTGGAATCGCTGGGCCTGCCACCGGAGGAGACGCGGCACACGCTGGACACCTTCCGGCAGCATGACGAGCGCACGCTGATCCGGCAGCACGCCGTCCACCACGACGAGAACCGCCTGATCCAGACCTCCCGCCAAGCCGCCGCCGAACTTCAGGCCCTGTTCGAAGCCGACCGCGAGGAGCGGGAGGAGGACCGGGACCGCAAGACCGTCTGATGCGGCTCAGCCGATCAGCAGGCTGTCGTCGGTGATGTCCTCGCCGCCGCGCTGCTTGGCGAACAGCGCCAGCAGATGCGGCACGTCCAGCCCGGCGCGCTGCTCCCCGGACACGTCCAGAACGATCCGCCCCTCGTGCAGCATCACCGTGCGGTCACCGTAATCCAGCGCCTGCCGCATGGAGTGGGTGACCATCAGCGTGGTCAGCCGGTTCTCCTCGACGATGCGGCGGGTCAGACCCAGCACGAACTCCGCCGTTCCGGGGTCGAGCGCCGCCGTGTGCTCGTCCAGCAGCAGGATCTTCGACCCCGCCAGCGTCGCCATCAGCAGGCTGACCGCCTGCCGCTGCCCGCCGGACAGCAGGCCCATGCGGTCGTGCAGCCGGTTCTCCAGCCCCAGCCCCAGCTCCGCGATGCGGTCGCGGAAATGGCGGCGGCGGTCGCCGCGCAGGGCGAAGCCCAGGCCGCGGCGCCGCCCGCGGGCGGCGGCCAGCGCCATGTTCTCCTCGATGGTGAGCGCGGTGCAGCTTCCGACCATCGGGTCCTGGAAGACGCGGGCGACCAGCGAGGCGCGCTTCGGAGTCGCCCAGCGGGTGACGTCCACCCCGTCGATGGCGATGCTGCCCGTCTCTGCGATCACGTCGCCGGCCAGCGCGCCCAGGAAGGTGGACTTGCCGGCGCCGTTGGAGCCGATGACCGTAACGAACTGCCCTTCCGGGATCGTCAGATCGACGCCGCGCAGGGCGTGCTTTTCCAGCGGGGTGCCGCGCCCGAAGGTGACGTGGATGCCGTTGACCGTGATCATCGGGCGGCCTCCCTCTTCTTCGACGCGGCCTTGAGCCGCATCCGCGGCAGGATCAGCGCCACCGCGACCAGGACGGCGGTGACGAGGTTGAGGTCGGACGCCTGGAGCCCGATGGCGTCCGCCGACAGCGCCACCTGCACCGCGAGGCGGTAGAGGATGGAGCCGACGACGCAACCGACCAGCGCCCACAGCATCGCGCGGGCCGGCAGCACCGTCTCGCCGACGATCACCGCGGCCAGACCGACCACGATGGTGCCGATGCCGGTGGTCACGTCGGCGAATCCGTTGGTCTGGGCGAACAGCGCGCCGGCCAGGGCGCACAGCCCGTTCGACAGGGCCATGCCGGTGTAGGTGTGGAAATCCGTCTCCACGCCCTGCGCGCGGGCCATCCGCGCGTTGACGCCGGTCGCCCGCATGGCGAGGCCGAACTCGCTGTTCAGGAAGCGGGCCAGCAGCAGAACGACCGCGACGACGACGACCAGCACGACCAGCGGGCGCACCACATGGTCCGCCAGCCCCAGCCCGTAGAAGGGCGTCAGCACCGTGTCCTGCATCAGCAGCGCCACGTTCGGGCGCCCCATCACGCGCAGGTTCACCGAGAACAGCGCGATCATGGTCAGGATGCTGGCCAGCAGGTGCAGGATCTTGAAGCGGACGTTCAGCGTCGCCGTCACCAGCCCGGCCAGCGAACCGGCCAGCGCTGCAACGAGGCTGGCGATCCACGGGTTGACCCCGGCGACCAGCAGCGTGGCGCAGACCGCCGCACCCAGCGGGAAGCTGCCGTCCACCGTCAGGTCCGGGAAATCGAGCACCCGGAAGGACAGGTACACGCCGAGGGCGACCAGGGCGTACACCAGCCCGATCTCGACGGCCCCGAAGAAGGCTATTTCACTCATGCTTGGTCCTTGGGGAGTGTCGCGCAGGCCCCCACCCAACCCTCCCCCGCTTCGCAGGGGAGGGCTTTTCTCCCCCCCCCCCGCGAAGTGGGGGGAGGCCGGGAGGGGGGCCCAGCGCCTGAACGTCCCCCTCAACGAAACAACTTACTGCCCGACCACCTTGGCCGCGCGCTTGGTCACCGCCTCGGGGATGGTCACGCCCATCGCCGCGGCGGATTTGGGATTCACGAACAGGTCGGAGCCCTTGGCGAAGGTCACCGGAACATCGCCCGGCTTCTCTCCCTTCAGGATGCGGGCGACCACCTCGCCGGTCTGGTGGCCCACCTGGCGGTAGTCGAAGCCGATGGAGGCCACGGCGCCGCGCGCCACGCTGTCGGTGTCGGCCGAGAAGACCGGCAGCTTGGCCTGCTGGCCCACCGCCACCACGCTCTCCAGCGCCGAGACGACCGTGTTGTCGAGCGGGACGTAAACCGCCTCCACCTTGCCGACGAGGCTGCGGGCGGCGGGCTGGGCGTCCGCGGACTTGGTGGCGGTCGCCTCGACCACCGTCAGCCCGGCCTTCTGCGCCTCGTCCTTCAGCGCCTTCACCAGCGAGACGGAGTTCGGCTCACCGGGGTTGTAGAGGACGCCCAGACGCTTCACCGAAGGGACGATCTCGCGGATCAGCGCCACATGCTCGGCCACCGGGGCCATGTCCGACACGCCGGTGACGTTGGCGCCCGGCTTCTCCAGGCTCTTGACGAGCTGCGCGCCGACCGGGTCGGTCACGGCGGTGAAGACCACCGGGATGTCGCGGGTGGATGCCACCACCGCCTGGGCGGAAGGGGTGGAGATCGGAACGATCACGTCCGGACGGGCGCCCACGAACTGGCGCGCGATCTGCGCCGCGGTGGCGGGGTTGCCCTGGGCGCTCTGATACTCGACCTTAAGGGTCTCACCCGGCGTGAAACCCGCGGCCTTCAGCGCCTCGACCACGCCGTCGCGGGTGGCGTCCAGCGCCGGATGCTCGACGATGGCGGTGATGGCGACGGTCTTGGTCTGCGCGAACGCGGCGGTGCTGGACAGCGCGGCGACGGCGGCGGCGGCGAGAAACAGGCGGGTGATCGTCATGGCTCCAGGCTCCCGGAGTGGGTTTGTGCATCCCGTAGACGCCCAGGGGCCGGTCCGTCAACTGCCGGAGCAGGAATCGATGAGCGAAGATCCGCGCGACACCCGAATCCGCGAGCTTGAGGCCGCCGTCGCCGACATCGCGGCGGAGGCCCGCGCCGCCGCGCACGCCCTGTGCGCCCATGAGCTTCAGATGCGGCTGGAGAACATCGCCCGCCGTGTGGAGGCCCTGCGCGCGGTGCAATCCCGGCCCGCGGAAACCGGAACGGCGTGACGATCGGTCGCTCCCTTCCCATATGACGCCCTTCGGGGAGCGGAACGCAGAGGGACGGTGATGACGGCGGAGAACAGGGCGGCGGAAGACGGCACTCAGGACGGCACGCGGTCGAAGACGACGGCGGCGCTGCGCGGGCTGATGGGCAACTGCCCGGCCTGCGGACGCGGGCGGCTTTTGAGGAACTACCTGAAGCCGGTGGACCACTGCGCCCATTGCGGCGAGGCGTTCGGCCATCTCCGCGCCGACGACGCCCCGCCCTGGATGACGATCCTGATCGTCGGCCACATCGTCATCCCGGCGCTGCTGTCGGTCGAGCAGAGCTATGAGCCCGCAACGTGGGTGCATCTCGCCATCTGGCCGGCGCTGACGCTTCTGCTGACGTGGCTGCTGCTGCCGCGCTGCAAGGGCGTGGTTCTGGGCCTGCTGTGGAGCACCGGCGCGCCGGGGTCGGAGCGCGCCTGATCCTCTTCGGTCGGAACCCAGGTTCAGTCGAAACTCAGGGAGAAGCTCGCCCGCCCCTGCCCGGCCTGGAAGCGCTGCCACATCACCCCGAAGGCCGCCTCCAGAGCGCGGGTGAAGCGCACGCCGTTCAGCGCCGGGGACGCCGCCAGCCGGTCCCGCAGGCCGCCGCGCAGAGCCGCCAGCCCCGCCGGGTCGGCCACCAGGGCCGCCGCCTTGGCGACGTAAGCGTCCGGCCCGTCCGCCACCAGATCGGACAGGCCCGCCGAGGCGAGATGCGTCACCGAATGGCGGGCGCAGAAGCGGTCGCCGCCCAGAGTCACCACCGGCACGCCCATCCACAGCGCCTCCAGCGTCGTCAGGCCGCCGGAATAGGGGAAGGGGTCCAGCGCCACGTCCACCGCGCCGTAACCGGCCAGGAAGTCCCGGTGCGGCGCCCCGCCCCGCAGGTCCACCCGCGCCGGGTCGAGCCCGGCCCGTTCGAACAGGGCCAAGGTGCGGTCGGCGGTGCCCGCGTCGTCGAAGCCCGGCGTGCGCAGCACCAGACGGGAGCCGGGCACGGCCCCCAGCACGCGCGCCCACAGCGCCGCGACCTCCGCGTTCAGCTTGGGAAGCGCGTTGAAGGAGCCGAAGGTGGCGTGACCGCGCGCGGCCAGCGGCAGGGGCGCCACCGGCGGTGCGTCCTCGGGCGGTGCCCAGGGGACATAGGCGTCGGGCATGCGCACGATGCCTTCGATGCACCAGCCGTCCGCTCCCGCCGGGCTCTGCCGCGCGTCGGAGATGAGATAGTCCATGGCCGGCAGGCCGGTGGTGCCGACATAGCCCGCCCAGGTCGCCTGCACCGGCGCCGCCCGCCGCGCGAAGACCGGCAGGCGGTTGCCGAAGGTGTGCCCCGCCAGATCGACCAGGATGTGGATGCCGTCCGCCTGGATGCGCTGGGCCAGCGCCTCGTCGTCCATGCCCGTGGTCCAGACCCAATGGTCGGCGTGGGCCATCAGCCGCTCCGTCTTCCAATCGGGGTTGGCGGTGTTGGCGTAGCACACGGTCTCGAAGGCGGCGCGGTCGTGGTTCGCCAGCACCGGCTCCAGGAAGAAGCCCACGGGATGCGCGCGGAAGTCCGGCGAGACATAGCCGATGCGCATCTTCGGCGCCGGAGCGGCCACCGCGGGCGCCGGGCGGTCCGGGTGGCGGACGCCCCAGTCGGCGTGCGCCTGGGCGACGGCCGGCATGGCCAGCCCCGGCGCGAACTGCATCAGATAGAGGCGCGAGGCGTGCAGCGAATCGACGGTCGGGTGCTGCGCCGCCACATCCCCGATCTCCGCCAGGGCCTCCTCCGCCCGGCCCTGCATGGCGAGCACGCGCGTGGCGCGGTTGGCCCGCACCTCCGCGCGGCCCGGCGCAAGCGCGAGGGCGGCTTTGTAGGCGTCGTCGGCCTCGCTCAGCCGGTTCATCTCGGCCAGCGCGTTGCCGAGGTTGTAAGGGTGCACCCAGTTGGCCGGGTCGAGCCGTCCGGCGCGCCGGTACAGCACCACCGCCTCTGCCCGCCGGGCCTGGGCGCGCAGCAGCACGCCCAGATTGGCGACGGCGGCCAGCGTCTTGGGGTTCAGCGCGATGGCGCGGCGGAAAAAGGCCTCCGCACGGGCGGAATCGCCGGCCCGGCGCACCGCCTCCGCCATGGTGAGCAGCCCGTCCATCGCCATGTCCAGCGACGGGTCGAGGTTCAGCGCCCCGGCATAGGCGTTGGCCGCCCCGGCGACGTCGCCCAGGCTTTCCATCACCAGCCCGTAATTGGCCCACCAGACGGGGACCGTGGGATAGGCGGCGATGGCCCGTCCGATCAGGTCCAGCGCCTCGTCGAACCGCCCGGCCTGCGCGGCGACGAGACCTTGGCGGTGAAGGCCGTCGGCCTCGTGTGGCGTCACCGGGGGCGGCGTCATGGCGGTTGCTCCTGCGGGGTGTGATGGCGGCTTGGGGGGACCGGCACTCTACGTCCCCGCGAAAGTCCCGTCACCCTGAAAGCCGGAGCCCAAAACGGGTGCCGGGATGCGGCGCGGCGCCCGTTCGACAGATTCCGCGGCCACCCCCTTTCCATCTTCGGACGAACGGCTTATATTGGGAGCGTCGGCAGCCGCCGACTATGGCGATAAACGCCTTGCGGAATAAGCGTTGTGGACCCGGGGGCGGTACCCGGCGCCTCCACCAAACAAACCACCGGTCTCTCGGGCGTTGCCGTTGGGAGCGGGTTCGTTGGGGGCGAAATAGGATCGACACGCGTGGTAAAGGCATGGTCTTCGCTCGGCATGGTTCCGCCGTTATCGGGCCATTGCAATAGTTGCCAACGACAACGTTGCTCCGGTCGCCGTTGCCGCCTAACCGCGGTAACTGACCGAAATCAATCCCCGATGGGTAGCACCTGAGGGTGGGGCCGTGGGCCGCCTAGCAACAGAAGGCCCACACTTACCCGTCTGGCGTTAAGGACCCGCCCAAGAATGCCGAGAGAGCAGTTGCGTTATGACCGCATGGTCGAGGCCGCCTTGCGTGGCGTCGTCCGTGACGCGCTCCGTCAGGTGACGGACCGTGGGCTCCCCGGCGATCATCATTTCTACCTGACCTTCCGGACGGGTTACCCGGGCGTCGACATTCCGGAATATCTGGCGTCGCAGTATCCCAACGAAATGACCATCGTCATCCAGTACCAGTTCTATGGGCTGGAAGCGCTGGACGACCATTTCGAGGTGACGCTGAGCTTCAACAACGTGCATGAGCGGCTGGTTATCCCCTACGCCGCCATCACCACCTTCGCCGATCCGTCGGAGAATTTCGCCCTCCAGTTCCAGCCCGTGGAGCCCGCCGAATCGGCGGAGGTCGCCACCATACCGGCGCGCGACGCGCCGGAGAAGAAGGCTGCGGACGGCAAGGACGGGGCGAAGCCGGCGGTCGCGAAGCTCGCGAAATCCGATTCGGCCAAGGCCGATCCGGACCGATCCGGCGAAGAGCCGAAGCGCGGCGAGGTCGTGGCGCTCGACGCCTTCCGCAAGAAATAAGCCCCATGGCCCTGGCGCCGGTCAGCGAACTCGTCCGTTTCCTGTGCGAGTCGCTGGCCCCGCTGGGCATCGTGTCGGCACGCCGCATGTTCGGCGGCTACGCCCTGTATTGCGACGGCATCGTCTTCGCGCTCGTCGCCCACGACGTCCTGTATTTCAGGACGGACGATGGCAACCGACCCGATTACGAGGCGCTGGGCCTGCGCCCCTTCAAGCCCCTCGACGACAAGCCGACGGTCATGCCCTACTTCCCGCCACCCGACTCGGCGCTGGACGACCCGGACGAGCTGATGCTCTGGGCGCGCCCGGCCCTGGCGGCGGCGATCCGCGTCGCCGCCGCCAGGAAGCCGGTCCGCAGGAAGGCGAAAACCTAAAGCGGAATGAGTCTAAAGCGAACGTCCGTTCGCTTTAGACTCAAATATTCTCCGCCATATGGGTGGAGGCGTTCTCCGCCGGCGCGCTGCCGGCGCGCTGGCGGATCTGGCGGGCGAAGCGCGCGGGGCTGGGCAGGTGGCTCAGCAGGCGCCCGGCGCGCCCCATGGCGGACATCGCCTTGCCCATGCTCATCACGTCGTTCAGGCGGCGGTCCACGAAGGCCCAGGTTTCCGCATGGCCTTCCGACCGGTCGTCGAGCCAGTAGAAGGTGGCGGAGCTGAGAACCGCCGCCAGCGTGGCCCGCTTGGTGTAGTGGTTGAAGTCGGTGGCGGTGTCGCCCGCCGCGAACCACATGGCGTCCACCGTGCGGTACAGCATGCTCAGCCCCATGCCGAGATTCTGCGGCATGGCGAGATGGGCGAGCAGCCGGCGCTTGGCCTCCATATGTGGCTCCAGCACCTCGAAATGGCTGCGGATGGCCAGCGCGATCTTCTCGCGCACCTTCATCTCGTCCAGGGGATGCTTGTCCAGTTCGGCCAGCATGCGGCGGTCGGTCCAGGCGCCGAAATGCTCCACCAGTTCCGGCACGCCGCCGGGAAAGGCGCGGTGCATGGTCGCGGCGTCATAGCCGGTCATCTGCGCGCCGTCCCGCAGAGCCTGGAGGCTCCAGCCGTCGAACACGATGTTGGGCAGCGTGGACAGCAGGATGTCGTCCCGCACCACGTCCATGTCCAGGGCAGCATCCATGTCAGTCTCTCCCCTCTTCCCGGCCCGAATCCAGCCTGACCAGCGCCTCGGCCACATGATGCGCTTCGTCGGTGAACGCCAGATAGCGCAGATCGGTCATCCGGTCGATGTAAAGCACGCCGTCCAGGTGATCGCACTCGTGCTGGATCACGCGGGCGTGGAATCCCGACGCCTCCCGCTCGATGGGTTCGCCGTCCAGCCCGACGCCGCGGTAGCGGATTCGCGCGAATCGCGGAACGATGCCGCGCAGGTCGGGAATCGACAGGCAACCCTCCAGCCCCGGCAGCACGGCGTCGCCCAACGGTTCGATGACCGGGTTGACGAGCACCGTGGGTTCCACCGATTCGCTGCCGGACCGCTCGCCGGGCACGCGGAACACGATCATCCGCAGCGATTCGTGGACCTGCGGGGCCGCCAGCCCGACTCCGGGCGCGTCCAGCATGGTGTCGATCATGTCGGCGGCCAGCCGCCGGATGTCCGGGGCGGTGGGGTCGGGCACGGGGGCCGCGACCTTGCGCAGCACCGGATGCCCCATGCGGGCGATTTTCAACAAGGCCATGCCCTATTATCTGGGAGCCGCGGCCCGCCGGGCAACCGTTTCGCCCACGCCTTCCCGCTTCGGGCTTTTCATGATGGAAAGACTCCGCTTCACAGACGGCCTCGTCCGTGCTACATAAAGGTCCACACAAGGGGTGCGCCCGAAAGCGCATGCCTATTGCATGCCTGTTTGTTGCTTCACAGCAACTCGGCTCACTTGAAAGGGTGACGGTTAACGTGCAAGTTCTGGTCCGAGACAACAACGTCGATCAGGCCCTCCGCGCGCTGAAGAAGAAGATGCAGCGCGAGGGCATTTTCCGGGAAATGAAGCTGCGCCGGAACTACGAGAAGCCCTCGGAGAAGCGCGCGCGTGAGAAGGCTGAGGCGGTGCGTCGCACCCGCAAGCTGCTCCGCAAGCGTATGGAGCGCGAGGGCTATTAATTTCCGGGCGCGTTTCGCGCCGGATTGACAGGCGCGCCTCGGTGCGCCGGGCATCCATGCGCGTTCGCGCGCTTGCCCCTCTTGTGTCCTGCACCTGCCGCCCCGCGTCTGCGCGTGGGCGGTTTTGGTGCATCTGCGGTATGCTTCACCGCACAAAGAATGCCTGAAAAAAGATCCCTGTAAAAAAGATCAAGGGGAGGGTCGCCAATGAGCGCATCCAAGGACATTCCGCGCGTCTCCGTGCCGGCGCTGCGCGCACGCAAGGGCGGCGAGCCGATCGTCTGCCTGACCGCCTACACCACCCCGGTCGCCCGGCTGCTGGACCCGCATGTGGACCTGCTGCTGGTCGGCGACTCGCTGGGCATGGTGGTCTACGGCTTCGACAGCACGCTTCCGGTCACGCTGGACATGATGATCGCCCACGGCGGCGCCGTGGTGCGCGGCTCGCGCCACGCCTGCGTGGTGGTGGACCTTCCCTTCGGCAGCTATCAGGAAAGCCCGCAGGTGGCCTTCCGCAACGCCGCCCGCGTCATGGCGGAGAGCGGCGCCCAGGCGGTGAAGCTGGAAGGCGGGCTGGAGATGGCCGAGACGGTCGCCTACCTGACCACGCGCGGCGTGCCGGTGATGGGCCATGTCGGCCTGCTGCCGCAGTCGGTCAACGCGCTGGGCGGCTACAAGGCGGTTGGCCGCGACCCGGAGGCGGCGGAGCGCATCCGCGCCGACGCCCGCGCCATCGCCGAAGCCGGCGCCTTCTCCCTGGTCGTGGAGGGCACGATGGAGTCGCTCGCCCGCCAGATCACCGAGGACGTGGCCGTCCCCACCATCGGCATCGGCGCCTCCCCCGCCTGCGACGGGCAGGTTCTGGTGTCCGACGACATGTTCGGCCTGTTCGGCGAGTTCCAGCCCAGGTTCGTGAAGCGCTACGCCCAGCTCGGCGCCACCATCGGCGAGGCCGCCGCGGCCTACGCCGCCGAGGTGAAGGCCCGCAGCTTCCCCGGTCCGGAACACTGCTTCGGTGTGAAGAAGGCGTAAAGGGGACCGATCCTCTCAAAATAAAAGCCGTGCGCCACCGCACGGCTTTTCCGTTTTCAGGATTGGCGTTCAGGCGCCGTCCACCACGATCATCCGGAAATCGGCGGCGCCCTTCCGCGCCTCGCGCGCTTCGCGGTACTCGGGGCTGTCGTAGAAGGCCTTGGCGGCGGCGTAATCCGGGAATTCCAGGATGACCACGCGGTTGGGCTGCCAGCCGCCTTCCAGTTCCTCCGCCTGTCCGCCGCGGGCGATGAAGCGTCCGCCGTTCCTGGCGACCGCGTTCGGCGTCAGCTTCTTGTAATTCTCATAGGCTTCGGGATTCGTCACGTTCACGTCGGCGATGATGTAGGCGGGCATGGCGTCCTCTCTCCGTTTCTTGTCGGGGCAAAAAAGAACCCCCGGGGCGAGCCTGCCCCGGGGGTCCATCCTACCCCACGGCCGTGACGGCGCGGGTCACTCCATCGACTTCACGACCTCTTCGGTGACCTTCTTGGCGTCGCCGAAGAGCATCATGGTGTTGGGACGGAAGAACAGCTCGTTCT
>NZ_JAUJFI010000269.1 GCF_030849505.1 Azospirillum isscasi | reverse complement strand
CGGCGCCGGCGCCGCCGCGACGGGCGGGGGCGGCGGGCGCTTCAGCACGACGGGCGGGCAGCCGGGACCGGCGGCGCCGAACAGGGCGGCCTGGATTTCGCACTCGCTGGGATTCGGGCCGAGCGGGACGGAGGGCGTCACCGCCGCCTGCGCCAGGACCGGCCCCGCCGGGAGGACCAGCCCAAGCACCAGGGCGCCGATTGTTGGGATGTTACGCATGTGCATGCCCGCATTGTCCCAGGCTCGGGGGCGGGGCGTCAAATTCCGCGTGGAACACTCGTGCGTGCCTCTGTACGATCCCGGTCCGATCTTTCGTTTGCGGTAGCTGGGAGGAAACAAGAATGAAGTCGATGAAGGCGCTGTTCGCCGGTCTGGCGCTGGCGGCCATGGTTCTGCCGGGCGTCCTCGCCAACGGCGCCGCGGCGGCGGACTACAAGGCCGAATACAAGCTGTCCACCGTGCTGGGCAAGCCGTTCCCCTGGGGCATCGGCGGCGACCGCTGGGCCGAGCTGGTCAAGGAGAAGACCAACGGGCGCATCAATGTGAAGATGTATCCCGGCTCGGCGCTGGTGAACGGCGACCAGACCAAGGAATTCACCGCACTGCGCCAGGGCGTGATCGACATGGCGGTGGGCTCCACCATCAACTGGTCACCGCAGGTGAAGGAGCTGAACCTCTTCTCGCTGCCCTTCCTGATGCCCGACCACAAGGCGATGGACGCGCTGACCCAGGGGCCGGTCGGCAAGCAGCTCTTCGACCTGCTCGCCACCAAGGACGTGGTGCCGCTGGCCTGGGGCGAGAACGGCTTCCGCGAGGTCTCCAACTCCAAGCGCGCCATCCGCACGCCGGACGATCTGAAGGGCCTGAAGATCCGCGTCGTCGGCTCGCCGCTCTACCTCGACACCTTCACGGCGCTCGGCGCCAACCCGACGCAGATGAGCTGGGCCGACGCGCAGCCCGCTTTGTCCACCGGCGCCGTGGACGGGCAGGAGAACCCGGTCGCCGTCTTCACCGCCGCCAAGCTGCCGACGCTCGGCCAGAAGCACCTGACGCTGTGGGGCTACGTCGCCGACCCGCTGATCTTCGTGGTCAACAAGGAGGTCTGGAACGGCTGGTCCAAGGAGGACCAGGAGGCGGTGCGCGCCGCCGCCGTCCAGGCCGCCGCGGAGGAGGTCGCCATCGCCCGCAAAGGCATCACCGCCCAGGACGACAGCCTGCTGAAGGAGCTGGCCGGCCAGGGCGTGGAGGTCGTGCAGCTGACGCCCGAGCAGCAGAAGGCGTTCCAGACCGCCACCCGCGCCGTCTACGACAAGTGGGCCAAGACCATCGGCCCCGACCTCGTGAAGGCCGCCGAGACCTCGGTCGCCGACCGCAAGTGAGCCGGACCGGCGCCCGTCCGTTCCCGCCCCCGCGGCGGGCGGACGGGCGCCCGCTCCCTTGAAAGCCCGACCCGGCCCGCCCGTTCCCGTCCAGAGAATCCGTTCATGACCGAAGACCCCGAGCTGACGCCGCGCGACGAGCCGCGCCCGCGCGTTCCCATCCGGATCGAGGAGGCGCTGGCGGCGCTGGCCATCGCGGCGATGGGGGCGATCACCTTCGCCAACGTGGTGACCCGCTACCTGACCAACATCTCGCTCGCCTTCACGGAGGAATACGCCATCGCCCTGATGGTGGTGATGACCATGCTGGGCGCCTCGGTCGCGGTCGTGCGCAACCATCACATCCGCATCACCTATTTCGTGGACCGCCTGCGCCCCCTCATGCGCCGCCGGGCGGAGCTGTTCGCCATCGCCGTGACGGCGCTGGTCTTCCTGGGGCTGGCCGTCTACGGCGCGCGGATGGTCTGGGACGAGTACCGGTTCGAGGAGACCTCGCCCGGCCTGGGCGTGCCGCAGTGGATCTACTCGATCTGGCTGCCAGTGCTGTCGGCGGTGATCGTGCTGCGGGCGCTGGGCCGCGCCGTCCGCGTCGCGCGGGGGGACGAGCCATGATCACCGCGCTGCTGTTCGGCGGATTCTTCGCGCTGCTGATCGCCGGCGTGCCCATCGGCCCGGCGCTGGCTCTGGCCGGGGCGGTGGTGATCGGCGTCGCCGGTCTGGGCATCATGTCGCTGCCGACCACCGTCTACACCGGCATGGCCAAGTACCCGCTGCTCGCCATCCCCATGTTCGTCCTGACCGGCCTGATCTTCGAGCGGTCCGGCGTGGCGGAGCGGCTGGTGAAGTTCGCGCTGGCCCTGATCGGCAAGCGGCAGGGCGCCCTGCCGGCGGTCGCCATCATCGTGGCGATGTTCATGGGCGGCATCTCCGGCTCCGGCCCGGCGACCTCCGCCGCGGTCGGTGCGGTGATGACCGCGGCCATGCTGCGCGAGGGCTACCCGCGGGCCTTCACGGCCAGCGTCATCGGCGCCGCGGCGGCGACCGACATCCTGATCCCGCCCTCCATCGCCTTCATTATCTACAGCGTGATGGTGCCGCAGGCGTCGGTGCCCGCCCTGTTCGCGGCGGGCATGATCCCCGGCATCCTGGCCGGTCTGGCCCTGGTCATCCCGGCGGTCTGGATGTCGCGCCGCCACGGCTTCGGCGAGGTCGCGCGGGAGGGCGAGGTCCGCCCGTCGATCTGGACGGCCTTCAAGGAGGCGATCTGGGGCCTGATGGCGCCGGTGGTCATCCTGGGCGGCATGCGCGCCGGCCTGTTCACCCCGACCGAGGCGGCGGTGGTGGCGGCGGTCTACGGCCTGTTCGTCGGCTTCTTCATCTACGGGACGCTGACCCTGCGCACGGTCTACGACGTGCTGGTGGAGTCGGCGGAGATCTCCGCGATCATCCTGATGGTGGTGGCTCTGGCCGGCGTCTTCGCCTGGGCGACCGGGACGCTGGGCGTCATCGACCCCATCGCCCGCGGCATCGTCGATCTGGGCATCGGGCAGTATGGCGTTCTCGCCCTGCTGATCGCGGCGCTGGTGGTGATCGGGATGTTCCTGGACGGGGTGTCCACCTTCCTGATCCTGTTGCCGATCCTGGTGCCCATCGCCAATCACTTCAACTGGGATCTGGTGTGGTTCGGCGTGATCCTGACCATGAAGCTGGCCATCGGCCAGTTCTCCCCGCCGATGGCCGTCAACCTGATGGTGACCTGCAAGATCGCCGGCACCACCATGGAGGCGACGGTGCGCTGGGTCGGCTGGCTGATCCTGGCGATGTTCCTGGCTCTGGCCGCGGTGGTGGTCTTCCCCGGGCTGGCGCTCTGGCTGCCGCGCAGCCTGGGCTATTGAGCGCGGCCGATGCGGGGGCGCCTTCCGCGCCTCCGCGTCAGCCCTTCCGGCGGGTGGCCAGCAGGATGCCCGCGGCGATCAGGCCGATGCCGGCGGCGTGGTAGAGGTGGGGTTGCTCGCCCAGGAACAGGATGGCGAGGATGCTCCCGAAGACCGGCATCAGATGGATGCACATCCCCGCCGTGTTGGCGCCCACCAGCGCCACGGCGCGGTTGAAGCAGAGATAGGCGGCGATCGACGGGAACAGCGCCACATAGGCGACCGCCCCCAGCGCCGTCGGGGTGACCGGCATGGGGTTCCCGCCGATGCTTTCCCACAGATAGAAGGGCAGCAGCATCGCCGCCCCGCCCGCGAAGGTCACGGCGATGAAGCTGAGGCCGTGCACCGCCGGGCGGCGGCGCAGCAGGGCGGTGTAGGCGGCGTAGCCGAGCACCGCCGCCAGCACCCACAAATCCCCGGCGGCGAGTTGCAGCCCGATCAGCACCGCCGGGTCGCCCCGCGCGATCAGCGTCAGGGCGCCGGCCAGCGACACGGCGATGCCCAGCCCTTGCCGCGGCGTCACCCGGTCGCCGAACAGGGCCAGGCTCATCAGCACGATCAGCACCGGCATGGAGGACTGCATCATCACCGCGTTCAGCGCCGTGGTGGTGTGCAGACCGACATAGAGGAAGGTGTTGAAGGCCGCGATGCCCAGCGCCGACAGCAGCAGAACGACCGGCCACCGGTCGGCCAGTGCCCGCGCGTCGTGCCGCAGGTGCCGCCACGCGAAGGGCAGCACCAGCAGCATCCCCAGCGTCCAGCGCCAAAAGGCCAGCCCGACCGGCGGCACCTCGCCTGACACCGCGCGGCCGAGGACGGCGTTGCTGGACCAGAACAGCGGCGGCAGCATCATCAGCAGCCACGCCTGATCGAACAGGCGGCGTCGGGCGGGGGCGGCGTTCTCGCTCATGGCTGGGCGCTCATCGGGCTGGACGCATCGGGCAGGGGGCAGGAGGCAGCGGGCCGCGCCGCGGCTCAGCCGCGGCGGCGCGGGGAGGCGAAGGGGGAGCGGGCGCCGTCG
>NZ_JAUJFI010000268.1 GCF_030849505.1 Azospirillum isscasi | reverse complement strand
CAGGGTGGAGACCGGCCCCTCGTAGGCGTAGGCCTTCACGTCCTCGGTCACGCCGTCCACGATGCGCTGCATGGCGGTGGAAGGACGGTCGTCCACCGGTGGGGTGGTGGTCGGCGGCTCCGTCGTCGGGGGCGTCGTGGTCGGCGGTTCCGCGGTGGGGGGCTCCGTCGTTGGCGGTTCCGTCGTCGGGGGCGTCGTGGTGGGCGGTTCCGTGGTGGGCGGTTCCGTGGTCGGCGGTTCCGTGGTGGGGGGCTCCGTCGTCGGCGGCTCCGTCGTCGGGGGCGTCGTGGTCGGCGGTTCCGTAGTGGGCGGTTCCGTGGTGGGCGGTTCCGTGGTGGGGGGCTCCGTCGTCGGGGGCGTCGAAGGAGTCCCGGACAGGGTGATCCCGCTGCCGCTGACCTGGAACTGGTCCGCCGTGAAGCCGCCCGCGAAGCGCAGGGTGACGTCGGCGCCCGCCGTGGCGTCGGTGCCGATGCGCAGGAAAGTGACGCCGCCCACCGTCTCCGCCTGGACCTGTCCAGCGCCGAGCTGGCTGCCGTTGCCGGCGGTGACCGCGCCGGCCATCGCCGTTCCGGTGACGACGAAGACGTCGCCGCCGGTGGCGCCGGTGATGCTGGCGAAGCCGTTGGCCTGGGCGGCGGTCATCGTCACCGTGTGGCGGACGCCGCCGACCAGATCGAGATTTTCCACGTTGGTCAGCGTCATGCCGGAGATGTCGATCTGCGGCGTCGCCGTGGTGACCTTGTTCTCCGGATCGGACACATTGTCGGAGCTGACGCGCAGCGTGTCGGTGCCGTCGCCGCCGTCGAAGGACACGGTGCCGGCGTCGCTCTGCGCGGCGACGATGAAGGTGTCGTTGCCCGCGCCGCCCTGGATGACGTCGGCTTCCGGCAGGGGATCGTGCGCGCCGCTGTAGAAGACGTCGTCGCCATCGCCGCCGATCATCGTGTCGACGCCCCAGTCGCCGATCAGCGTGTCGTTGCCGGTGCCGCCGTCGATCAGGTCGTTGCCGCCGCCGCCGGCCAGCAGGTCGTTGCCGTCCTCGCCGTACAGCATGTCGTCGTCGGCCCGCCCGAAGGCCCGGTCGTCGCCGCCGCCGCCGCGGATCGTGTCGTTGCCGGTGCCGCTCTCCATCGTGTCGTTGCCGGCGCCGCCGATCTCCACGTCGTTGCCGCCGTGGCCCCAGAACCAGACACCGTCGTCGTTGGCGACCAGACGGTCGTCGAACTCGCTGCCGATCCAGCGCTCAATGTTGGTGAAGCTGTCGCCCGCGGCGTCGCCGGTGCTGTTCCCCGGGTCGCGCAGATCCAGGACGACGCCCACGGTCGAGTTCGCGTAGGTCACCTCGTCGAAGCCGTCGCCGCCGTCGAACACGTCCGCTCCGTCGCCGCCCTCCATGGTGTCATGGCCGATGCCGCCGGTCAGCGTGTCGTTGCCGGCACCGCCGTTCATCAGGTCGTTGCCCTGGCCGCCGTCCAGACTGTCGTCGCCGTCGCCGCCGTTGATGGTGTCGGCATCGCCTTCGCCGAACAGGGTGTCGTTGCCGGCGCCGCCGTCGAGCAGGTCGTTGCCCCAGCCGCCATAGACCAGATCGTTGCCATCCTCGCCATACAGCACGTCGTTGTCGGCGCGGCTGTAGATCTGGTCGTCGCCGGCCCCGCCATAGACGGTGTCGTTGCCGTCGCCGCTCTCCATCGTGTCGTTGCCGGCGCTGCCGATCTCCACGTCGTCGCCCGCGTGCCCCCAGAACCACACGGGGTCGTTCCCGGCCACCATGGTGTCGTTGTAGTTGGAACCGATCCAGCGCTCGATGCCGGTGAAGCTGTCGCCCGCGGCATCGCCCGTGCTGTTCGCCGGGTTGCCAATGTCGATGGTCATGCCGACGGTGGCGTTCTCGTAGGTGACGACGTCGAAACCGTCGCCGCCGTCGAACACATCCGCGCCGGCGCCACCGTCCATGGTGTCGTGGCCGAGACCGCCGGTCAGCGTGTCGTTGCCGCCGTTGCCGATCAGGATGTCGTTGCCGGCACCGCCGTCGATGTTGTCGGCGGCGTCATCGCTGGTCAGCGTGTCGTTGCCGTCGGTCGGCGTGCCGGTCACGGCCAGCACATGGGACCAGCCCTCGGCTTCCGCGAAGGGAGAGGGGGTGAACACGGGCGCGGTGCGCATGTCGAGCGCCCAGGAGGCGCCCCGCGTCGCCGGACCGACCGGCCCCGAGGAGGCCGCGACGGCGGCACCCGTGGCGGCGGCCAGCCGGTCGAGGAGGAGACGGCCCGCCTCGCCCGCACCGGCGTGGCAGGCGTGGATGTGGATCTCGGTGCCGCGCGCGTCCGGCCAGGAGCGGTCGAGCAGCGACCGCGCATCCAGCGGCTGGGCGCCCAGCAGGACCCGTCCCGGCTCGCCATGGGCGACCACATGCAGGACGGATGGGCGCGTGGTGAGAGCGGCGGCCAGCACGGCGTGGCCATCGTCGGTGGCGGAGACGAGCGTAACCTGAACGTCGGGACGGCGGTGGCTGAGCAGTGTCTCGCGATCCTCAAGCCCAGCGTCCGCGATGATGACTTCGTTCAAGGGAGACTCTCCGTAAATTTTGTTGTGATCGTTGGGATGCCCGAGCGCCACGCTCGCGTATACGGCAAAGCGTGCGGCTTCCTATGACATGAATTTACGGGGCATACTCCTGCAACTGCCTAATAAGTAATAACTCCTACTCCTCGCAAAAAGCGCCTGTTCTATTGATATTCATGCCAATCGAGGCGCTTCTTCAGGATTATCATTTCGCTTGATCTTAAATCCTTCGGATGCTCTGCACGCCCCGTGCGGCGAAGGGTGGGGCGCAATCGATAGCGCTACGGCGCATTTCGACAAGGCGGCACGCAAAGGACGGTGACACGGATGCTCCGCCGCCTCCTTCGCGCCATGGGCATCGGCGCTTTCCGCCCAAGCCGCGAGGCTCTCGGCGCGGGCCGTACCGAGCCGGCCATCGCCGCGACCGCTTCGTGGAGCAACGATCCGAGCCATTCCGCCCGAGCCATTCCGCGCGCTTGGCCGAGACGCACCGGACTCACGCCGCCTGGGCCCGCGTTCTGCTCTCCCCGGCTTGTCGCTGCCAACGCGGAGGCGGCGTTTCTGATCGGGGAGGCCGGCCGGAAGGCGCCGCGCCCGTCAGCGGCGTGCGGTGCTGCGCAAGCTGTCCGCCGCGGCGGCCCGCTGGCTGGGCCGGGACACGTGGCGCGGGATGGCCGGCGCCGCCCCGCACCACGCGATCATTCCATCCCGGAGAAAGCGCTGATGCCTCCCCGTGTGGCCGTCAACCGCGGTGCATGCCGGTGAAAACACGGGATGCCGATGATGCCCCCTTCCGGCGGCGGTTACGGCACGGATGGCCGCCGCCGCGGGTTGTCGAGGAAGAAGCGCAGCATCTCCCGTGAGGCGTCCGGCCCGCGCGGGTCGGTGTAGGAACCGGCCGGACTGCCTCCCGCCCAGGCATGCCCGGCCCCTCGGATCGTCCACTGCTCGCACAGCACATGGCCGGAGGCATCGGTGTGGAGCCGGCGGCTGTAGCCATGCCCGCCCGGCACCTGGCCGTGCTCCACCGTGGCTTGCGGTCCCGCCGTTCCCGCCTTGGATTGCGCGACGACATCGTCGCCGTTGCATGGGTGAACCGTGGTGTCCCGGTCGCCGTGAAAGACGATCGTCGGCACGGGGGCGCCGGACCGCGGTTCCACCGGTCCCCCGCCCTGGCGCATGGCGGCGAAGGCGGAGGGAAGGTCGCGGGCGGCGCCCTGGGGAAGGCCGGAATGCACCCCGACGGCGGCGTAGAGGTCGGGATAGGCGGCGCCCATGATGGCCGCCGCCGCCCCGCCGGCGGAGAGGCCCGCGATATAGACGCGGTCCGGATCGACGGGGTGGTCGCGCATGACCTGCCGGGTGATTCCCGCGATCAGCGAGGGCTCGCCGCCGTCACGCCTCTGGTCGGCGGGGTTGAACCAGTTCCAGCACTTCTGGGCGTTGGCCGAGGATGGTTGTCCCGGGTAGACGACGAGGCAACCATGCTCCTCCGCCAGCCGGTTCATGCGGGTGCCGGCGGCGAAATCGTCCGGCGACTGGGTGCAGCCATGCAGCATCACCACCAGGGGAAGCGGCTGGCCGTTGCGGCGGTTGGTTGGAACATAGAGCTTGTAGGAGCGCGTTCCGGCCGCGTTGCTGTAGGACGCCGTCGTGAACGTGGCGCCGTCCGGCAGCGGGTCGGCGGCGGGACGGACGGCGCCGTTCATCCCGGGACCGGCGCCGGCCGGCATGGCGCGGGCGGCGGCGAGGATCGGGCGGTAGCCGGTGCAGCGGCACAGGT
>NZ_JAUJFI010000267.1 GCF_030849505.1 Azospirillum isscasi | reverse complement strand
CCCCGATCTGTTTCCGGAAACAGTTCGACTGAGGGCATGGGGACCGCCCATCGCCTCCTTCCGTAGCCCTGCGGCGGGTGTTCCGAAACCCCCTCTGGACTCCGCCCCGCCGAGCCCTTGGAAACACGGGCTCCGGCGAACTGTCCGGTGGTGTCCCGGAACCACCCGGTTTGTTGACAGGTCGGCGATCCGTGCGACCCTGGGGGCATGAAGAAGGTCGCGATCTACGCCAGGGTCAGCACCGACCGGCACCAGACGGTCGAGAACCAGCTTCGCCAACTCCAGGAGGTCGGCGAGCGGCTGGGCTGGATTGTTGTCGCCGTTCATACCGACACCGGCATCTCTGGGGCGAAGGGCCGGGATCAGCGTCCCGGCTTCGACGCCCTGCTGCGAGGCGTCGCCCGCCGGGAGTTCGACATGGTGGCGGCGTGGTCGGTGGACCGGCTGGGCCGCTCCCTTCAGGACCTCGTAGGATTCCTGGCGGACATCCAGGCCCGCGGCGTCGATCTGTACCTGCACCGCCAGGGCGTGGACACCAGCACGCCGTCGGGTCGGATGATGTTCCAGTTGCTCGGCGTATTTTCGGAATTCGAACGCGAAATGATCCGGGAGCGGGTCCTGGCCGGTCTGGACCGGGCCAAGGCGAAGGGCACCCGGATCGGCCGGCCGCCGATGGAGCCGAAGCTGGTCCGACAGATCCAGGAGGCCCTGGCCGCCGGCACCGGCGTCCGGGCGGTCGCCCGGCAGACCGGGGCCAGCCCCACGACGGTGTCGCGGATCAAGGCCATGCTGCCCGAGCAGCCAGTCGCCGCCGGCTGAGCCCGGCGAGGAACCGGTCAGGGCGGGCCGGCCGGTAAATACCGGGACGCCAGCCTGGGCGTCATGGCAGCATGGAGCCTCTGATGAAGATGACCGACCTGTTCTGGAACCGCAGCCGGCAGTCCAACCGGCACCACGCCCACACCGTCGCCCTGATGCTGGACAGCCTGGATTGGGCTCGGTTCCGGTCCTTCGCTGAGGACCACGCCGACGTGGAAATCCTCGACGCCAACCTCGATGCCAACCGGGTCGCCGTCCAGGTCGGGTGCCGGTCGGCCGACACCGCCCATCGGCTGGAGGACGCCTGGGGGTGAGGCGGCGGAGCGGGCTGCCGGTCCGGCTCCCGCCGGCCGGCTCGGCCGCGGAACCATCGGTGGAAGGATCGCGGAACCTTCGTTCCGGCTGAAGCCGTTGGAAATGCTGGGTTTGGAAGGATGGAAGGATGGAAGGATGGAAGGATCAAAACTCCCCTACACCTTTCCCCGTCCTCTCCCCTGTTCCTTTTCAGTTTAGGCTGAAGGGAAAGGTTTCATCCTTCCATCCTTCCAAATCCATCTGGAGCCGTTGATTTTCTTGGGTTTTCCGATGGAAGGATCGGGACGCGATCCTTCCACGATCCTTCCGCCCAGGGCGACGTGCCGCCGGTCGAACCGGGCCGGACAGAGCCGGCCCGGCCGCTGCGTCACGCCGACTTGCGAACCAAGGCCAGCACCTGCCCCCGCGGGTTGGCCGGCTGGCCGCCACCGTCGGGCTCGGCCTCCGGCATCGGCGGGGTGAGGCAGTACTGGATGCCGTTGCTGACCTTGCTCTCGACCGTCCAGCCGTACTTGGGCAGTTCGGCCCGGAGGATGTTGCCGAAGGTCTTCTGCGTCGTCGGCAACCCGCTGAAATACCGCCGCTCCCACTCGGCGAAGCTCTCCCAGAGGTTCGTCGCCTTGGTCCAGGAGCCGGTCGTCGGGTAGTCGGTCTGGAACCATTGGAGCACCGGATGGACCTGGGCCTGGACCATCTGGTAGGTCTCGACCAGGGTCAGGTTGCCGCCGTCGAGGTACGGACACACCGCCGTCTCGTCCACCGACCGCCAGAGATCGCGGGCGTCGAGATCCTTCTGGAACTGATCGACCGGAATCCGATCCTGGGTCTCCAGTTCGAAGAACCGCCGGGTCCCCGAGGGATCGCGGATCACGTCGCACAGGGGGAAGTTGCCGCAACCGAAGAAGGTCGAGAACACCAGATCCTTCCCGGCCTTCTGGTAAAGCTCCCGGAAGACCGCGTGCTTCGCCGTCATCAGCCGTTTCACCGTATTGGCGTCGGCCTTGCTGGCGTTGGCCATCTCGTCGAACCAGATCACCGGGGCGGTCCGCAGCAGCCCAGTCATTGAGCGGTCGCTGAACAGGTCGAAGCCCGCCTGAAACACGCCATCGCCGATGGGGCCGAGGAACCAGCCGGAGAACAGGCTCTTGCCGGTGCCCTGCTTGGGCGAGAACAGGTACGGCATGATGTGCACCGTCTCCTGGTGGCCGGCCATCTGCCGTTTGACCCGCCAGATGAAGCTCCGGAGCACGATGGTGCAGGCGGCGACGAACCCGGCGTCAGCCCGCTTGTCGGGATGCAGGAGGGCGGTCACGAGGTCGTTCCATCGGTCGGCTCGCGGATCGCCGTCGAAGGCCAGGGCTTCGGCCGTCTCCTTGAGCATCAGCCGGTGGGTGTCGGTATTGAAGCGGTTCAGCGTCGCCCGTAGGTGGTCGGTCCGGAAGGTGCCGCCGTGATCGCCCACCCACTCGACGATGGCGTCCCAGACGTAGGACTCGGACAGAATGGTCCGGCCGTCCGGCGTCGGCGGGCAGTCGTACATCCCGTCGAGCCGCTGCCGGTAGCCGCGGGAGGTCATGAACAGGTCGATGAACTCCCGCCCGGTGTGGGGCTGGCCACCGAGGTCGTGGACGATCCGGAGGTCCCGGACCTCGCGGGCGGCGTCAGCCGCGTTCTTGCCCATCCGGACCACCCAGAATTCCCGGATGTCCTCGTAGGTCTCGTGGTCGAGCTTGCCGGCCTCGACGGCGAGCCGCCGGAATTCCCGCACATCGTCGCGGGTCGGCTGGTAGTCGTTTTGCGACAGGACCTTCTCCATGAAGGCCGTCAGGTTCTCGTTTGCCATGTCAGTTGTTCGCGATTTTGCGATTCCCTTGTTTTTTCTGGAAGTATTTCTCCCGCAGTTGGTCGCGGAAGGACGGCTTGGTGGGGGGAAGGTTTCGCGGACGCTGCAGACCGGCCTCCAGGCCGTTCCGCAGCGTCCGCCGGATCTCGGTCTCGCCGAGGCCGGCGGCGAGGCCCGCCTCGGTCAGCCGGGCTTCCACCACGACGCGGTCGAGGGCACCGGTGGCGACCAGTTGGCCGAGGTTGAAGGCGGCCTCGTGGAGTTTGGGGTTCCGGCCGCCTTGGCCGGTGTGCCGGAGGGCCTCGGCCTCCCGCTCCAGGGCGACCTCGGCGTACCGGGTCGCCTGGGGCCCGACGATGGCGTCGCCGGTGAGCACCGGGGCCACGAAGGTCTCGGCGGCGAATGCCCGCCAGTCCAGCAGTCGGCCGGCGTTCATCCACATCAGGGCGTCGCCCGCGTGGTCGGGGTGACAGGCCGGGATGTAGAAGGGCCGCGACACCGCCAGGGTCGAGCGGTCCACCGGTCCGAGCCACGCCAGCATGGCCTTGCGGCGGGCGTACCACTCGCCGACCGGGCAGTCCTCGGCGAGCGGCAGGACGATCCGGAAACGGTCGGCCGGCTCCGGGTGATCCTCATCGACCACGAGGTGGTTGTACGAGGTGTAGGCGAAGTAGGTGAACTCGGCGAAGTGCTCGATGGCGTCCGGGATCGTCCAGCCGCCGTCGATGTCGGCGACGACCATGCTGTACCCCAGGACGTTGGCGGCGGAGCGGCGGATGTACGGTTTGCCGCTGGCGGGGTTGATCACCGGCGTGCCGGTGACCTCGTCCACCACCGGGTCGTAGTCGCTGGTGTCGTCGCGGAACGCCGCCGGAACGAACATCGCGGTCCGCTTCTTGTCCTGGACGAGGTGGTGGGACGGGAGATAATCGAGGAAATCCTCCCAGGTCACGGCCTGGGTGGTCACGACGCGGTTGTCCCCGCGGCTGTCGAACGTCGTGACAAAGTATTCTCGGGTCATTTCTTGCCTGCCAGAAAAACGCCCGCCCGGTCGGCACACCGGGCGGGCACATGGCAAGCAAGTATGGTCTTGCACAAACCCGCAGGGCGACCACGCCTGCGAGGAACTGATGACGATATAACTTGCTTGCCCTCAAAGGGGTGCCGCCCCTCGGAAGGTATTTAGGCATATCGTGAGGTCGGAAGTCGAAATTCCATTTCCGGTCAATTCAGGGAAATTTCGGCTCCGAATTCCGAATATTGACTTCCCCGTTCGAAGGTGATCCGCCACGAGGCCCGACCATCGGGCCTCCGAAGGATGCCCCGATCACACCCACTCGACCGCCCGAAGCCAGTGACGGACAATATCGCCGTCCCGACCAGACGGAGCTACAACGTGTCCCTCCTCGGCTCCACCA
>NZ_JAUJFI010000266.1 GCF_030849505.1 Azospirillum isscasi | reverse complement strand
GCCGGGCGTCGGGCTGGGGCTGGCCGCCTTTGCCGCGGGGGCCGCCGGGGCGCTCAGCCTCGGCGCCGTCATGATGCTGCGCGAGGCGTGGCTGACCGTGGCGCTGGCCGCCCAGGTGCCGGTGCTGGCGTGGCTGGAGCGGCGGATGGGGCTGCGCTCGCTGCGCGCGGTGATCCTGCTGGTGGCGGGGGCCGTCCTGGTCCGGCTGGCGCTGAACCCGTACGTGCTGGAGTATGGGGAGGAGGGGCTCGGCTGGATCGTCTACGGCTACGGCCTGCCCGCGGCGGGCTTCTTCCTGGCCGCGCACTGGCTGCGCTCGACGCCGGACGGCAAGGGCGACGACGGGGCGGTCGCGCTTCTGGAGGCCGGTGGGCTGGCCTTCGTCACGCTCCTGCTGTCGCTCGGCATCCAGGCTTTGACGCGCGGCACGCTGGACGAGTTGCCCGACACGCTGCGCGAGGTGGCCCTGCACACGCTGGTCTGGCTGGCACTGGCCCTGCTGCTGGCGACGGGGCGGCGCTGGCGGGCGCGGCCCGTGGCGGTGTGGGGGCGGCGCATCCTGGCCGGGCTGGCCGCGCTCCAGGCGGCCGCGCTGCATCTGCTCGTCCTCAACCCGCTGTGGAGCGGCGAGGCGGTGGGCGATTGGCCGGTGGCGAACACGCTGCTTCTCGCCTATGGGCTTCCGGCCCTGCTGGGGCTGCTGTTCCTGTGGGTGGAGCCGCTCCCGGCCCGCCTGCGCTCCTGGGCGGCGTTGCTGCCGCTGGTGCTGCTCGGCATGAATCTGGCGCTGGAGATCCGCCACGCCTTCCAGGGGCCGGTGCTGTCGGGCGCGGAGCTGCCGGACGCCGAATGGTACGGCTACTCCGCCGGCTTCCTGGCCGCGGCGGTGCTGATGCTGGTCGCCGCTCTGCGCGTCCGGCTGGACTGGCTGCGCCATGCCGCGATGGCGCTGATGCTGGCGGTGGTCGCCAAGGTTTTCCTCAGCGACATGGCCGAACTGGGCGGGCTCTACCGCGTCGCCTCCTTCCTGGGGCTGGGGTTGAGTCTGATCGGCGTCGGCTATCTTTACCGGCGGCTCCAGGGCGCCGCATCGGAGCGTTCGCAAACAATCGGCTGAGCGAACGGTCGGGTTGACAGGCGGCACCCTCCCGCGTTCCGATGGTGGACAACGAAGGCACAAAGCAACGCCAGGGAGACCCGCGCCCATGACCCGCCCCATGACCCGCCCCATGACCAGCCCCATGACCGATTCCATCGCCCATCCCATCCTGCCCAACGGCGACACCGGCTTCACGGTGGAGGCCGCGTCCATGAAGTTCGGCCGCGGCATGCTGGCGGAGGCCGGGAACGATGCACGCAACATGGGGATGCGCCGGGTGGCCCTGTTCACCGACCCCCATGTGGCCGGCATCGCGCCCTTCGCGGCGGCGCTGGAGTCGCTGAAGGCGGCGGGGCTGGACGTCGCCGTCTACGACCGCTGCGCGGTGGAGCCGACCAGCGCGTCCTTCCTGGAGGCCGCGGATTTCGCCCGCGACGGCGCGTTCGACGGCTACGTCTCCATCGGAGGCGGGTCGGTGATCGACACGGCCAAGGCGGCCAACCTCTACGCCACCCACCCGGCGGACTTCCTCGCCTACGTCAACAAGCCGCTGGGGGAGGGGCGCCCGGTGCCCGGCCCGGTGAAGCCGCACATCGCCTGCCCGACGACCTGCGGCACCGGCAGCGAGACGACCGGAGTCGCCATCTTCGACCATGTGGAGATGCGGGTGAAGACGGGCATCTCCTCCCGCTTCCTGCGCCCCAATCTGGCCTTGGTGGACCCGGCGACCATCGACAGCCTGCCGCCGGGCGTCATCGCCTCCACCGGCTTCGATGTGCTGACCCACGCCATCGAGAGCCACACCGCGCGCTCCTACCGCTCCCGCCCGCGGCCCGACGCGGCCAACCCGCGCCCGCCCTACCAGGGCGCCAACCCCTGGTCGGACATCGGCAGCCTTCAGGCCATCCGCCTCGGCGGGCAGTATCTGGAGCGCGCCGTCAACGACCCGGCGGACGAGGAGGCGCGCGACGCCCTGATGTTCGCGGCGACCCTGGCCGGGCTGGCCTTCGGGAATGCGGGCGTGCACATCCCGCACGCCATGTCCTATTCCGTCGCCGGGATGAACCACAGCTTCACGGCGCTCGGCTACGAGAAGGCCAACCCGATGGTGCCGCACGGCATCTCGGTGGTGCTGAACGCGCCCGCCGCCTTCCGCTTCACCGGCTCCGCGGAGCCCGAACGCCACCTCCGCGCCGCGGAGGCGCTGGGGGCGGAGGTGCGCGACGTCTCCCCCGCGGACGGCGGTGCGGTGCTGGCCGCCCGGCTGATCGCCATGATGCGCGCCACCCATCTGCCGAACGGCCTGTCCGCGCTCGGCTACGGCGCGGCGGACATCCCGGATCTGGTCCGCGGCGCCATGGCCCAGCAACGGCTGCTGACCATCGCGCCGCGCCCGGTGACGGAGGACGACCTGCGCCGGCTCTACGCCGACGCCATGACCTACTGGTGACCCTTTCGATCGGCCGCCGTCCGGCGGGAGGCACCCCTTACGCGCGTCTCCCGTTCCCGGAACACCGCCGGACAGGTCTCGTTGTTCCGGAAGGAGGCCGCCGGGGTAGAGGCAAAGGGGGGGAGGCATGGCGCCGGCATCATGAAAATCGTCATCTTCGGACAATCCATCAGCTCCTCCTGGGGCAACGGGCACGCCACCCTGTGGCGGGGACTGGTCAAGGCGCTGGTGCGGCGCGGCAACCGCGTCGTCTTCCTGGAGCGCGACACGCCCGAGCGGGCGGACCACCGTGACCTGCGGGAGATCCCCGGCGGGGAGCTTCTGCTCTACGGGCGCTGGGAGGACGTCGCGGCGGCGGCGCGGCGCCACGCCGACGAGGCGGACGTGGCCATGGTCACCTCCGGCTGCCCGGACGGAGCGGCGGCGTCCCGCCTGGTGCTGGGGTCGAAGGCACAGCGCACGGTCTTCTACGATCTCGACACGCACATCACCCTGGCCGGCACCGAAGCGGGGGAGTGGCCCGCCTGCCTGCCGCCGGACGGGCTGGGCGGATTCGACACCGTCCTCAGCAGCACCGGCGGGCGGGCGCTGGAGGCGCTGAAGACCCGGTTCGGCGCGCGGTTCGTGGCGCCGCTCTACGCCTGGGTGGACCCCGACCTGCACCGGCCCGCCGACCCGGTGCAGCGTTACCTCGGCGACCTGTGCCATCTCGGCGCCTGGGCGGAGGACCGGCGGGCGGCGCTGGACGCGCTGTTCATCGAACCGGCGCGGCGGCTGGCCCGCCGGCGCTTCGTCATCGCGGGCAGCGGCTGGCCGGACGGGATTCCCTGGGGCGGCAACGTCCACTTCGTCCGGCATCTGCCCCCGGCGGAGCACGCGGCCTTCTTCTGCTCCTCCACCCTGACGCTGAACGTGACGCGGGACAGCCTGAAGGCGATGGGCTGGTGCCCGTCCGTCCGCCTGTTCGAGGCGGCGGCCTGCGGCGTCCCGGTGATCTCCGACGAGTGGGAGGGCATCGGCGCCTTCTTCGAGCCGGGGCGCGACATCCTCGTCGCGCGGGAGACCGACGACGTGACCACGGCGATGATGCTGCCGCGCGGCCATCTCGCCACGCTGGCCCACCGCGCGCGGGAGCGCACGCTGGAGGAGCACACGGCGGAACGGCGCGTGCGGGAATTGCGCTCCATCCTCGACATCAAGGGTAGCGGCGACGATTGACCCGATGCCCCCCATTTGGAAGTAAGCCGCCCTTGGCGCCCTGGCCGTCCGGTCCGGGTTCCCCGGTTCCGGGGGCGGCACCCCGGTGCAGGACGGCTATCCCTTCCGCGGGCCGGTCCACTTCCAATACCCCGGTTACCGGCGCCCCGTTTTCGTAGAAAACAAGGATGGGGCGATAAAACCAGAAACCCCCCAATCCCGGCTTTTCTCCGGGCCGCAAGACGTCGGAGAGAAAGAAGAGCGTGCGTCGGACAATAAATGTGAATGAACGACACCACAGGGACAAGGGATGATCGAAGCGGTGATGCACAGGAACAGGCTGGCCGGAAAGCCCCACCAGAGCGTCCACGCCCATTCGGGCCTCCGGTTCCTGGAGGCGGCGCGATGGCTTTGACCGTTCTCACCGTCGCATCGCCCTTCGCCCCCGTCGGCGCCGACCCGGAGAGCGAAGGGACGGCGGAGCAGGTGGCCGGCGCCATCGACGCCGCCCTGGTGCGCGCCGGACACCGGTCGGTCGTCATCGCGCCGGAGGATTCCGCGGTGGCCGGGACCCTCATCCCGCTGGCGCGCGTCCATGGCGGCGCCCATGGGCAGGCGCCGGACGAGCGGGCCCAGGCCGCCGGCCTGCGGCGCGGCGCCGCCGTGGTCGCCGGGGCGGTGGCGGAGCACGCGCCGGGTCCCGTCCACATCCCTGTGCGGCACTTCCGC
>NZ_JAUJFI010000265.1 GCF_030849505.1 Azospirillum isscasi | reverse complement strand
TGTCCGCCCGCAGGTCGCGGTAGATGGCCGCCGCCGCCGTCATCCCGCGCTGCGGCGCGCGGGGCGGCTTGACGGTGCTGGTTGCGGTCGGGCTGGCGGGCCTGCTGGTCGGGCGGAACCTGGCCGCGCCCGCCGGAACGGAGGAGGCGCTGGCGCTCGGCCCCCATCCCGTCGCGCCAGCCCTCGGACCGAAGGCGGCCGGCCCGGCGACGGCCCTGTCCACGACGGTCAACACGTCGATGACCATCGTCGTCGGCCCCTTCCGCACCACCGGGCGGTCGGCGGAGGACAGTGCGCTGGCCGCCATGCTGACCGACGAAATCGCCGGCGGGCTTGCCAACCGCACCGATCTGCCGGTGCGGCTCGACCCGCCGCAGGCCGCCTCCGCACCCCCTCAGGGGCTGCGTCTGGCCGGCAGCCTTCAGACGCGCGACGGGACGGTGCGCGTCGTCGTGCATCTGACCGATCTCGTCACCGGAACGGTTCTCTGGTCCACCACCATGGACCGCCCGGCGGGGCCGGACGGCATGCCCACGCCGCAGGCCCTGGCCGCCGGCATCGTCGAGCCGGTCGCCGCGCCGCAAGGCCCCCTGCTGCCAGCGGCCACCGCGCGCCTGCGCAGCAAGCCCACGACCAGCTTATCGCCGCGCGAATGCGCCTTCCTCGCCGCCGGACGGAACGAGTTCCCCCCGGTCGAGCGGGCCGCCTTGAACGGTTGCCTGATGTCCGGAGCCCAGGCCCCGGCAGCCAGCGCGGGGGAGGCCGCGCGCCTGTGGTCGGCGCTGTCGCTGCTGCAATCCGACGCCTATCGCCGGGAAAGGAACGACGCCGCGTCGAACGACGCCCTGACGGCGGCCCTGCGCGCCACGGAACTGGCGCCCACCTCCCTGCGCCCGTTGACGGCGCTCTACACCGCCCACTGCCTGCGCGGGGAATACGCCCCCTGCTTCGCCACCGGGCAACGCGCCCTGCGGGCCTCGCCCGGCGACGCCAATATCCTCGGCGATCTCGGCCTGTGGTATGTCGAGGCCGGGCAAACCACGAAGGGGCTGTCCCTGCTGGAGCAGGCCATGGAGCGCGACCCGGCCCAGCGTGAGCGCCTGCTGCCGGCCTACAGCCTCGCCCTTCAGCGCCATGGCCATCCGGACGGGACCAAGCTGGAGTTCGAGGTCACCGCCGCGGCCCCGGCCCAGGCCGCCCTGGCCATCGCCTTCGTGCAGATGGGCCGGATGGACGAGGCCAAGGCCGCCGCCACGCGGGTGCTGGCGGCGGACCCTGACTTCGCCCGCCGCGCCGCGCGGGAACAGCGCATCCAGCCCCTGCCCCCGGCGCTGGACGCAGCCATCCGCGACAGCTATGCCATGGTCGGGCTGGCCGCCCCCCAGGGCGAGACCGGGAGCGTCACCCGGTAGTTCTCATACGACGTCGTATGATGAAACGTCCGGCGACGCTCCGGTGATCAGCCGGTGCCGGGCTGGACGGACCCTTCGTCCTCTTCCGCCCGGCGCCGGAGTTCGTCCGATGTCGTCCCCACGGGTACGGCGTCCTGAAGCGTCCCGTCGCCGGGGGTCTTGGTCCTGTCCTCCAGGGGAGAGTCCTTGTCTTTTCCGGCTCCCGGAGGCATGTCGGGCTTCGTTTCATCGGTCATGGCGTGTCTCCGCATTCCAATGGTTCCGATGAACAACACCCGCGAGGCGGGCGGGGTCCACATCCGTCGTGAAAGCTCCCTTGCCGGACGCCGCCCGGCTGCACACATCACGGCGTCGTACGCACGCATAAAGTTGACCCCGACGGTCAGGCTATCCTTGACCGCGCCGCGGCAGTTCCTTAGGGACTCGCGCGGTGGATCATGCCGGGCAGAACCGGTATGACCCGGCACCCGATCACGCAGCACCCTGCCCCGGCGCGCCCGCGCTCCGGCGGCCCGAACGGAGAGCGTCATGCTCAACGCCCCCACGCCCACCGCCCCCGTTCCGGCGGCACGGGACATCTTCTCCTTCCCCCGGCACCGGAGGGAGGCCCGGCGGCCCGCCCCCTTCCTGCCGATGACGCGGGCGGAGATGGAGCGGCTGGGCTGGGACTCCTGCGACATCGTGGTCGTGACGGGCGACGCCTACATCGACCATCCCAGCTTCGGCATGGCGATCATCGGGCGGCTGCTGGAGGCGCAGGGCTTCCGCGTCGGCATCATCGCCCAGCCGGACTGGAGCAGCGCGGAGCCCTTCAAGGCGCTGGGCAAGCCCAACCTGTTCTTCGGGGTGACCGGCGGCAACATGGATTCCATGGTGAACCACTACACCTCGGACCGCCGCCTGCGTCACAACGACAGCTACACCCCCAACGACGAGGGCGGGAAGCGGCCCGACCGCGCCGTGATCGTCTACAGCCAGCGCTGCCGCGAAGCCTACAAGGACGTGCCCATCGTCCTGGGCGGCATCGAGGCATCCTTGCGTCGCATCGCCCAATACGACCATTGGAGCGAGAAGGTCCGCCGCTCCGTCCTGGTGGATTCCAAGGCGGACATCCTGTGCTTCGGCAACGCGGAGCGCGCGATCATCGACGTCGCCCACCGCATCGCCGCCGGGGAGAAGGCGCGCGAGATCGACGACATCCGCGGCACCTCCATCGTTCGCAGCCGGGTGCCGGACGGCTGGACCGTCATCGACAGCAGCAGCATCGACGAGCTGACCCCCGCCGCCCCGCGCGCCGCCGGGGCCGACCGCACGGTGGTCCGCCTGCCCTCCTTCGAGCAGGTCAGCGCCGACAAGGTGCTCTACGCCCACGCCTCGCGCGTGCTGCATCAGGAAAGCAACCCCGGCAACGCCCGCGCGCTGGTGCAGCGGCACGGCGACCGCGAGGTGTGGCTGACCACGCCGCCGATCCCGCTGACCACGGCGGAGATGGACGGGGTCTACGGCCTGCCCTACGCCCGGGCGCCCCACCCGTCCTACGGCGACGCGCGCATCCCGGCCTGGGAGATGATCCGCTTCTCGGTGAACATCATGCGCGGCTGCTTCGGCGGCTGCTCCTTCTGCTCCATCACCGAGCATGAGGGGCGCATCATCCAGAGCCGGTCGGAGGGGTCGATCCTGAAGGAGATCGAGGAGATCCGCGACAAGGTGAAGGGCTTCACCGGCGTCATCTCCGACATGGGCGGGCCGACCGCCAACATGTACCGCATGGCCTGCAAGGATCCGGAGATCGAGAAGGTCTGCCGCCGCCCGTCCTGCGTCTTCCCGGACATCTGCAAGAACCTGAACACCGACCACAGCGACCTGATCCAGCTCTACCGCAAGGCCCGCGCCATTCCCGGCGTGAAGAAGATCAACATTGCCTCGGGCCTGCGCTACGACCTCGCCGTCCGCAGCCCGGAATATGTGAAGGAGCTGGTGACCCACCATGTCGGCGGCTATCTGAAGATCGCGCCGGAGCACACGGAGCCCGGCCCGCTGTCCAAGATGATGAAGCCGGGCATCGGCACCTACGACCGCTTCAAGGAGATGTTCGAGAAGGCGGCCAAGGCGGCGGGGAAGAAGCTGTATTTGATCCCCTACTTCATCGCCGCCCACCCCGGCACCACCGACGAGGACATGATGAACCTCGCCCTATGGCTGAAGCGGAACGGGTTCAAGGCCGATCAGGTGCAGACCTACCTGCCCTCCCCCATGGCGCTCGCCACGGCGATGTACCACAGCGACCGCAACCCGCTGCGCCCGATCCGCCGCGAGGGCTCGGAGGCGGTGTTCTCCGCCAAGGGGCTGAAGCAGCGCCGCCTGCACAAGGCGTTCCTGCGCTACCACGATCCGGAGAACTGGCCGGTGCTGCGCGACGCGCTGAAGGCGATGGGCCGCAGCGACCTGATCGGGCCGGGCGAGCACCAGCTCGTCCCGGCCTGGCAGACGACGGGGGGAATGGCCGCGGCGAAGGCGGAGAAGCCGAAGCCGGGCAAGACCTTCTACACCCAGCAGGCGGGCAAGGGCCGGCGGGCGCCGGTCAAGGGCGGCAAGCCGGGGCGGGGACGATAAGCCTTTCGATCCCCTCTCCCGCCCCGGGAGAGGGAAGGGACCCACGCGCCAGCGTGGGAAGGGTGAGGGTACCGGCAAGGATCAGCGATCCATTCTCGGCCTTACCCTCACCCGCCCGCTGCGCGGGCACCCTCTCCCGGGACGGGAGAGGGGATGGAAGCGTCAGCAGCCGTTGAGCGCCTTGATGCGCTCGATCAGGGCCCGCCCGTCGCGCTGGGCCAGCGCGACGTCGGCGGCGCCGTCGCAGACGCGGCCATTCGCGTAGACATAGTGATAGCGCACCCGGACGGCGTCCGGCCCGGCGGGCTCCGCCGCGAGCAGGCGGACGGGCTCGCGCATGTTGCCGTAATAGCGGCTCATCGACGCGATCTCGTAGGCGCCCGCGTTGCGCTTCTCCGGAACGAGGAAACCGTTCGCCCGCTCGCCGTCGGCCTGGGCCAGCGCGGCGTAGAAGCCGCGCACCGTCTCCAGCGCGTTGCCGGGAGGCGGCGGGGGTGGAGGCGGGGGCGGGGGCCGCCTGATGGATTGGGCCGGGTCAGCG
>NZ_JAUJFI010000264.1 GCF_030849505.1 Azospirillum isscasi | reverse complement strand
CCCCTCACCGGCCGCATTCTCTTCAAACGGAGAGAATCACGACCGGCAAGCCGGGCATAGCCTTTTTCCGCGGCCTGTTAGCTGGAGGCGGTTAGGCCGGATTGGATCGCTTGTAGGGCCAACTCTCGCTTGAGCGGCTGGTCACGCTCCGCGTGGGAAGCTTGCCCCGGTCTTCCGTGACACCAGTTGGGCACGATGCCTCCCTGTGCTTTAAAGTGTACCACGTGAACGAACGTCACGGCCCCATCGGTGTAGGCGACCGCATTGAGTTTCCGCAATCCCGGTCGAACACCGGCAATGGCCCGGAAGCAACCATCCACGTAGCCTGCATTGTTGCCGAACAAGATGACCAGCTTCAACCGCGGTGGAAGGCGGGCAAGGTGCCGATGGGTGCAGTTGGAGATGACGTGGCCGATGGCACCTTCGCGAAGGCAGGAGCCCATGATGTCGCTCCCCGACATCACCCAACGACCACTCCTGCGATCCAATTTCGACACCGAACACCGCACCAAAGACCCGAAAGCGATGTCGCCGTCGCGGTCGGCAATCAGTTCGTCGATAGACCGGTCGCTCGGCATCAGGCCGAGCGTGCCCAGGATGCTGGCAACGGCGTGCCGGCCGCCTCGGAAGGCCACTTCGACATGGGGGCGGTTCAGGATACTGTCGTTCTGCGTGCCTCCCTTGCTGAAGCCGAGCACCAGCACGCGAGGGTTCTGGCCACCCCAGGCCATGGGATTGTTGGTCAGCCGCCAGCCTGAGCCTTCCGCCACTGAGACACCCCATTCTGCGGTGCCGCCGGGAAAGCAATCGGTACAGGCGATGCGGCCATGGGACGGCAACAGACCGGAGGCCGGCGGCTTGAGGTCGGGGGGCAGTGACATGGCCATCGACGAGGTTGTCTTCACCCCGCTCGTTGGCGAAGTTCGTGATGCCTTGGGGTCGGCAGATGCCGCACCGGGGGCGTCGGTCACGATCTCACTCGCGGCGATAAGGTTGACCTGCCCGGTTTCTTCGCCACGCATGCGGCAGAGATAACCCCGCCTGATGTAGGCGACGAGGTCCTCCTCGCTTACCACAGGGATCTGGTGTTCGGCGTGGTGCTTGACCTTGCCGAGTGTGGGATCGGCTACACGGAAATATCCGTCACGGTGCTGGTGCGGGACGAATCGCTTAAGGGTCTGGGGATGGAGACGCCAGATCTTTATCTTCGGTTCCAAATTAGCCTCTAGCGTTCGGCAATCCCGAGATATTCAAGGAACCGTCTACCCTGAGCCGTAAGTTCGTAAGAAACACGCCCCGTGTTGTAATCTTCGCTTTTAACGTCGAGCAAACCAAACGAACTAAGATGCCGCTCAAAGGCATCCTTGAGTTCTGCCCTCCCCCTATCCTTGTTATTGGCACCGATCTCTCGACTAAAAGGCCCCAGTACATCTCGGTGCTTTTTGTAGAATGCGGCAGTTGCCTCGTCGCCAATTCTGCGGTATTTCGATTGATAGCTGCTTAGGATGATGATCTGTGCATCATCCAATTGATTCAGTATCCGGGGAGCATGGCGAGATTCCTGTCTTTCAGCCCCATTCGAAGCCATTCCCTTGGAGACCAACTCCGCAACGTATTGCTTCCTTTCGTCTGAAAAGGCTCTTGCTGATTGCCACATTCCCTCTTCGAACACGTCAAGCCCATCAGCGGTCCTGAGCGAGTCGTTGAGCGTAGGTTCGTCCAGGCGGCTTTGAAGATAGATTAGGTACGCTTCGATACGTTCCAGACGAACGTTCGGGATGGTCTCGCTCAAAGCCACCTGAATGAGCGGACCGACGCACGGCACGGCTCCAGCAAGCGTGGTGAGCGTGCGGGCAACGACATCTGATCGTGCCTCACCCAGCGGCGGAGGATCTTGTTCAGGCATCAGGTATCCCTTCCAACCCGAGTTGCTTCTCCCGCCCGGAGCATACTTTGTGGCTTCCTCATCGCCAATCATGGTGTTTGCGGCCGCAAGCGTCTGGCTCAGTGATGCTGGGCTGTCGCTCCACTGTTTGCCAAGCAGTTGGCCCTCAATAGCTCACGGAGCTTTGATCATCTCCGACCACTCTAACCTGCTGAAGGAGATTGCGATCATCGTCGATCATGCCCGCCGCATGCGGCCCGCTGGCATGTTGGTGCAGACTCCTCCTTGCGTTGAAGAGGGCGGTGTCAGGCGACATCCCAATTTGCCCCCTTGGCGACACGAGCACTGCCCCCTCTGCCATCGTTACCGCAGCATGGGCTTCAGGTTATCCCGGTAGTCCATAGGCTTGATCCGACGGGCAATTTTCCAGCCCGAGGAGGATCAAGCCTGTGGGCCCACCGGGGCAACCGGGGGGCAGCCTTCGTGTCGTCAGGGGGGCAGTTCCAGGTGTCGCCTGACAGGCGGGAATCCTTCTTTTGAAGTGGGTGTACCTCCAATGGATTTCGCGTATTGGGTTGCGACCACCGGCCGGGTTATAAATGCGAAGTGCATGACATTAGGAACTCTGCCATGGCTCATGATCCTCTTTCAACCGCAACCCGTGCAGCTAAGCGAAACCTACTGGTAGCATCGTCTGTACTGATCCTTACAAAAGCATTTAACGTAACGGTGCAGAAAATCCCTGCCCTTGGATATGAAGTGAACATCGGTCCGGGAGCTTTATTATTTGCCTTGATAATCAGCACATTTTATTTTTTTATAACATTCACACTGTACTATGGGATGGATATCTACGATGAATTCAGCGATGGTTACTCTTCCAAGCATCTAAAGAGTGAAGCTGACGAACTTTCTCGCTTAAGCGAGGCACATGAGGCCGACATCATCAAGATGTGCCGCTATGTCATGAGCGATGTAGAGTTTTCCGTTGATCAAGCCGGTCTGAAAAGACTGATAGAGATACTAAGATCCGATAAGGTGCCTGACATCACCTCTGATCGGGTCGACAAATTGATCAAAATCTACAAGCCACTTGTCCTGACCGTGAAAAAAGGGAATGGAAGTGATAATCAATACGATATATACGCACAAGAACAAGGGTTCAGGAGTGATATTGCAGATGCCGTAGTTAGTCAGAAGGCATTAGCCAGCGGACTAATAACAAATTACGCCGTTGAATGTGCTGCAATTAAGTCAAAATATGGAAAGCAGACACGTTTTCGCTCATCATTGCATTTTGTTAGGGCGTATATCGTTGACGGTGCGTTGGCATTAATCGTCGGAATTATTGCTATTGGAGTAAGTTTTAATAAGATACCATTGGGATGGATAACTTCACTTCTTCCAGAAATGATCCCTTGATCAATCATAATTTTGAATCGTCCGCGATTCGATGCGACTACGGGGTAAAGGGCAAGGAAGATCCAAGCCGGCCGGCTAGGCTTGGCGGAACCCGATGCCGTTGCGGTGGAGTACCCGTGCGATCACCTACGAGCAAGTCCAGCGGTCCTTGGGAGATCCAGAGGGGGCCGCTGGTTGGCAGCAGGTGAGGGCGGGCTCGAACCACCCTCACCTCCCTGTGGGTACGTTACGCAACGGCAGCCTTCCGGCGGCTCCGTGGCTTCGCTAGTGCACTGACGCAGACATAGAATTCACAGAGGGCCGCCGACGTGCGATTCTGTCGGCCACACGATGCCACGAGGAGGGGAGGCCGACACCGGCCCTACCGCTGCCTGCCAGGGGCGTCACCTGAACAGGGACAGGATCACCTGCTGGCTCTGGTTCGCCAGCCCCAGGGCGGTCTGGGCAAGCTGCTGCCGCGTCTGGAACGTCAGCAGGTTGGTCCCCTCCTCGTTCTGGTCGGCCAGGGTCAACTTGTTTGCTCCCTCATCGAGCACATCGGAGAAGCTCCGCATGAAGTCCTCGCGGGCCGTGATGATGCCGAGCCCGGTCGTGAGGGCTTGCGACGCCGACCGGACCCGCTGTTCGGCCGTATCGAGCCCCGTGATGGCGTTCTCGATGTCGGCCCGGTCCATCCAGCCATTCTGGCTGAAATCGACGTGTAGCCCCTTGCCATCGACCTGTAGGTTCTGGCTCTCGACAGTGACGCCGTTCGTGTGCGTGGTGTTGAACGCCACGAATAGATCATTAAGTTGGCCGGGCGTGGACGAGGGTCTGGTTACCAGATTGGCAATGCGAGGAGATGGTTGCGATTGTTGTTGTGGTGGAGGAGTGGGCGGCGGCGATGGAGGTGGTGGGGCGTCCGGTATCAGCCACAGGCTATAGCTCCACTGCCCTGTGCCGGCACCGCCGATACCCGGCTGGTCAAGAACCAACTGTATGGTCTGTGTTGGTGCGGCCGGATATGGCCAGGACATGGATACGATCGAATCAGGGTCACCCCCCGTATCCATTACAACAGAACCGTCATAAATGACTTGTGCTCGCCGACCGGGCGTCGATCCCTCCATGACAACATCAAAGTATAGCGTCCCAGGATTCAATCCAGTGTTAAAATTTTGAACAATATTAACTGGGCCGATCCCTCCGTCGGCGTCGACGGTGAGAGGCGGTGGTGGCGGTGGCGGGGTAACGACGACATCATTATTCGAACCGGATTCATCGCTTAGCAGGCCGCGGAAAAAGGCTATGCCCGGCTTGCCGGTCGTGATTCTCTCCGTTTGAAGAGAATGCGGCCGGTGAG
>NZ_JAUJFI010000263.1 GCF_030849505.1 Azospirillum isscasi | reverse complement strand
CATCGACGAGATCGAGGCTGAGGTGCTTCCGGACCAGAAGCATCAGGTCGTCCGCAAGCTGAAGTCCGAAGGCCGCGCGCTGGACGGTGCTGCGCACGCTGGAGTCGATGCCGTGACCGCCACCCCCGTTCCCCCGCCCGGAGGCTGACGGATGGCGGTCCACCCGCGGCGCGCCCGCTTCCTGCGGGCTTTCCGACGGCTGCTGCTGCTGGCGGTGCTGGGCGGGCTCCTGTGGACGGGCGGGCTGTTCTGGTTCGCCGCCTCGATCCCCCGCACCCCGCCGCCGCCGGGCAGCGCGGAGGCCACCCGCGGCACCGACGCCATCGTCGTGCTGACCGGCGGCAGCGGGCGGCTGAGCACCGGGCTGGAGCTGCTGGCCGACGGGCGGGCGCGCAAGCTGTTCGTGTCCGGCGTCTATGAGGGGCTGGAGGTGCAGGAGCTTCTGAAACGCTCCCGCCAGTTCCCCGGCGAGATGGAATGCTGCATCACGCTCGGCTATTCCGCGGACAGCACCATCGGCAACGCCTACGAGACGGCGGACTGGCTGCGCGAGCAGGGCTTCACCTCCATGCGGCTGGTCACCGCCAACTACCACATGATGCGCAGCCTTCTGGAGTTCCGCATGGTGATCCCGGAGGTGGATGTGGTGCCCCACCCCGTCGCCTCCCCCAACGTGCATCTGAACGACTGGTGGCTGTGGCCGGGCACCGCGAACCTGCTGATGACCGAATACAATAAATACATCGTGACGCGGCTTCGCTACACGCTTGAGAAGCTGATCGAATCCTGACAAGTTCCGGCCATGATCTTCCTGCGCTCCCTTGCCTTCAACGTCGCCTTCCATGTGTGGACGGCGATCATCTGCGTCGGCCTGCTGTGGATGCTGCTGCTGCCGCGGCGGGGCATGATCCGCGTGGTCACGTGGTATTTCAGCACCGTGGCGTGGCTGGAGCGCACGCTCGTCGGCATCCGCTACGAGGTACGCGGGCGGGAGCATGTTCCCAAAAGCGGGTCCTTCCTGCTGGCCGCCAAGCACCAGTCGGCCTGGGAGACGATGAAGCTGCACTTCCTCGTCGACGACCCGGCGATCATCCTGAAGCGGGAGCTTCTGTGGATTCCCATCTGGGGCTGGTACGCCGCCAAGGCCCGCATGATCGCCGTGGACCGCGGCGCGAAGGGCCGGGCCGTCGCCTCCATGGTCCGGAACGCCCGTCCGGTGAAGGAGGAGGGACGCCCCATCGTGATCTTCCCGCAGGGGACGCGCGTCGCCGTCGGCGCCTACCGCCCCTACCGGATCGGGGTGGGCGTGCTCTACAAGAGTCTGGACATCCCCATCGTGCCGATGGCGCTGAACGCCGGCCTCTACTGGGCGCGCCACAGCTTCATCAAGCGGCCCGGCACGGTGATCGTGGAGTTCCTGCCGCCCATCCCGCCGGGCCTGGGCCGCGCCGAGGCCATGCGGGAGCTTGAGGAACGGCTGGAGGCCGCCACGGACCGGCTGGTCGTCGCCGCGGGCGGCCCGGCGACCGTGCGCCCGGCGGCGGCGGAACCCGCCGTTTCCGCCACCCGCCGCGAGACCAGCGCCGCTTCCTGAGCGAAGGCGCCGCATCCACGGAACGCAAACGGAGCCGTCCGGTTGACCGTCCGGGGAGTGCTCCCTACTCTTCCGTACATGCGGAAGGAAGGAGAGCGCATGCCGGGCATCGCCGCGATATCCCAGCGGATCTGGGACATGAAGTACCGCTTCAAGTCCGCCGCGGGCGAACCCATCGACCAGACCATCGCCGACACCTGGCGCCGTGTCGCCACGGCGCTCGCCGCCACCGAAGCCGATCCACAGGTCTGGGCGCCGCGGTTCGAGCGTGCGCTGTCCCGTTTCGAGTTCCTGCCGGCCGGGCGCATCCTGGCTGGAGCCGGCACAGGCCGGACGGTGACGCTGTTCAACTGCTTTGTCATGGGGACGATCGAGGACGACCTCGGCGCCATTTTCGCCCACCTGCGCGAAGCGGCTCTGACCATGCAGCAAGGCGGCGGCATCGGCTACGACTTTTCCACCCTGCGGCCCAAGGGCACCTTCGTGAAGGGGGTGGGTGCCGACGCCTCCGGCCCGCTGTCCTTCATGGACGTGTGGGACGGCATGTGCCGCACCATCATGTCGGCGGGCGCCCGGCGCGGCGCGATGATGGGCACCCTGCGCTGCGACCATCCCGACATCGAAGATTTCATCGACGCCAAGCGCGAGCCCGGACGGCTGCGCATGTTCAACCTGTCGGTCCTGGTCACCGACGCCTTCATGGATGCCGTGCGGGAGGACCGGCTCTGGCCGCTGGTCTTCGACGGGCGTGTCCACCGCGAGGTGCGCGCCCGCGGCCTGTGGGACCGCATCATGCAGGCGACCTACGCCTACGCCGAGCCCGGCGTGATCTTCATCGACCGGGTGAACGAGCAGAACAACCTGGGCTATTGTGAATCCATCTCCGCGACCAATCCATGCGGAGAGCAACCGCTGCCCCCCTATGGCGCCTGTCTGCTCGGCTCGATCAACCTCGCCGCCCTGGTGCTGGACCCGTTCGAGGAGACGGCCCGGCTCGACGTCGGCCGGCTGAGCGAACTGACGGCCCTGGCGGTCCGGATGATGGACAATGTGGTGGACGCCTCCCGTTTCCCGCTGGAGCGGCAGGCCCAGGAGGCCCACGCCAAGCGCCGCATCGGGTTGGGCGTCACCGGGCTGGCCGACGCGCTGATCCTCTGCCGTGTGCGCTACGGCGGCGAGGCGGCGGTGGCCCTGACCGAATCCTGGCTGAAGACCATCCGCAACGAAGCCTACCGCGCCTCCGCCCTTCTGGCGGCGGAAAAGGGGGCCTTCCCGCTTTTCGACCGCGACGCCTATCTGGACGCCCCGATGGTGCGCGGGCTGGATGGGGACGTGCGCACCCTGATCGCGGAACACGGCGTCCGCAACGCGCTCCTCACCTCCATCGCGCCGACCGGCACGATCTCGCTGTTCGCGGACAATGTGTCTTCCGGAATCGAGCCGGTCTTCTCCTACAGCTACGAGCGCGCCGTCCTGATGCCCGACGGCACTCGCCGCACGGAGGAGGTGAGCGACCATGCGCATCGCCTGTTCCGCGCGCGGTTCGGCGCCGATCACCCCCTGCCCGACTATTTCGTGGACGCGCAGTCCCTGACCCCGGCGGAGCATGTGGTGATGCAGGCGGCGGCCCAGCGCCATGTGGACAGTTCCATCTCCAAGACCATCAATTGTCCGGAGGATCTGCCCTTCGACGCCTTCAAGGACGTTTACTGGCAGGCTTACGAACTGGGTTGCAAGGGCTGCACCACCTACCGTCCGAACGCGGTGACCGGCGCCGTCCTGTCGGTGAGGAAGGAGGGCGCCGCCATGGCGGCCAAGCCGCCCGACCGTCCGGAAACCCTGCCGGGCGAGACCTACAAGGTGCGCTGGCCGGACAGCGACCACGCCATGTACATCACCATCAACGACATCGTGGACGGCGGGCGGCGCCGTCCTTTCGAAGTCTTCATCAACTCCAAGAACATGGAGCATTACGCCTGGACCGTGGCGCTGACCCGCATGATCTCCGCCGTGTTCCGCCGCGGCGGCGAGGTCGGCTTCGTGGTGGAGGAGTTGAAGGCGGTCTTCGACCCGCGCGGCGGTGCCTGGATGCAGGGGCGCTACGTCCCCTCCCTGCTGGCGGCTATCGGGGACGTCATCGAACGGCATCTGAAGGCCATCGGCATGCTGCCGGACGACGGGGCGCTGACCGCCAACCCCACCCCTCCAGCCGCCGGAACGGAGGCGGCCAACCTCCGGCAATGCCCGAAATGCGGCCAGCCCGGCCTGGTCCGTCAGGAGGGGTGCGACAACTGCCTGAACTGCGGTTATTCGAAATGCGGTCCGTGAAGCGACGGGCACTGCCGTCACGGTGCTCGTCCACGCCGCGATCCGTCACCGCAATGACGCGGCCCATGTGATTCTGGGCGCCATACTTCTGGCCCTGCTCACGATCCCTCCATCAGGTGGCGACCCTGTACGGCCCCACCGGAGAGCGCCTGTTCATCAGCCCGTTCTCCATCCCCGTACCGATGGTGCCGAGCGTCATCAGCACCGTCCTGATGTGACGTTTCGCGATGGTTGTCAACACGGCGGACCGGCTCAACGCGCAAGCTGCGCCGGGAGATCGCCGACGCGGAGGCGGCGCGGCGCATCAGCCTGACCCGCGACCTACACGACGGTCTCGCCGGCCAACTGGTGTCGATGGTGGCGCTCAGCGACCGGACGGGCGCCGATGCCCGAAATGCCCGACGCGAAACGCCCGATGGGGTGACTCTGGCCAAGGCGCACCGACTGGTCGTGGACAACCTGATGATGCTGGGCGGTGGCGCCCGCATGGTGGAGGTGGCGCGCCGCATCGTCACCAAGGTGACATTGACGCCGACGCCTGAGGGCAACGGACTGGAGACCGAGATGGAGGGAGGCTTCACGAGGGCGGAAGAACTGCTCCAAGCCCTTGAAAGCAAACAACCCGCCTCGTGAGAGGCGGGTTGTTTGATGGTATTGGTTGCGGGGGCAGGATTTGAACCTGCGACCTTCAGGTTATGAGCCTGACGAGCTACCGGGCTGCTCCACCCCGC
>NZ_JAUJFI010000262.1 GCF_030849505.1 Azospirillum isscasi | reverse complement strand
GCTGCTCGGCGAGCACACCGACGAAATCCTGCGCGAGGTGCTCGGCTTCGACGAGCGGCGCATTTCCGAAGTCCGCGACACCGGGGCGCTCGGCGCCGCGCGGAGACCGCTCCCCGCCGGATGAGGCCGCTGCCTCCGGCGTTTTTCCGAACCCTTCCAGACGTGAACCGAAAAATTTGCACAGGAGGAAAGGCCATGTCCGCCGCCATCCATCCGCTCCCCGCCGAGCGTCCAACGGACGTCGTCCGCCGCCTTCTCGACACCGCGAAGGCCGAGGGCCGCACCGCGCTGACCGCGCCGGAAGCCAAGGAACTCTGCGATCTCTACGACATCCCGGTGCCCAAGGAAGGCGTGGCGACGAGCGCCGAGGACGCCGTCGCCCTCGCCGAGGGCATGGGATTCCCGGTCGTTCTGAAAATCGTGTCGCCGCAGATTCTGCACAAGACCGAGGCCGGCGGCGTTCTGGTCGGCCTTCAGGACGCCGGCGCCGTCCGCCAGGGCTTCAGAACCATCATGGAAAACGCCCGCGCCTACGACGCCGGGGCGGAGCTGGCCGGCGTGCAGGTCCAGCAGATGCTGCAAGGCGGCGTGGAGGTCATCGTCGGCTCCATCACCGACCCGAGCTTCGGCAAGCTGGTGGCCTTCGGTCTCGGCGGCGTTCTGGTCGAGGTGCTGAAGGACATCACCTTCCGCCTCGCCCCGGTCACCCGTGAGGAAGCCCTGTCGATGCTCGACGGCATCCAGGCCGCGGAAATGCTGAAGGGCGTGCGCGGCGGCAAGGCGGTCGACCGCGAGGCGCTCGCCGACGTGATCGTCAAGGTTTCGCGCCTCGTCGACGCGGTGCCGGAGATCGCCGAACTCGATCTCAACCCGGTCTTCGCACGCGAGAACGGCGCCATCGCCGCCGACGTGCGCGTGGTCCTGGATTTCGCGCCCAAGGCGCCGCGCTACCGCCCGTCGCAGGAGCAGATCGTCCGGCAGATGAACCGGATCATGAAGCCCGAGGCGGTGGCCGTCATCGGCGCCTCGGCGGAGGACGGGAAGATCGGCAATTCCGTGATGAGGAACCTCATCGACGGCGGCTACCAGGGCCGGATCTACCCGATCCACCCGAAGGCCGGCGACATCCTGGGTCACAAGGCCTACAAGAGCGTCAAGGACGTGCCGGGCGGCATCGACGTGGCGGTCTTCGCCATTCCGGCCAAATTCGTCGCCCAGGCGTTGACCGAGGTCGGCGAGAAGAAGATCCCCGGTGCCGTGCTGATCCCGTCCGGCTTCGCCGAGACCGGCAACGTCGAAGGGCAGGAGGAGATTGTCGCCATCGCGCGCCAGCATGACGTGCGGCTGATGGGGCCGAACATCTACGGCTTCTACTACACGCCGAAGAATCTGTGCGCGACCTTCTGCACGCCGTACGACGTGAAGGGCAAGGCGGCGCTGTCGTCGCAGTCCGGCGGCATCGGCATGGCGATCATCGGCTTCAGCCGCTCCGCCAGGATGGGCGTGTCGGCGATCGTCGGGCTCGGCAACAAGTCGGACATCGACGAGGACGATCTGCTGTACTTCTTCGAGCAGGACGACAACACCCAGGTCGTCGCCATGCACTGCGAGGATCTGAAGGACGGCCGCTCCTTCGCGGAGGCCGCCCGGCAGGTTTCGAAGAAGAAGCCGGTGGTCGTGCTGAAGGCCGGGCGCACGTCGCTGGGCGCGCGGGCGGCCAGTTCCCACACGGGCGCGCTCGCCGGCAACGACAAGGTTTACGAGGACGTGCTGCGGCAGTCGGGCGTGGTGCGGGCGCGCAGCCTGCAGGATCTGCTGCAGTTCGCCCGCGGCATCCCGGTGCTGCCGACGCCGAAGGGCGAGAACGTCGTCATCATCACCGGTGCCGGCGGATCGGGCGTGCTGCTGTCGGACGCCTGCGTGGACAACGGCCTGTCGCTGATGACGATGCCGCCGGACCTCGACGCCGCCTTCCGCAAGTTCATCCCGCCCTTCGGCGCCGCCGGCAACCCGGTGGACATCACGGGCGGCGAGCCGCCGGCGACCTACAAGAACACAATCCGGCTGGGCCTGGAAGATGACCGCATCCACGCGCTGATCCTGGGCTATTGGCACACGATCATCACGCCGCCGATGGTGTTCGCCAGGCTCGTCGTCGAGGTGAAGGAGGAGATGAAGGCGAAGGGCATCGAGAAGCCCATCGTCGCCTCGCTGGCCGGCGACGTGCAGGTGGAGGAGGCGGCAAGCCATCTGTACGACCATGGCGTCGTGGCCTACCCCTACACGACCGAGACGCCGGTCGCGGTGCTGGGCGCCAAATACCGATGGGCCCGCGCGGCCGGGCTGGTTTAGCGCGGGGCCGGCGGCGGGTTTGCCGCCCGGTGATGGAAACCGCATGGCGTGGTGCCGCCGCGCGAGGATTCTCGCCGGCGGCACCACGCCGTTCTCCATGCTCCGATCCTTACAATTAGGACAAAAATGAGATAAATAGAAATGCAGTGTTTGAATCGGAAAATCTTCAAATTCTTGATGGCGGTCAAGTAACGGAGGGGCTCGGCCTGGGATGCTTTCTTCAGGAGCAACGCACTTGCCGGATCGCATCATGAAGACCAGGACCTTCCTCACCACCGTCAGCGCCGCCGCCCTCATCGCCCTGTCGGGCGTTGGTTCGGGGATCGGCAGCGCATCGGCCACCACGCTGTATGCCGAGCCGAAGGTCAAGGAGCCGGCGGTCGACATCGTCCAGGACCCCGCGGCGGTCCCCGCGCCGGAGGCGGCGGGCAAGCGCGCGCCCAAGACCCACAACGTCGTGCTGACCACGACCGAGGTCGAAGCCAGGCTGGACGACGGCACGACCTACACCTACTGGACGTTCAACAACAAGGTCCCCGGCCCGATGGTCCGCGTCCGCGTCGGCGACACGGTGAACGTGTCCATGACGAACGCGCCCGGGTCGATCATGAACCATTCCGTGGATTTCCACGCGGCCACCGGCTTCCTCGGCGGCGGACAGATCACCCAGGCGGAGCCGGGCCAGACCAAGGAGTTCTCCTTCAAGGCGATGGCGCCGGGCGTCTACGTCTATCACTGCGCCACGCCGATGGTCGCCCAGCACATCGCCAAAGGCATGTTCGGCCTGATCGTGGTGGAACCGGAAGGCGGCCTGCCGAAGGTCGACAAGGAATTCTACGTGATGCAGCAGGAGATCTACGCCACCAAGGCGAAGAACCTGCCGGCGGCGGAGGACGACTATGACGGCTTGGTGAACGAGAAGCCCGGCTATCTGGTGTTCAACGGCGCCGTGGGTGGGCTGGTGAAGGACAAGCCGCTGAAGGCCAGCGTGGGCGAAACCGTGCGCATCTGGTTCGGCGTCGGCGGCCCGAACTTCACCTCGTCCTTCCATGTCATCGGCGAGATCTTCGACCGCGTCCACAATCTCGGTGACCTGGAGACCACGCCGCTGAAGAACGTGCAGACGGTCACTGTGGCGCCGGGCGGGGCGACGATGGTGGAGTTCAAGGTCGATTACCCGGGCAAATACGCGCTGGTCGATCACGCCTTGAGCCGCGCCACCAAGGGCCTGATCGGCATTCTGGAAGTCGATGGCAAGGCGGACGACAGCATCATCCTCGACAAGAGCGGCGACTCCCGCAAGCAGCTCGGCGAGATGAAGCATTGATCCCACCATAACGGCATGCGGACGGGGAAGGCGGGCGAAAGCCCGCCTTCTTCCGTTTTTCGCGGCGGCAGGGCGCACCGCACACACACCACCCGACATCACGACGACCGGCGCCGGCCACCCCCTCACCTCCCCCGGCAAAGATATTTTTTCCGGTCGATGTATAGATTGCGAATGATTCGCATTCGTGGTTTAGGAGTGGGCCGCAAGGTTCTGGGAACGGGTGTCGCCCACGTCATGGCTGAAAGAGACCGGTCTTCCCTGCTGGGGCTGCTGCTCGACCACTACGAAGAGATGACCGGCCATCTGGCCCGGCGCCTGGGGTCGCTGTGCCTGGCCGAGGACGTCGTGCAGGACACCTATCTGCGGCTGCGCAGCCTGACCGCCCTGCCGGAAATCGACAACCCCCGCTCCTACCTGTACCGCATGGCCGACAACATCGCGCTCGACCGGATGCGCGCGGAAACCCGCCGGGGACGGCGCTTCGCCCCGGCGGAACTGGGGCTCGACCACCCGCTGGACGAACCGGACGCCGAGTCCACCCTGGAGCACAAGCAGCGGCTGGAACGGCTGAGCCAGGCGCTGGCCGAACTGCCGCCGCGCTGCCGCGAGGTGTTTCTGCTTCACAAATTCGACGGGCTGAGCCATGCCGACATCGCCGCGCGCCTCGGCATCTCGCGCAGCATGGTGGAGAAGCATGTCATGAAAGCCCTGGCTCATTGCCGCGACCGGCTGGCGCACTGATGGACCGGAACCGCGACCAACCGGACTTACCGGAGACCCCGCGCGACGCGGCCCTGGCGTGGTTCGTGCGCATGGAATCCGGCGATGCCGACGCGGCGGACCGCCGGGCCTTTTCCGCCTGGCTGGCGCAGGACCCGGCCCACCGGCGCGAATACGACCGGCTCGCCGGCCTGTGGGGCGACCTGGACCGGGTGGCCGACCCCCGCAGGTTCCACGCTCCGGCCCCGGCGCCGCCGCGGCGCCCCTTCCTGGCGTTC
>NZ_JAUJFI010000261.1 GCF_030849505.1 Azospirillum isscasi | reverse complement strand
GTTGCCCTGGCGAGCGACGCGGCCCTCCGCGACCGGCAGTCCGCCGAGGCCCGCGCCCGCTTCGCCGCGGCGGGCGACCGCCGCGCGTCGGTGGAACGGCTGCTGGCCTACGGGCTGGAAGCCCAGACGGTGTGAGGACAAAGGGCGGAAGCGCGGCCGCGGGCGCTGCGTTTCCGTCCTTCGCCCCCCCTCACCCTGACCCTCTCCCCAGGGGGAGAGGGGATTCGGAGGGGTGGTTCAGGCGCGCTTGCCCCAGCCCGGCATCGGGAAGACCGGCTCCATCTCCGCGGACCCCTTGGGCAGGACCACGGTCGGGCGCAGGTTGCGGTTCTGCAGGCAGGCGGAGATGAGCTGCGTGTTCTGCCCCTTCTCGTCGAAGGTGATGGCCGGGCCGACCATCATCTTGTCCTTCAGGTTGGTCTGGCGCAGCGCCTCCAGCAGGGTGGCCGGCTCCGCCGTGCCGGCGCGCTTGAAGGCGTCGGCGGCGACCAGGATCGCCTCCAGCGTGAAGGCGACGTTGAAGGCGTAGCCCTCGAACCGGTCGTTCGGGTACTGCTTCTTGAAGGCGGCCTCGACGCGCTTGGTCAGCTCCGCCTTGGGGTCGTACCAGGGCAGGTTGGTGATGGCGTAGTCGGCGTACTTGCCCAGCACCTTGTAGAACTGCTCGTCATACAGGCCGGGCGAGCCGGGGGAGACGATGCCCTTGGGCTCCCACCGCTGCTTGACCATCTCGCGCACCAGCATGATGGCGTCGTTGGCGCGGGTGGTGACGATGGCAAGCTCGGCGCCGGTCGCCTTGGCCTTTGCCACCTCGACCGCGAGGTCCTGCGCCTTCGGGTCGTAGGAGATGGTGTCGACGATGCCGAAGGGCATGTCCAGCTTCGGGAACAGGGCGTCCATCGCCTGCTTGTTCGCCATGCCGAAGGTGTCGTTGGCGTGCAGGAACACCGCCGTCTTCGGGGTGGTGCCGCTGACCGCAAACAGGTCCTTCATCAGCGCCAGCCCGTTGCTGACGAGCATGGTGGAGGTCGGGAAGTTGCGGAAGACGGTCTTGTAGCCCTGCTCGGTCAGGCGGTCGGCGGCGGCGATGTTCATCACCAGCGGGATGCCGCGCTGCTCGCACACCTGGGCGGCGGCGGCGGTCTGGCCGCTGTCGAAGGCGCCGACGATGACGTTGGCGCCGTCGTTGATCAGCTTCTCGGCGCGCGAGCGGGCGACGTCCACGTTCGATTCGGTGTCGGCGGACAGGATCTCGACCTTGTAGCCGAGTTCGCCGAGGATGGCCGGCGCGATCTCCGCGCCGCGCTGGCAAGCCTGACCCGCCTGGGCGAGCAGGCCGGAGCGGGGCAGCAGCACGCCCACCTTCAGCGCCGCACCCTGCGCGAAGGCCGGCGCCCGGCCGAAGGTGGAAAGCGCGCCGGCGGAAAGCGCGATGGACGCCGCGGCGGTGCCGAACTGGCGGCGGGTGAGTCCTCCCATGGACCCATTCTTGCTGTTGCGATGGTCGTTCATTATCGGGTGTTTCCCTGAGGCATGGTCCTGGAGCGGATGATTTCCCCGCAAACGCCTTTGTGTCAAAGTGGAATCCACCAAAAGGCGGCACACGGACGTACGGACCCCACCGAATGGCGACCATCGACGAGGCGCTCGGCATCGCGCTCGACCATCTGAAGGCCGGGCGGCGGGCGGCGGCGGCGGAGCTGTACGGACGGGTCCTGGACGCCGATCCCGACAACCCCGAGGCTTTGCACCGGCTGGGCCTGCTGGCGGCGTTCGGCGGCGACCGGGACCGCGGCGTGGCGATGATCGCGCGCTCGGTGGAGCTGGACGGCGGGGACGCCGACGCGCAGTTCAACCTGGGCGCCCTGCTCCACGCCGCCGTGCGGACGGAGGAGGCCATCGCCGCCTACCGCCGCGCGCTGGTCCTCCGCCCCGACTTCCCCGACGCCGAATACCATCTGAGCGAGGCGCTGCAGGCCATCGGGCGCATCGGCGAGGCGCTGGACGTTCTGGACCCGCTGCTGGCCCGCCACCCGCATTTCGTCCCCGGCTGGCGGCAGAAGGGCGACATCGAGGCCGATCTGGGCCGCCCCGGCGCCGCCGTGTCCTTCTACGAGATGGCCCTCGCCATCGACCCGGACGACGACGGGTCGCGGGAGCGGCTGGCGGCGCAGGCCGCGGCCTACCGCGCCCGCCGCGCAGTCCTCGACGGGGCCGGGCCGGACGGGCGGCTGGACCTGCGCGACGTCACGGTCCTGGTCCCTTTCCGCGCCGACAGCGGGGACCGCAAGCGCAACCTGCGCTGGATCGTCTCCTTCATCCTGAAGCACGCCGACACCACCGTCCTGATCGGCGAGGACAAGGCGGGGCCGAGCGACGTGGCCGACGCGCTGGGGCCGGAGCTTGCCGCCCGCTGCCGGCATCTGCACCTGACCGGCAACGACACGCCCTTCACCCACAAGGCCCACCTCCTCAACCGCATGGCGGAGGCGGCGGAGACCCCCATCGTCGCCCTCCACGACACCGACATCGTGGTCGATCCCGTGCAATACGCGCTGGCCCGCGACGCGGTGCGCGGCGGGGCGGCCATGGCCTTCCCCTACAACGGGATGTTCTTCTGGATCCTGGGGCGCGAGGTCCATCGCTTCGGCCACACGCTGTCGGCGGCGCCGCTGAACGCGGTCTGCCCGCGCTTCCCCCTGATGCACCGCAACTCGCCGGGCGGCGGGGCCTTCTTCGACCGGACCGCCCTGCTGGAGGCCGGCGGCTACAACGAGCGCTTCGTCTCCTGGGGCTATGAGGACGACGAGATCGTGGAGCGGCTGCGCAAGCTGGGCCGGCGGGTGGAGCGGGTGCCTGGGCCGCTGTACCATCTGGAGCACGCGCGGCCCGAGAACTCCACCGACCGGAACCCCTTCATCGGCGCCAACATCGCGGAGCTGGAGCGCATCCGCGCCATGGACGCCGACGCGCTGCGCGCCGAGATCGCCGCCGGGCGCCTGCGCCGCCCCCTGTTCTCCAGCGCCGGCTGAGGGCCGGGGGTCAGCCGGCCTTTTCCGCGGCGGACTGGCCAGCGGCGGACTGGCCAGTGGCGAACTGGTCGAACGCCTCCGTCGCCATGGCGGCGTACATCACCGAAGGACCGGCGCCCATGTAGATCGCCATGCCCAGCGTCTCCATCACCTCCTCCCGGCTGGCGCCCTGCTGGACCGCGGCCTGGGCGTGGAAGGCGACGCAGGCGTCGCAGCGCGTCGCCACGCCGATGGCCAGCGCGATCAGCTCCTTCGTCTTGGTGTCCAGCGCCTTGGCCTCCAGCGCCGCCCTGGCGATGGCGGAGAAGCCCTTCATCACCTCCGGAGCGCCGCCGCGCAGCTCCCGCACCGCGCCGGACATGTCCTTCGCCATCTGCGGCCAATCCTTCACCATGGCTTTCGCTCCCTCTAATTTAGATATATCTAATTTATAGAGCGCCTGCGCTGTTGCAAAGGAGAATGGGGAGCAACCCTGCCCCGCGCCTGTTTCGGTCTGGCACCCTCCACCGTCCCGCGACCGGTCATGCCCCTGCGCCCCGCCCCCAGCCTTGCCGACAAGGAACCCTTCGACATCGACGAGGCGTTCCGGCGCTTGCGCCAAGCGGTGGCCGGACGCCCGAAGGCCGCCATGTTCGCGTTGCGCGACCGCGGCCACGGCAGCCCCTTCGAACAGTTGGTCGGCAGCCTGATCTCCGCCCGCACGCGGGACGAGACGACGATGGCCGTGTGCGAACGGCTGTTCGCGGTGGCGCGCACGCCCCGGCAGATGATCGCCCTGACGCCGGAGGAGCTGACGCGGCTGCTGGACGGCGCGACCTTTCCGGAGGCCAAGGCCCGCGACATCCGGGCGCTGTCCCGCCGCATCCTGACGGAGCATGGCGGCGTGGTGCCCGACACGCCGGACGCCCTGATGGCCTTCCACGGAGTCGGCCCGAAGATCGCGGCGCTGACGCTGGCGATCGGGTTCGGCATACCGGCGGTGGCGGTGGACGTGCACGTGCACCGGATCGTCAACCGCTGGGGCTTCGTCGCCGCCCCGACTCCGGAGCGCACCATGGTCGCGCTGATGGAGCGGCTGCCCCGCCCCTATTGGGTGGAAATCAACGAGCGGCTGGTGCCCTTCGGCAAATGGATCTGCACCGGCGACCGCCCGCGCTGCTCCACCTGCCTTCTTCTGTCGATGTGCCGGCAGGTGGGGGTGACCACCCACCGCTGAGCGCCGCCGCGCCAGCTTTGATGCAGATCATCGCGCCGCACCGCGGGATTCCGTCCCTTTCACGGCGATTGCCGTGTCCAAGGAAAACCGTCGATGATCCTGTACGCCCTGCGCTGCGCCTGCGGCCACGAATTCGAACAGTGGTTCAAGAACATGGCCGACTACGACACGCAGAAGGCCACCGGCCTGCCCTGCCCGTCCTGCGGCGGGACCGAGGTGTCGAAGGCGATCATGGCGCCGCGAGTCGGCTCGTCCAAGCCGGCGCCGGCGCCGATGCATCCCTGCAACCCATCGGGCTGCGGCAACGCCATGTGCCCGATGTCGCAAATGGCCTGAGCTTTACCGGCGTCCGCGCCCGCCGCTGCCGAGCGGCGGCAGGACGCCGGTGGTCAGTTCCTCCCGGCGCCGGCCACCGCCGCCGAAGCTCGGCTCGCGGCGCTGGTCGCGCGGTCCGTCGTCG
>NZ_JAUJFI010000260.1 GCF_030849505.1 Azospirillum isscasi | reverse complement strand
GCAACCCCGCCACGGCGGCGACCCGGACGGTCAGCTACGACCGCACCGCCCCGTCTCTGTCGATCGGCACGGTGTCGACCGACGACCGGATCAACGACGCCGAGGACGAGAGCGCCGTCACCATCGCCGGCACGACGAGCGGGGCCGAGGACGGCCGGGTCGTCAGCGTCACCGTCGGCACGGTCACCCAGACCGCCACGGTCAGCGCCGGGGCCTGGACGACGTCCCTCACCTCCAGCCAAGTGAAGAGCCTGTCCGAAGGCTCCGTCACGATCACCGCGAGCGTCTCCGACCAGGCCGGCAACCCCGCCACGGCGGCCACCCGGACGGTCAGCTACGACCGCACCGCCCCGTCTCTGTCGATCGGCACGGTGTCCGGCGACGACCGGATCAGCGACGCCGAGGACGAGAGCGCCGTCACCATCGCCGGCACCGCCTCCGCCGAGGACGGCCGGGTCGTCAGCGTCACCGTCGGCACGGTCACCCAGACCGCCACGGTCAGCGCCGGGGCCTGGACGACGTCCCTCACCTCCAGCCAGGTCAAGGCCCTGAGCGAGGGCTCGGTCACCATCACCGCCAGCGTCTCCGATCTGGCCGGCAACCCGGCCACCGCGGCGACGAAGACCATCACCTACGACAAGACGGCGCCGACGGTTTCCATCGGCACGGTGTCGACCGACGACCGGATCAGCGACGCGGAGGACGAGAGCGCCGTCACCATCGCCGGCACCGCCTCCGCCGAGGATGGCCGGGTCGTCAGCGTCACCGTCGGTACGGTCACCCAGACCGCCACGGTCAGCGCCGGGGCCTGGACGACGTCCCTCACCTCCAGCCAAGTGAAGAGCCTGTCCGAAGGCTCCGTCACGATCACCGCGAGCGTCTCCGACCAGGCCGGCAACCCCGCCACGGCGGCCACCCGGACGGTCAGCTACGACCGCACCGCCCCGTCTCTGTCGATCGGCACGGTGTCCGGCGACGACCGGATCAGCGACGCGGAGGACGAGAGCGCCGTCACCATCGCCGGCACGACGAGCGGGGCCGAGGACGGCCGGGTCGTCAGCGTCACCGTCGGTACGGTCACCCAGACCGCCACGGTCAGCGCCGGGGCCTGGACGACGTCCCTCACCTCCAGCCAAGTGAAGAGCCTGTCCGAAGGCTCCGTCACGATCACCGCGAGCGTCTCCGACCAGGCCGGCAACCCCGCCACCGCGGCCACCCGGACGGTCAGCTACGACAAGACGGCGCCGACGGTTTCCATCGGCACGGTGTCGGGCGACGACCGGATCAACGACGCCGAGGACGAGAGCGCCGTCACCATCGCCGGCACGACGAGCGGGGCCGAGGATGGCCGGGTCGTCAGCGTCACCGTCGGCACGGTCACCCAGACCGCCACGGTCAGCGCCGGGGCCTGGACGACCTCGTTGACCTCCAGCCAGGTCAAGAGCCTGTCCGAAGGCTCCGTCACGATCACCGCGAGCGTCTCCGACCAGGCCGGCAACCCCGCCACGGCGGCGACCCGGACGGTCAGCTACGACCGCACCGCCCCGTCTCTGTCGATCGGCACGGTGTCGACCGACGACCGGATCAACGACGCCGAGGACGAGAGCGCCGTCACCATCGCCGGCACGACGAGCGGGGCCGAGGACGGCCGGGTCGTCAGCGTCACCGTCGGCACGGTCACCCAGACCGCCACGGTCAGCGCCGGGGCCTGGACGACCTCGTTGACCTCCAGCCAAGTGAAGAGCCTGTCCGAAGGCTCCGTCACGATCACCGCGAGCGTCTCCGACCAGGCCGGCAACGCGGCCACCGCGGCGACCCGGACGGTCAGCTACGACAAGACGGCGCCGACGGTTTCCATCGGCACGGTGTCGGGCGACGACCGGATCAACGACGCCGAGGACGAGAGCGCCGTCACCATCGCCGGCACGACGAGCGGGGCCGAGGACGGCCGGGTTGTCAGCGTCACCGTCGGCACGGTCACCCAGACCGCCACGGTCAGCGCCGGGGCCTGGACGACCTCGTTGACCTCCAGCCAGGTCAAGAGCCTGTCCGAAGGCTCCGTCACGATCACCGCGAGCGTCTCCGACCAGGCCGGCAACGCGGCCACCGCGGCGACCCGGACGGTCAGCTACGACAAGACGGCGCCGACGGTTTCCATCGGCACGGTGTCGGGCGACGACCGGATCAACGACGCCGAGGACGAGAGCGCCGTCACCATCGCCGGCACGACGAGCGGGGCCGAGGACGGCCGGGTCGTCAGCGTCACCGTCGGCACGGTCACCCAGACCGCCACGGTCAGCGCCGGGGCCTGGACGACCTCGTTGACCTCCAGCCAGGTCAAGAGCCTGTCCGAAGGCTCCGTCACGATCACCGCGAGCGTCTCCGACCAGGCCGGCAACCCCGCCACGGCGGCGACCCGGACGGTCAGCTACGACCGCACCGCACCGAGCCTCTCCATCGGCACGGTGTCCGGCGACGACCGGATCAACGACGCCGAGGACGAGAGCGCCGTCACCATCGCCGGCACGACGAGCGGGGCCGAGGACGGCCGGGTCGTCAGCGTCACCGTCGGCACGGTCACCCAGACCGCCACGGTCAGCGCCGGAGCCTGGACCACCTCGCTGACCTCCAGCCAAGTGAAGAGCCTGTCCGAAGGCTCCGTCACGATCACCGCGAGCGTCTCCGACCAGGCCGGCAACCCCGCCACGGCGGCGACCCGGACGGTCAGCTACGACCGCACCGCCCCGACCCTGTCGATCGGGACCGTGTCGACCGACGACCGGATCAACGACGCCGAGGACGAGAGCGCCGTCACCATCGCCGGCACGACGAGCGGGGCCGAGGACGGCCGGGTTGTCAGCGTCACCGTCGGCACGGTCACCCAGACCGCCACGGTCAGCGCCGGAGCCTGGACCACCTCGCTGACCTCCAGCCAGGTCAAGAGCCTGTCCGAAGGCTCCGTCACGATCACCGCGAGCGTCTCCGACCAGGCCGGCAACCCCGCCACGGCGGCCACCCGGACGGTCAGCTACGACCGCACCGCCCCGTCTCTGTCGATCGGGACCGTGTCGACCGACGACCGGATCAACGACGCCGAGGACGAGAGCGCCGTCACCATCGCCGGCACCGCCTCTGCCGAGGATGGCCGGGTCGTCAGCGTCACCGTCGGCACGGTCACCCAGACCGCCACGGTCAGCGCCGGGGCCTGGACGACGTCCCTCACCTCCAGCCAAGTGAAGAGCCTGTCCGAAGGCTCCGTCACGATCACCGCGAGCGTCTCCGACCAGGCCGGCAACCCCGCCACGGCGGCGACGAAGACCATCACCTACGACAAGACGGCGCCGACGGTTTCCATCGGCACGGTGTCGACCGACGACCGGATCAACGACGCCGAGGACGAGAGCGCCGTCACCATCGCCGGCACCGCCTCTGCCGAGGATGGCCGGGTCGTCAGCGTCACCGTCGGCACGGTCACCCAGACCGCCACGGTCAGCGCCGGGGCCTGGACGACCTCGCTGACCTCGAGCCAGGTCAAGGCCCTGAGCGAGGGCTCGGTCACCATCACCGCCAGCGTCTCCGACCAGGCCGGCAACCCGGCCACGGCAGCGACCCGGACGGTCAGCTACGACCGCACCGCCCCGAGTGTCTCCATCGGCACGGTGTCGACCGACGACCGGATCAGCGACGCGGAGGACGAGAGCGCCGTCACCATCGCCGGCACGACGAGCGGGGCCGAGGACGGCCGGGTCGTCAGCGTCACCGTCGGCACGGTCACCCAGACCGCCACGGTCAGCGCCGGGGCCTGGACGACCTCGCTGACCTCCAGCCAGGTCAAGAGCCTGTCCGAAGGCTCCGTCACGATCACCGCGAGCGTCTCCGACCAGGCCGGCAACCCCGCCACGGCGGCGACCCGGACGGTCAGCTACGACCGCACCGCCCCGACCCTGTCGATCGGGACCGTGTCGACCGACGACCGGATCAACGACGCCGAGGACGAGAGCGCCGTCACCATCGCCGGCACCGCCTCCGCCGAGGATGGCCGGGTCGTCAGCGTCACCGTCGGCACGGTCACCCAGACCGCCACGGTCAGCGCCGGGGCCTGGACGACCTCGCTGACCTCGAGCCAGGTCAAGGCCCTGAGCGAGGGCTCGGTCACGATCACCGCGAGCGTCTCCGACCAGGCCGGCAACCCCGCCACGGCGGCCACCCGGACGGTCAGCTACGACCGCACCGCCCCGTCTCTGTCGATCGGGACCGTGTCGACCGACGACCGGATCAACGACGCCGAGGACGAGAGCGCCGTCACCATCGCCGGCACCGCCTCCGCCGAGGATGGCCGGGTCGTCAGCGTCACCGTCGGCACGGTCACCCAGACCGCCACGGTCAGCGCCGGGGCCTGGACGACCTCGCTGACCTCGAGCCAGGTCAAGGCCCTGAGCGAGGGCTCGGTCACCATCACCGCCAGCGTCTCCGACCAGGCCGGCAACCCGGCCACGGCAGCGACCCGGACGGTCAGCTACGACCGCACCGCCCCGAGTGTCTCCATCGGCACGGTGTCGACCGACGACCGGATCAGCGACGCGGAGGACGAGAGCGCCGTCACCATCGCCGGCACCGCCTCCGCCGAGGATGGCCGGGTCGTCAGCGTCACCGTCGGTACGGTCACCCAGACCGCCACGGTCAGCGCCGGGGCCTGGACGACGTCCCTCACCTCCAGCCAAGTGAAGAGCCTGTCCGAAGGCTCCGTCACG
>NZ_JAUJFI010000026.1 GCF_030849505.1 Azospirillum isscasi | reverse complement strand
GCCACCAGCATGCCGGTCCCGGTGGTGATCGGCGCGATCTTCGTGGTCTGCGTGCTGGTCTTCCGCCGCGGCATCGTCGGGGAAATCGCCGCCCGGTTCGGTGGAAAGCGCCCGTGAGCCGGGAATGACTTTAAGAAGGTATCCAATGGCTGAAACCATCCATCCCTTTTACGAGTCGCATCGCGGTGCAATGGAAGCCGCCATGCGCCACCGCCTCGATATTGCCGAGACGATGCTGTGCAAGATCTTGCGTCCATCCGATGTCGGCGGGATCAAGCGGGAGGTGATGGACGAGTTTGGCATCGTGCTCGCCCAGATGCCCTATGTCGGGGGCGTGGCAAGTCGCATGAGCGACTTCTTCATGCGTCTCATAGGCTTCATGGCCATCAGCCGGGTCCTCCGGCGGCACGGCGTGCCGCCGTCCGTGATCGGCGATGTCGAGCGGGAAACCTACAAGGCCCAACTGCTCACCGTGCCCGAAGCCGAACGCCTCGCCGCGGGGCGTCAATTCATGTCGTCGGAGAATCAGGCTTTTCTGCGTGAACAGGCGGAACGAAGCCATCAGGAACAGTTTCCGGACGATTTCGTCTACGACTTCATCGAACCGGGTCCGGGCGACAGTTTTGAATTCGGCATCAATTACAAGGCCTGTGGCTTCTGCAAATTCGCGGCTCGCCATGGGGATAAGGACATTTTGCCGAACATCTGCGGGCTCGATTTCGACGCCTATGCAACACGTGGCATTCACCTGGAGAGGACACAAACCTTGGCTGGGGGAGCGAGCCACTGCGATTTCCGGTTCTCGCGGCTCCCGCCGGACTGAAACCTGGTCCCATGTCTGCGCCATCGGCCAGGCTCCACCCGCGCGGACTCTCGCTGCCGCCCACCTCGCGATGGGGGCTGAGGTTGAGGAAAGCCCCTACAGCCGCAGCGCTTCCTCCGCCGGCTGGTGGGGCAGCCCCTGGGCGTCGGCCACCGCCTTGCAAGTGACGGCGCCGGCATGGATGTTCAGCCCGGCGCGCAGATGCGGGTCGCGCCCCAGCGCGGCACGGTAACCCTGGTCGGCCAGAGCCAGCGTGAAGGGCAGGGTGGCGTTGTTCAGCGCGAAGGTCGAGGTCCGCGCGACCCCTCCCGGCATGTTGGCGACGCAATAGTGGACCACCCCGTCCACCAGATAGGTGGGCTCCGCGTGCGTGGTGGGGTGCGAGGTCTCGAAGCAGCCGCCCTGGTCGATGGCGACGTCCACCACCACGGCGCCCCGCTTCATGCGCGACACCATGGCCCTGGTCACCAGCTTCGGCGCCTCCGCTCCCGGCACCAGAACCGCCCCGATCACGAGATCGGCGTCGAGCACATGCTCCTCGATCGTGTCCACGGTCGAATAAAGCGTCTGGAGCTTCGCACCGAATTGCAGATCCAACTCCTTCAGGCGGGGCAGCGATTTGTCGATGACGACGACTTTCGCCTCCAGCCCCATGGCCATGCGGGCGGCGTTGGTCCCGACCACGCCGCCGCCCAGAACCACCACCTTGGCCGCCGGAACGCCGGGCACACCGCCCAGCAGGACGCCGCGCCCGCCCTGCGATTTCTCCAGGCAATGGGCGCCGGCCTGCACCGCCATACGCCCCGCGACCTCGCTCATCGGCGCCAGCAGCGGCAGGCCGCCGCGGGCGTCGGTCACCGTCTCGTAGGCGATGGCGACGGCGCCGGACTCCAGCAACCGCCGCGTCTGCTCCGGATCGGGGGCGAGGTGCAGGTAGGTGAACAGAATCTGCCCCCGGCGCAGCATCGCGCATTCCTTGGGCTGGGGTTCCTTCACCTTCACCACCATCTCGGCGCGGGCAAAGACGGTGGCGGCGTCCGGTGCGATGTCCGCCCCGGCGGCCTCGTATTGCTCGTCCTCCAGTCCGATGGCGGCACCGGCCCCCGTCTGCACCAGCACTGTGTGGCCGTGATGAACCAGTTCGCGGACCGAGGCCGGAGTCAGCCCGACGCGGTATTCGTGGTTTTTGATCTCCGTCGGCACACCGATGAGCATGGGCATCCTCCGCGGGTGGGGCCGGTGCCGGGCCGGGACGCGCAGCACACCGGCCTTGGTTGCTTACTCCAGAATTTGGGGAGTGCTGAAGCGTCCTGCACCTCTCCTGCGGGGGGTGTCGAGCGGATTTCTTCATATCAATCGAAACACTATGAAAATTCTAGATGAAATCCTCCTCAATAAATCTCTGAGGTGATTTTTTGTGTATCCGCAAAAAAGTAGGGAAGGGTAGTTTTTAGAGTTGTGGAATGATTCTTCGCCACCATGATATACGGTTGCTTGTGTCGCAGTGCACAAAATTCGCGGCACCAAAGAAGAACGGGGGGAGCGTCCAATTCGGACGGAACGAAATCAGGAGCAAGGCAGATGGCATCAGAAAAGGACGCGCAGACCATCGCGCGCGACACCGCCGCCAAGGCCCGGGGTACCGCCGAGGACACCACCCGGCGCATGGCGGAAACCGCCGCGGAGGCGACCCAGCGGGGCGCCGACACGGCCAGCGACATGATGGGCAAGGCGACCCAGATCGCCGGCCAGACCTCCGACCAGATCAACCGCATGATGGGCCTGTCCGCGGAGGCCCAGGGCGAGGTCGCCCAGCAGACCCGCGAGAACATGGACGTGATGGCGCAGTGCGGGTCCGTGCTGATGGAAGGAATGCAGTCCATCATGCGCGAGTGGCTGGGCTTCGCGCAGGAAGCCATGGCCCGCAACGCGGAAGGCGTCAACGCGATGATGCGCAGCCGGTCCGTCCAGGACTTCTACGCAGCGCAGAGCAGCATGGTCAAAGACGAAGTGGAACTTCTGCTGAACCGCAGCGTCAAGGTATCGGAGCTGTCGGCGAAAACCGCGAACGACGCGGTGCGGCGCCTGAACGCGCGGGCCGAGGGTGCCGCGCGTCATGGCCGCCGCAGCGCCTGACGCTTCACCAACGATCCATCCTGGCCTTGCGCCCCTGGACCGATGGGTCCGGGGGCGTCTTTTTTGGGCGGCCCGTCACGGTTTCGTGACGATTCGGCCTTCGACCTTCGGGGCGACCGTCTTCCTGGCCTCGACATAGTCCATGACCATGGTCGCCATCAGCACCGCGCCGGAGGCGTCCACCACCGTCCGTCCGCGGGTCAGCGCGGCGTAACCGTCACCGCCCTTCAGCATGTAGTCATTGGTCGCCACCCGATAGGCTTTTCCGGGGTCGAGCGGCTGGCCGCCCACCGTCGCCGCCGTCACACGGGTGCCGGACGGCAGCTTCGGGTCGTAGGTGAAGGTCAGGCCCGACACCTGCGGGAAGCGCCCGGCCTTCTCCTCCACTTTCGACACGCCGTGCTCCAGCGCGGCCAGCAGGTCGCCGCCGGACAGAACGGTCAGCACGGCGACGTTGCCGAAGGGCATCTCCGCGAAGATGTCCTTGCGGGTCAGCGGGCTTCCCGCCGGGTGCAGGGTGTCGGCGCGGATGCCGCCGCCGTTGGTGATGGCGACGTCGGCCTTCAGCCCCTCGCGCAGCGCGTCGGCGATCAGGTTGCCCATGGTCGTCTCCTGGGAGCGGACGACGTCCTTGCGGCTGTCCAGGTCGGTTTCCGTCCGCCCGATCACGCCCGCCAGCGTGGTGTCGAGCTGGTCGGTGTAGCGCTTGACCAGGGCGGCGATCTCCGGATCGGGCGCCGCCCCGGCGGTGGTGACGAAGCGCCAGCCGGCGGGAAGGACGGTGGTCGCCGGTCCCTTGTCGGTTGCCTTGGTGCTGACCGCCAGATCGATGACGCCGAGGTAATGGCCGTCCGCCCCGGACTTCAGGATCAGGGTCGAGCCCTCGTAGAAACTGATGGGATCGTGGTCGTGACCGCCGAGCATGAGGTCGATGCCCTTCACCTTGACGGCCAGATCCCGATCCTCCGCGATGGTCTGGTGGGTCAGCGCCACGACGACGTTCGCCCCCTCGTCGCGCAGGGCCTTGACCGCCAGGGCCGCGGCGGCCTGCACGTTGGTGAAGGTCGCCTCCACCCCGCCGCTGGACAGATGCGCGGTTTCCGGTGTCACGACGCCCAGGAAGCCGACCTTGATGTCGCCGACCGTCTTCGTCCAGGTGACGACCGAACCGGGCAGCGGCTTGCCGTCCGGCCCGGTGACGTTGGTGCCGACCCAGGGGAACTTCGATTCGGCGATGCGGGCCTTCAGAACCTCGGTGCCGAAGTCGAATTCATGGTTGCCGAAGGTCACCACGTCCACGCCCATGGCGTTGAACAGGGCGGTCATCTGCTCCCCCCGCGTCGTGCCGGACAGCAGGGAGGGCGAGAGAAAGTCGCCGCCGACCGTCGTCACCGCCCCCGCGCTGCGCTCCCGCTCAGCCTTCAGCACCGTCGTCAGGGGAGCGAAGCCGCCGCGGCCCTTCACCGGGGAAATCTCGTAGATGTCGTTGAAGTGCAGGAAGGTCAGCGTGCCGTTCTGCGCCGCGGCCGGCATCGGGAAAAGAAGGGTTGCGGGGAAAAGCAGGGTTCCGGCAAGGGCCGCAGCCCCAGCCAGCGTGCGAATCCGGGTCAGCATTGGTCTCGTCTCCCTGGGGAAGTTGAATGGCTTCCTTCGCGTCAGGGCACTCTACGCCGTCCCAGGGTGCAGCGCATAGCCGCCTTGCACCGCTTGATTTCGCCGGAGCCGCCGATCATGAACGGTGGGACGCCCTTTTCCCTTCACCGCTCCATCGGACGTGGCCGCCCCATGCGCATCCTGGTCGTTCAGAACAACCGAAACGCTCCCGCCGGCATCGTGGGGGAGGCTTTGGCCGATTTCGGCGCGGCCCTTGTCACCGTCGCCGCGGACGAAGGGGAAGCACTGCCCGCCGCGCCCGAGGGCTATCACGGGCTGCTGGTGCTGGGCGGCCCGCAGGACGCCTGGAACGACGCCCAGGGGCCGCATTTCCCGCAGGTCATGGATCTGATCCGCGCCTTCGCGGCGCAGGAGCACCCGGTGATGGGCATCTGCCTGGGCGCGCAGTTGGCGGCCCGCGCCTTCGGCGCCCGCGTCTACCGCCATTCGGTGGCGGAGATCGGCGTGGGCGCGGTCCGGCTGTCCGACGCCGCGGCGGACGACCCGCTGCTGGGCGGGCTGGCGCCGGAACTGCACATGGTGCAGTGGCACTACGACACCTTCGAATTTCCCGAAGGCGCGGTGCCGCTGGCCCGGAGCGAGGCGTGCGAGCGGCAGGCCTTCCGGCTGGGCCGCAACCTTTACGCCTTCCAGTTCCACCCGGAGGCCAATGCCGCCATCGTCCGCGGCTGGGCGGAGAAATTCGGGGTGGAGTCGCGGGAGCGCGACCGCGGGGTCCTCGACGGGCTGGACGCGGCGCTGGAACGGCACCTGCCCGCCGCCGGCACGGCCGCCCGGACGATCTCCCGCCGCTGGCTGGATCTGGTGATCGAACGGGCGGCCTGACGCTTTACCCGCGGAGTTCCGCCAGCAGGTCCGGCGTGTCCACGTCGTAGAGGATGCCGCCGTCCTCCACCGGCACCTCCACCACCTGATCGGCGTGGGTGGCCAACAGGGTCTTCGCCCCGGAATCGCCGGTCAGCTTCGCCATCTCCGCGAAGAAGCCGCGGTCCCACAGGACGGGGTTGCCGCGCTTGCCGTGGACGGTCGGAACACAGACGGTCCGGCCTTCCAGCGGGTTGTAGGCGGCGATCAGCCGGTCGATGGCCTGCGGCGTGACGCGCGGCATGTCGCCCAGGCACACCACCACCCCGTCGACATCCGCCGGCAGGGCGGCCAGCCCGGCGCGCAGCGAGGCGCTGAGCCCGTCGGCGAAGGACGGGTTGTGGACGATGGTCAGCGGGCGCCCGGCCAGCGGGGCGGACACCGATTCCGCCATATGGCCGGTCACCACCACCACCGGCCTGGCCTGCGAGGCCAGGACCGACTCGACGGTGCGGACGACCAGCGGCTCCCCGCCGACATCGGCCAGCAGCTTGTTGCTGCCGCCCATCCGGCTCGATCGTCCGGCGGCGAGCACCAGCGCGGCGATGCGCGGCGCCCGCGACGGCTCCACGGCGACAGCGCCGGAGCGGGGCAGGGGGCGGCTGGGGATCTCGGCCAGCAGGCCGCCCACCCCCATGCGCATCACGTCGGCCCGCGCCACCGGAATGCCCGCGGCGATGCGCTGAAGCACCCAATCGAAGCCGTTCAGCTTGGGCGACCGCGCGCAGCCGGGCAGGCCGAGCACCGGAGTTTCCCCGATGCGGGCGATCAGCAGCAGGTTGCCCGGATCGACCGGCATCCCGAAATGCTCGATCACCCCGCCCGCCCGCTCGATGCCGGCGGGCAGCACGTCGCGCCGGTCGGTGATGGCCGAGGCCCCGGCGATCAGCAGCAGATCGGCGCGCCCCGCCGCCGCGATGGCGTCGGCCAGAGCCGCCTCCCCATGGTAGCAGCGGGAGTCGCGGACCAGACGCCCGCCCATCGCCTCCAGCCGCTCCCGCGTCACGGCCACGGTCTTGTCGAGAACGCTGTCCTTCACGCCGGGCAGGCGCGTCTGGATCAGCGCGGCGGTCAGGGGCCGGAAGGGGGCAACGCGCAGCGCCGGCATGCCGGCGGACGCCTCCACCTCCGCCCCCTCCACCGCGGCGCGGGGGGCGGCGAAGGGGATGATCTTCACCGTGGCGACCATCTGGCCGGGCTCGACCGGGGCGAAGGCGGGCAGGGTGGCGACCGTTACGCTTTCGTCGATGAGGTTCAGCGCGTTGATCCGTTCGACATCCGGAACGAACAGGCCGCGCGACTCCGCGAACAGGTTCACGCGGCCCGTGAAGGCCGCGCCCACGGCGATCTCCTGCCCCTTCAGAGCCGCGGCGATGCGGGCCGCGGCGGCGTCCTCGCCCACGTCGTCATCGCCGGGCTTGGCGGCGGTCACCGTGGTAAAGCCGGCGTCGCGCAGCGCCGTGACATCCTCGGCGCTGAGGATGCGGCCCTTCTTGAAGCTGACGGAGCCGCGCCGGACCGAATGCGCCAGGATGGCGCCCTCAAGCTCCCGCAGGGGCAGCGGGCCGAAAAACATGGCAATGAACTCCTGTCAGGCCGCGTCGGCCTTGCGCCGCACGGCGGTGATCTGGGCCATGACCGACAGGGCGATCTCCGCCGGGGTCACGGCGCCGATGGCCAGCCCGACCGGGGCGTGGATGCGCGCCAGCTCCGCGTCGGTCACGCCCTGCTCCTTCAGCCGCTCCAGCCGCTTGGCGTGGGTGCGCCGGCTGCCGAGCGAGCCGACGTAGAAGGCCGGGGACCGCAGAGCCACCAGCAGGGCCGGGTCGTCCAGCTTGGGGTCGTGGGTCAGCGTCACCACGGCGGTGCGGCTGTCGATGGTCAGAGCCGCCAGCGCCTCGTCCGGCCAGCCGTCGTGCAGGGAGACGCCGGGGAAACGCGATTCGGTGGCGAAGGCCCCGCGCGGGTCGATCACCGTCACCGCGTAGCCGGTCAGCGCCGCGAGGGGCGCCAGCGCCTGGGCGATGTGCACGGCCCCGACCACCAGCAGCCGCAGCGGCGGGTTGTGGGTCTGCACGAACAGCCGCAGCCCATCCTCGTCGTCATCGCCGTCCGCATCCGTTATGAGGCCGGAACGATCCTGGCGGAGCCGTTCCCGCACCTCTGCCAGCAGATCATCCTCCAGGCCGAAGCCGCCGTGCACGGCGTCCTCGTAAACCAGGGTCTGAAGGCCCGTGTTCAGGTCGGTGACCAGGGCCACGGGACGGGAGGTTTCACGGGCGGCCAGCAGCCGTTCGACGATATCGCGCTTCATTCCATCGCCTCGACATAGACCTGCACGCGCCCGCCGCAGGCCAGACCGACCTCCCAGGCCATTTCGTTGCTGACTCCGAACGAGATCAGCCGGGGTTCGCCATCTTCCATGGTCTTGCGGGCCTCGTGGACCACGGCGCCCTCAATGCAGCCGCCGGAGACGGAGCCGATCATCGCCCCGCCGTCGTCCACCGCCATCTGGCTGCCCACCGGGCGGGGGGAGGACCCCCAGGTGGCGACCACCGTCGCCAGGGCTACCCTGCGTCCTTCCGCGCGCCAGCCCGCGGCCTGCTCCAGAATATCGTCCCTCATGCGGCCTCCTTCAGCCACTTGCGCAGGCTTTCGGCCCGCCGCGGCCCGTCGCGGTTCAGCGCGTCGGCGAGCCCGGCCAGACTGTTCAGGTTGTGGACCGGGCGGAAGTCGTCCACATGCGGCAACAAGGCCCGGATGCCGCTGGATCTTGGTGCGAATCTCTCCCACCGCAAGAGCGGGTTCAGCCAGACCAGGCGGCGGCAGCTCTTGTGCAGGCGTTCGGCCTCCGCCGCAAGCCCTTCGCCCGCATCCCGGTCCAGCCCGTCGGTGATCAGCAGCACGACCGCCCCCTGGCCCAGCACCCGGCGCGCCCAGGTCCGGTTGAAGGCGTGCAGCGCCGTGCCGATGCGCGTCCCGCCGGACCAATCGGCCACCGCCGCCGACACGGCGTCCAGCGCCACGTCCACGTCCTTGTGCCGCAGATGGCGGGTGATGTTGGTCAGGCGGGTGCCGAAGACGAAGCTGTGCACCCGGTCCCGGTCGTTGCTGACCGCGTGCATGAAGTGCAGCAGCATCCGCGAGTAGCGCGTCATGGAGCCGGAAATGTCGCACAACACCACCAGCGGCGGCGGGCGCGTGCGGCGGCTGCGCCGCGCCAGATCGGCCAGATCCCCGCCGGAGCGCAGCATCCGCCGCAGCGTCGCCCGCGGGTCCACCCGCGGCCCCTGCGGGTCGGGGCGGTGGCGGCGGGTCGTCACCTCGGCCACCGGCAGGGCGATGCGGGCGAGCATCCGCTTGGCCTCTGCCATCTCCGCCGCCGACATCTTCTCGAAGTCCTTCTCCTGCAACCGCTCCTGGGCGGAGACGGTGAAGGCGGCGTCCACCTCGATCTCCGACTTTTCCGGCCCCTCGGCCTCCGGCGCGGTTCCGCGCAGCGCGTCGGCGACGCGGCGGGACAGCGGGTCCTGCGTGTCCGGCGACTCCGTGCGGATGGTCGGCAGCATCATGCCGATCATCCGCTTCAGGATGTCCGGGTTGCGCCAGAAGACGTGGAACGCCTGGTCGAAGACCTCACGCTGGTCGCGCCGGTTCACGAAGACGGCGTGCAGCGCCCAGTAGAAGTCCGTCCGGTTGGCGATCCCCACCGCCTCCACGGCTTCCACCGCCTGGAGCAGCTTCCCCGGCCCGACCGGCAGCCCCGCCGCCCGCAGCGCGCGGGCGAAATGCATCAGGTTGATGGCGAGGCCGCCGTTCATTTCTAGCGCGCCGTGGTGGCGGCGAGTTCCGTCTTGACCTGCGCCAGGATGCGCGCGGCCTCGCTGCCCTGGATGCGGGCGATGTCGTCCTGGTACTTCAGCAGCGTGCCCAGCGTGTCGTTGATGACCGAGGGTTCCAGCTCCAGTTGGTTCAACTCCACCAAAGCCTGCGCCCAGTCCAGCGTCTCCGCCACGCCCGGCGCCTTGTAGAGGTCCATCCCGCGCAGGCTCTGCACGAAGCCGACCACCTGCGCGGCCAGCCGCGCGTCGGCCTCCGGCGCCTTCACGGCCAGGATGGCGCGCTCCCGTTCCGCGTTGGGGTAATCGACCCAATGGTAGAAACAGCGCCGCTTCAGCGCGTCGTGAATCTCGCGGGTGCGGTTGGAGGTCAGGATGACGATGGGCGGCTCCGGGGCCTTGACCGTTCCGAACTCCGGGATCGAGACCTGGAAGTCGGACAGGATTTCCAGAAGATAGGCTTCGAACGGCTCGTCGGTGCGGTCCAACTCGTCGATCAGCAGGACGGGCGCTCCGGCCGGATCGGGTTCGAGCGCCTGGAGCAGCGGGCGCTTGATGAGGAAGCGCTCGGAAAAGAGGTCGGCGCCAAGCGCCTCCCGGTCGCGGTCGCCCGACGCCTCGGCCAGCCGGATTTCCATCATCTGCCGGGCGTAGTTCCACTCGTAGACCGCCGCGGCGACGTCCAGCCCCTCGTAGCATTGCAGCCGCAGCAGCCGCCGGCCCAGCGTGGCGGACAGCACCTTGGCGATCTCGGTCTTGCCGACGCCGGCCTCGCCCTCCAGGAACAGCGGGCGCTTCAGCTTCAGCGCGAGGTAGAGCGCCGTCGCCAGCGACCGGTCGGCGACGTAGTTCCCCCGCCGCAGCAGGTCCAGCGTGGCATCGACGGAGGCGGGGATGGTGTTGGGCATGACAATACGTCGTCCGGCGGAGAAACTCCCTCTCCCGCCCCGGGAGAGGGAAGGGGCCCGCGCAAAGCGCGGGAAGGGTGAGGGTGCCGGCAAGAATGCGGCACCGATCCTCGACGGTACCCTCACCCGGCGCTTCGCGCCACCCTCTCCCGGGGCGGGAGAGGGAAGACGGTTATCCACACGCCTCCACCGCGCGCCGGGCCATCACCCGCACCAGATGGGCGCGGTACTCGGCGCTGGCGTGGATGTCGGCGTTCAGCCCGTCCGCGGAGACGGAGGCGCCGTTGAGGGCGTCGGCGCGGAAGTCCTGGGCCAGCGCCGCCTCCATGTCGTCCGCCCGGAAGACGGACGGGCCGGCGCCGGTCACCGCCACCCGCACCTCGCTTCCGAACACGGCCACGAAGACGCCGACGATGGCGTAGCGGCTGGCCGGGTTGCGGAACTTGGCGTAGGCGGCCTTGTCCGGCTTTTGGAAATGCACGGCGGTGACGATCTCGCCGGGCTCCAGCGCCGTTTCGAACATGCCGGTAAAGAAGTCGTCCCCTGCGATCTCCCGCCGGTCGGTCCGCACCGTGGCCTTCAGCGCGACGACCGCGGCGGGGTAGTCGGCGGAGGGGTCGGCGTTGCAGATCGACCCGCCGAGCGTGCCCATGTTGCGCACCTGCCGGTCGCCGATGCCCTCCGCGAGGCTGGCCAACGCGGGGATGACGCGCTGCACGGTGTCGGAATGCGCGACCTGGGCGTGGCGGGTGAAGGCGCCGACGGTCAGCCCCCCGGCCTCCTCCCCGATGCCCTGAAGCTCCGGAATCTGGCCGAGGTCGATCAGGTCGCTCGGACGGGCGAGGCGCTGCTTGAGCGTCGGCAGCAGCGTCTGCCCGCCGCCCAGCAGCTTCGGGTCCTCGAATTGCCCGAGCAGGGCCGTGGCGTCGGCGACGGTCTTGGGGCGGTGATAGGTGAAGGCGTACATGCGAACTCCTCCCTTATTCGGCCGCCTGGGCGGGGGTGTGGTGCCGGATCGCCTGCCAGACCCGTTCCGGCGTCGCCGGCATGTCCAGATGCGTGATGCCGTACTCCGACAGGGCGTGCACCACCGCGTTCATCACGGCGGCGGAGGCGCCGATGGTCCCGGCCTCGCCGCAGCCCTTCACGCCCAGCGGGTTGTGGGTGCAGGGCTGGTCCTCGTGGTAGCGCACGGTGAAGGACGGCACGTCGTCCGCCCGCGGCATGCAGTAGTCCATGTAGGAGCCGGTGAGGAGCTGCCCCGATTCCGGGTCGTAGACGCAATTCTCAAGCAGCGCCTGCCCGATCCCCTGGACCAGCCCGCCATGCACCTGCCCTTCGACGATCAGCGGGTTGATGACGCGCCCGAAATCGTCCACGGCGGCGAAGTTCACCACCTGCACCACCCCGGTGTCGGGGTCGATCTCCACCTCGCAGACGTGGCAGCCGTTGGGGTAGGTGAAGTTCTTCGGGTCGTAGAAAGCCTGCTCGTCCAGCCCCGGCTCCAGCTCGTCGAGCGGGAAGTTGTGCGGGACGTAGGCTTGCAGGGCGATGTCGCCGATGGTCAGGGACTTGTCCGTGCCGGCCACGACGAAGCGCCCGTCCTTCGCCTCGATGTCGGCCTCGGCGGCCTCCAGCATATGGGCGGCGATCTTCTTGGCCTTGCGCTCCACCTTGTCCATCGCCTTGACGATGGCCGACCCGCCGACCGCCAGGGAACGGGAGCCGTAGGTGCCCATGCCGAAGGGAATCTTGCTGGTGTCGCCGTGGACGATCTCGACATTCTCGATCGGCACGCCGAAGCGTTCGGAGACGAGCTGCGCGAAGGTCGTCTCGTGCCCCTGGCCGTGGCTGTGCGAACCGGTGAAGACCGTCACCGAGCCGGTGGGGTGGAAGCGCACCTCCGCCGATTCATACAACCCGGCCCGTGCGCCGAGCGCGCCCGCGATGTTGCTGGGGGCGATGCCGCAGGCTTCGATGTAGGTGGCGAAGCCGATGCCGCGCAACTTGCCGCGCCGCACCGAGTCCGCCTTGCGCGCCGCGAAGCCGTCGTAGTCCACCAGCGGCAGGGCGATGTCCAGATTCTTGGCGAAATCGCCCGTGTCGTACTGGAGCGCCACCGGGGTCTGGTAGGGCATGGCGGCGGCGGGAACAAAGTTGCGGCGGCGAAGCTCCGCCTTGTCGATGCCCGTCTCGGCGGCGGCGACCTCGACCAGCCGTTCGATCAGGTAGCAGGCTTCCGGACGCCCGGCGCCGCGGTAGGCGTCCACCGGCACCGTGTTGGTGAAGACCGCCTTCACCTCCGCGTAGATCGCCGGGGTCTTGTACTGTCCGGCCAGCAGCGTGGCGTAGAGGTAGGTCGGGATCGACGGCGCGAAGGTGGACAGATAGGCGCCCATGTTGGCGACGGTGGCGACGCGCAGCGCCAGAAAGTTGCCGTCCTTGTCCAGCGCCAATTCGGCGTGGCTGACATGGTCGCGGCCATGGGCGTCGGTCAGGAAGCTCTCGGAACGCTCGGCGGTCCATTTCACCGGGCGCCCGACCTTCTTCGCCGCCCAGGTGACGACGGCCTCCTCGCCATAGTGGAAGATCTTGGAGCCGAAGCCGCCGCCGACGTCCGGGGCGACGACGCGCAGCTTGTGCTCCGGGATGCCCAGGACGAAGGCGCCCATCAGCAGGCGGATGACGTGCGGGTTCTGGCTGGTGGTGGTCAGCGTGTGCTCGCCGGTCGCCCGGTCATACTCGCCGAGCGCCGCCCGCGGCTCCATGGCTTTGGGGACGAGCCGCTGGTTGATCAGGTCGAGCTTCGCCACGTGGGCCGCCTGCGCGAAGGCCGCGTCCACCGCCGCCGCGTCGCCGAGATGCCAGTCGAAGCAGAGGTTGCCGCCCACGTCGTCGTGCACCTGCGGCGCGCCGCCCTCCAGCGCCTTCAGCGAGGTCACCGCTGCCGGCAGTTCCTCGTAATCGACCATGACCAGCTCGGCGGCGTCCTTCGCCTGTTCGCGAGTCTCGGCGATCACCACCGCAACGGCGTCGCCGACATAGCGCGCCCGGTCGCGGGCGATGGGGAAGTGCGGCGGCTCCTTCATCGGGGAACCGTCCTTGGAATGGATCTGCCAGCCGCAGGGCAGGCTGCCGACCTTGTCCGCCGCCATGTCGGCACCGGTCAGCACGGCGATCACGCCGGGGGCCTGCATGGCCTCCGCCGCATCGATGCCGCGGATGGTGGCGTGGGCATAGGGGGACCGGACGAAGACCGCGTGGGTCTGGCCGGGCCGGTTGATGTCGTCGGTGTAGGTGCCGCGCCCGGTCAGAAAGCGCGCGTCCTCGCGCCGGCGCACGGGGGCGCCGATGCCGTTGGGGTTCGCCATCTTCGTGTTCCTCCCACGTTATCCTTGGCCATGTGAGCCTTTTTCTTCCGCTTATTCGGCTGCGGCCTTCATCGTGCCGCCCTGCATCGCCTCCGCCCCGGCCATCACCGCCTTGACGATGTTGTGGTAGCCGGTGCAGCGGCAGATGTTGCCCTCCAGCCCCTCGCGCACCTCCTGCTCCGTGGGGGAGGGGTGGTTCGTCACCAGATCGACGGCGCTCATCACCATGCCCGGCGTGCAGAAGCCGCATTGCAGGCCATGATGCTCACGGAAGGCCGCCTGCATCGGGTGCAGCGTGCCGTCCGCCGCCGCCAGACCTTCGATGGTGGTGACCGCGGCGCCGTCCGCCTGGACCGCCAGCATGGTGCAGGATTTCACCGAACGCCCGTCCACATGGACGACGCAGGCGCCGCACTGGCTGGTGTCGCAGCCGACATGCGTGCCGGTCAGCCCGATCTGGTCGCGCAGGAAGGTGACCAGAAGAGTGCGCTCCTCGACCTCGCGCGAAACCGCCTTTCCGTTGACGGTCATGGAAACGGTACACGGCATCCGCTGTCCTCCCATTGTTGGTGACGTTCTGTTGCCCCGGACCTTCGCGACGGTTCTTTCGACGGTTCCTACGACTCTGCGGGGTAAAATGTGGCTCGAGGCCAGCCTGAACAAGGATAGGGGGGTGTCGTCCTTTCCGGTCAAGACGCCGTTCGGCCTCCTCCGAAGGGAGTGTGCTTGTGCCGAACCGCCGCGTTTCTTTCGGTTCCTACGGACTGGCGAACCTCATGTCCACAAGTTAGGATAGCCAACAATCCGACGCAAACCAAAGCGTCTTACGAACGATCCGCAACGGACAGTCTTTCGGGAGGACAGAAGAATGAAGCGTTTCCTGGCCGCGGTCGGCGTCTGCATGCTCACCGCGCTGCCGGCCCAGGCCGAGCAGTTCGTCACCGTCCTGACCGGCGGCACCAGCGGCGTCTATTACCCGCTGGGCGTCGCGCTGTCCGGCATCTACGGCAAGGCCATTCCGGGGGCGAAGGTCACGGTCCAGGCGACCAAGGCGTCGGTGGAGAACCTGAACCTTCTGCAATCGGAGCGCGGCGAGATCGCCTTCTCGCTCGGCGACTCGCTGAGCGGCGCCTGGAAGGGCGACGAGGAGGCCGGCTTCAAGACCAAGCTGACCAAGCTGCGCACCGTCGCCGCCATCTACCCCAACTACATCCAGATCGTCGCCAGCAAGGATTCGGGCGTGAAGACGCTGGCCGACCTGAAGGGCAAGCGCGTGTCGGTGGGCGCGCCGAAGTCGGGGACGGAGCTGAACGCCCGCGCCATCTTCGCCGCCGCCGGGCTGGGCTACAAGGACTTCTCCAAGACCGAGTATCTGCCCTTCGCCGAGTCGGTGGACCTGATCAAGAACCGGCAGCTTGACGCGACGCTGATCTCCGCCGGCCTGGGCGTGGCGGCGATCAAGGATCTGGCGACCTCGCAGGAGATCACCATCGTGTCGATCCCGGCGGACGTGATCCAGAAGGTGGGCGATCCCGCCTACATTGCGGAGACCATTCCGGCCAACAGCTACAGCGGCCAGAGCGAGCCGGTGCCGACCGCGGCGGTGCGCAACCTGCTGGTCACCCATTCCGGCGTGTCGGACGACGCGGTCTACGCCATGACCAAGGCGATGTTCGAGAATCTGGAGGCGATGAGCGCCGCCCACGCCGCCGCCAAGCAGATCAAGCTGGACGCGACCGCCATCCAGTCGCCGGTGCCGCTGCATCCGGGGGCGGAGAAGTTCTACAAGGAAAAGGGTCTGATGTAAGCGCGCCGCGTCCTTCCGGGAACCCGAAGCGATGAGCGCATCCTCCCAACCGGCGCCCTCCCAACCGGCGCCCTCTCAGCCGGCAGACGACAAAATCCGTCAGGCCATCGACCGCGAGAACCCGTCCACGGTCGTGGCCTTCGAAGGCGTGGCGGGCAAGGCCGTCTTCGCCATCGCCGTGGCCTTCTCGCTGTTCCAGGTCTGGACGGCGGCCTTCAACCCGCTGTCCAGCATGGTCGTCCGCTCCGTCCATGTCGGCTTCCTGCTGCTGATGACCTTCACCCTGTTCGGCTTCCGGCAAGAGGCGGAACGGCGCAGCGTGCCCTGGTACGACTGGCTGCTGGGCCTGGGCGCCTTCGCGCTGGGCCTGTACCACTATGTGTTCGAGGTCGATCTGATCCAGCGGGCGGGCGACCCGAACGGGACGGACCTGATCGTCGGCGCCCTCACCATCGCGCTGGTGTTCGAGGGCGCCCGGCGCATCATGGGGTGGGCGCTGCCGATCATGTGCGGCGTGTTCATCCCCTACGCGCTGTTCGGGCGCCATCTGCCCTTCGGGCTGGCCCACCGCGGCTACGACATTGATCAGGTCATCGACAACCTGTACCTCTCGACCGAGGGGATCTACGGCACGCCGACCTTCGTGTCGGCGACCTTCATCTTCCTGTTCATCCTGTTCGGCGCCTTCCTGGAGCGCGCCGGCATGATCAAGCTGTTCAACGACGTGTCGCTGGGCCTCGTCGGGCACGCCAAGGGCGGGCCGGCGAAGGTGGCGGTCATCTCCTCCGGCTTCATGGGGACGATCAACGGGTCGGGCGTGGCGAACGTGCTGACCACCGGCCAGTTCACCATTCCCCTGATGATGCGCTTCGGCTACCGCCCGGCCTTCGCCGGGGCGGTCGAGGCCACCGCCAGCATGGGCGGGCAGTTGATGCCGCCGGTCATGGGTGCGGCCGCCTTCATCATGGCGGAGACCATCGGCGTCCCCTTCAGCGACGTCGCCATCGCCGCCGCGATTCCAGCCATCCTCTATTTCGGCAGCGCCTTCTGGATGGTCCATCTGGAGGCCGGCAAGCACAACCTCGTCGGCCTGCCGAAGGACCAGTGCCCCAGCGTCGTCCGTGCGCTGAAGGAAAGCTGGTACCTGATCCTGCCGCTGGCGGCGCTGGTCTATCTGCTGTTCTCGGGCTTCACGCCGCTGTTCGCCGGGGTGATCGGCATCGCCCTGACCATCGCGCTGATCCTCGGCACGCGGATCGTCGGGTACATCGGCCCGACCGTCCTGCGCGTCGGTTTCTGGATCATCCTCGGCCTGATCGCCGCGGCGCTGTGGCGGATGGGGCTGCGGACGGAGCATCTGGCCTTCGCCATCGTCGGGCTGCTGGTTCTGCCCTGCCTGATCCTGCGGGGCGGGCGGGAAACCCTGGCCCTGCTGGTGCAGAGCCTCGCCGACGGCGCCAAGAACGCCGTGGGCGTGGGTGTGGCCTGCGCGCTGGTGGGCGTGCTGATCGGCATCCTGACCCTGACCGGTCTGGCCTCCAGCTTCGCCTCGACGATCATGGACCTGTCGGGCGGCAATCTGCTGGTCGCGCTGCTTTTGACCATGCTGGCCTGCATCGTCCTGGGGACCGGCCTGCCGACGACGGCGAACTACATCATCACCGCGGCCATCGCGGCGCCGGCCCTGTTGCAGATGGGCGTTCCGCTGATCGTGTCGCACATGTTCGTCTTCTACTTCGGCATCATGGCGGACCTGACCCCGCCGGTGGCGCTGGCGGCGCTGGCCGCCTCGTCCATCTGCCGGGCGGGACACATGGAGATCGGCTGGATCGCCACGCGCGTGGCCATGGCGGGCTATGTCGTGCCCTTCATGGCGGTGTACGACCCGGCGCTGATGCTCCAGACCACCGACCCTCTGGCGGTGGCCTACGTCCTGTTCAAGGCGTTGATTGCCATCGGCCTGTGGGGGGCGGCGACCATCGGCTTCTTCTGGACGCCGCTGAACTGGGCGGAGCGGGTGTTCGCCGCGGCGGGGGCCTTCCTGTTCGTCCTGGCCCTGCCGGTGACGGACGAGATCGGCTTCGCCATGACGGCGGCCTTCCTGCTGTGGCAGCGCCACCGCCTGCGCAGCCTGGGACGGACCAGCGCCCCAGCATGAGCATGGCGGCATGAGCGCGGCCTTGTGTCTGTCGGCGCTCGGTGGGGCGGTTCTGGCCGCCCTGCCGGGCCCCGCCTTCACCCTGTCCTGGACCCATTCGGTGGAGAAGACCGAATGGCGGGAGGAGTGGCGCATCGATGGCGGACGTCTTGTCCTGACCGAAGCCCGCGTGAAGGGAAGCGGCGCCGGGATGGAACCGCCCGAAGGCGCCTGGCTGGCCGACGGCTGGTGGGTCTGGGTGCCGTCGGTGCCGCCACAGGAACGGGTGATCCTCGCCGCATCGTCCTTCACGCCGGATCACAAGCTGTGCGCGGGAGGGGAGTGCCGCCCGCTCCACGGCTGGATCGGCAACCGGATCGGTGGCCCGGTCCCGAGTCCCCTGGAACTGAAGCCATGCCGCTGAAGCCGTGTTATTCACGCACGGCGGTCAAGGGATTTCGGAAGGGCCGATCCGGCTTGGCTTAACCCGTTCGGAGACGCATACTCCGGCAACTGATATGACAGATGAATGCCTGAGATGACCGACGCCCGCCCGCCCCGACATCGCCTCTCCCGTTCCCTGGCCGCCCTCGCGGGCCTTGCCGCCGCCGGACTGCCGGGGCTGGCCCTGGCGGCGGAGGCGGTGGGCGCCCCGCATCTGGACGGGCGCGAACTGGGCGTCGTCTGGGTGATTCCCTTCGTCGGCATCCTGCTGTCCATCGCGCTGATGCCGCTGCTGGCGCCGTCCTTCTGGCACCATCATTTCGGCAAGGTCGCCGCCGGCTGGGCCATCGCCTTCCTGCTGCCCTTCGCGCTGACCTTCGGGGCGGGCCTCGCCACCTACGAGCTGCTGCACACCCTGCTTCTCGAATACATTCCCTTCATCGTGCTGCTGACCGCCCTGTTCACGGTGGCGGGCGGCGTGCGCATCGCGGGCACGCTGGTGGGGACGCCGCTGGCGAACACGGTGGGGCTGGGGATCGGCACCGTCCTGGCGAGCGTGATGGGGACGACCGGCGCCTCGATGCTGCTGATCCGCCCGCTGATCCGCGCCAACGAGCACCGGCGGCACAAGGTGCACACCGTCGTCTTCTTCATCTTCCTGGTGTCGAACGTCGGCGGCTCCCTGACGCCGCTCGGCGATCCGCCGCTGTTCCTGGGCTTCCTGAAGGGGGTCAGCTTCTTCTGGCCGACCGTGCACCTGTTCTGGCCGATGGTCCTGGTGTCCGGCTGCCTGCTGGCGATCTACTTCGCGGTTGACCTCTATCTGCACACCAAAGACCCCGGCAAGCACCCGCTGATCGAAGGCGTGCACGAGCGGGAACCGGTGCGGGTCGAAGGGGCGGTGAACCTCCTCCTGCTGGCCGCCATCGTCGGGGCGGTGCTGCTGAGCGGCGTCTGGCATCCGGGGGTGGGGGTGGAGATCCACCACATCCACGTGCCGCTGGAGACCATCGTCAGCAACCTGCTGCTCCTGGCCATCACCGGCCTGTCGCTGAAGCTGACCAGCGCGCGCAGCCGCCGCCTGAACGCCTTCACCTGGGGACCGATCCTGGAGGTGGCGAAGCTGTTCGCGGCGATCTTCCTGACCATCATCCCGGCCATCGCCATCCTGCGGGCGGGCACCGACGGGGCGCTGGGTGCGATCATCGCGGCGGTCAACCAGGACGGCCAGCCGGTTCCGGCGGCCTATTTCTGGGCGGCGGGCATCCTGTCCAGCTTCCTCGACAACGCGCCGACCTACCTGATCTTCTTCAACACCGCGGGCGGCGACGCGCAGGTGCTGATGGGCGATCTGGCGGTGACGCTGGCGGCCATCTCGGCGGGTGCCGTGTTCATGGGCGCCAACACCTACATCGGCAACGCGCCGAACTTCATGGTCAAGGCCATCGCGGAGGAGCGCGGCGTGGCGATGCCGAGCTTCTTCGGCTACATGCTCTGGTCCTTCGGCATCCTGGTGCCGCTGTTCGGCCTCGTGACCTGGGTGTTCTTCCTTTGACCGGCCAGCCGGGCGGCGCCGTGCCGCCCGGCGCCCGGCTTCGTCAGTGCGACATCAGCACCGGCACTTCCAGCTTCGCCAGAACCGTGCGGGTCGCTCCGCCGAGGATCATTTCCCGCAGGCGGGAGTGGCCGTAGGAGCCCATCACCAGCAGATCGCCCCCGAGATCGCGGCAGGAGTCGAGCAGGACGTCGCCCACGTCGCCGCCCTGGAAGATGTTCGCCTGATGCTGGCTGCGCACGCCGTGGCGCTCCAGCCAGACCATCAGGTCGCGCCCGCTGTCCAGCGCGTGGCCCGGCGGGTCGATGGTGACCACGGTGACCTTCTCCGCCGTCTTCAGGAAGGGCATGGCGTTGCGCACCGCGCGCCCGGCCTCGCGCGTGTTCTTCCAGGCCACCACCGCATGGCGCCCGATGGCCGCGGGAGGCGATGCCGCGTAGGGCAGGACCAGGGTGGGGCAGGGGCTGGTCAGCGGCAACCGGTCCGGCACCTGGAGCGTCACCCGGTCGCCGCGCTCGTCGTCATGGCTCTGCGTCACCAGGGCAAGGTCGGCGTAGACCGCGCGTGCGGCCAGCAGCTCCACATGGTCGCCCTCCTCGACTGTCCAGGAGTAGGAGCAGTCCTTCAGCGCCTGCCGCACCTCCTGCTCGATCCGCTCGGCCTTCTCGTGCGCGACGGCCGTGGCCTCCGCGATGTAGGCATAGGAGGCGGCGCGCCCGGTCACGGCGGCGGGCATGGACACCGGCGTCGCGACGAACAGCACCTCGACGAAGGCCGAAAAGCGCTTGGCGAGACCGACGGCGACCTCCAGCCGCTGGGAATGACGGTCGTCGTTCGACATGTGAAGCAGGATCGTCTTGATCGGCATGGTCTCGCTCGCAGGTTTCGCACCGGATGACCGGGACGCCCATAGGTAACGTTTGAAAAGCCGTTCTGGCAACCGCATGGCTGCCGCCTTGGCCGGCGGTGCGCCTTAGCGGCTGGCGAGGCCGGTGCGCCCGCCCGTGCCGGGGGCGGAGGGAAGGCCGGAGATCTCCAGAAGCAGTTTGCTGAGGATCGCGTCGGCGAAGGCGTCGAAGCTGATGGCCGGCACCAGGAAGGCGCCGGGGCCGCCGATCACATGGTCCTGGTAATAGCCGTCCAGGTCGACCGGCGCCGCCCCGCCCCAGGGGTTCGGGCGGTCGTTCAGGATTGGCAGGCCGTTGATGGTGATCCCGGCGGCCACCGCCTCGTCGCGCGCCCATTGCACCGGGCGCCCGCGGTTGTTCACGCCGTCGCCGGACACGTCGATCACCCGCCGCGTCCCCTCGAACCCGTTGTCGTCGAACAGGCGCGCGCTGAAGTCGATGGCCGCGCTGATCGAGGTCCATTGCGCGGTGAGATAGGGCGACTCGGCGATGGACGAGGCGAAACTCTCGACGCTGTTGCGGTCGCCCAGCAGCGTCCAGGGCACCGTGACGCGCTGGAAGCCGTCGCCGGCCCATTCCACATAGGTCATGGCGATGCGCCCATAGGGACCGCCGCGGATGGCGGCCTGGATCTTCGGGTCGGTGAGGGCGGCGACATAGCCTTCCCGCTGAAGCCGGCCTTCCTCCGCGTCCACGCTGCCGGACACGTCCACGGCCAGCACCAGTTCCAGATCGACCGGCGTGTCGGCAAGGGCCGCCTCGTCGCCCCAGCCGGCCACCAGAACCGCAACGGCCACCCCCGCCAGACGCCACGCCCCGTCCATGCCGTGCCTCCCCCGCGGATGTCCTCCCCAGACCATCCTAAAAAAGAGATCGCAGCCTCGCCGCGACAAGGGGGCTTTTTGCGGAAGGCGTTGACGGAAGGGCGTCGCCGCGCCACCTCTCCACCCCATGCCGACCGATGTTCCGACCGCATTTCCCTCCCGCCCGCTGTTCCTGGGCAGCGAGATCTACCGGGGCTCCAGCTATGGCGCGAAACACCCGCTGGCCATCCCGCGGGTGTCCACCGCCTTCGACCTCAGCCGCGCCATGGGCTGGCTTCCCGACGCGGCCTATCGCGACAGCCCCATGGCGACGCCGCAGGAACTGGCCCGCTTCCATGCGCCGGACTACATCGCCGCGCTGCACCGCGCGGAGGCGGAGCAGCGCGTGGATGCCGGGACCGGGGAGCGCTACAACCTGGGCCGGCTGGAGAATCCCGTCTTTCCGGAGATGTACCGCCGCCCCGCCATCAGCACGGGCGCGGCCATCCTGGCCGGGCGCCTGCTGGCGGAGGTCCCCGCCGGCATCGTCTACAGCCCGGCCAGCGGCACGCACCACGCCCGTCCGGAGCGGGCCAGCGGCTTCTGCTATCTCAACGCGCCGGTCCTGGGCATTCTGGCGCTGCTCGACGCCGGACTCGAGCGGGTGCTCTACGTCGATCTGGACGCCCACCACGGCGACGGGGTGGAGGACGCCTTCGCTGAGGACGACCGCGTCCTGACCCTGTCGGTCCACGAGGACGGGCGCTGGCCTTTCACCGGCAAGGCGGAGGACCGGCCCGGCGCCCTGGCCTGCAACCTGCCGGTGCCTCCGGGATTCAACGACACGGAGATGGACCATCTGCTGGAGACGGTGATCCTGCCGCTGGGCCGGGCGTTCCGTCCCCAGGCGCTGGTCATCCAGACCGGGGCCGACGCGCTGGCCGAAGATCCGCTCAGCCGGCTGGAACTGTCCAACGGCGCGCTGTGGCGGGCCGTGCCTGCCCTGACGGGGCTGGCGCCGCGCCTGCTGGTCGTCGGGGGCGGGGGCTACAACCCTTGGTCCGTCGGGCGCTGCTGGGCCGGAATCTGGGCGGTGCTGAACGGCATCGACCCCGCGGTTCCGCCCACGCCGGAGGCGGAGGGCGTGCTGCGGGCGCTGTCCTGGTCGCGGGCCGCCGGGCGCAACCCGCCCGAGCACTGGTTCACCACCCTGGCCGACGCGCCGCGGCCCGGCCCCGTGCGCGACGAGGTGCGTCGTGTTGCCGCTGCGGCAATGACGAAGATGGTCCAAGCTGGATAATCTTTGGAAAGTTTTTTCATTCACGTATGTCACGCTGTTGACGTATTGGACCGAATCGGTGAGCCTGATTCGCGCGACTCGCGCCGTCTGCAAACCGTTCCGCGAAACCACGCCGCGCCGGAGACAGGGAGCCGGAGAGAGGAAAAAGGAGCAGGCCGCCGATGTCCAACACCACCTTGCTCCTGCTGACCATCGCCGCGATGATGCTCGCCGCCGTTCCGGTCGCCATGATGCTGAAGCGGTTCCTGCCCGACTTCCTTCACCGCTCCGCCGGCATCGGCCAGCTTGAGAACCGCATCTACGTCCTGCATTCGGAGATTCACGAACTTCAGGACCGGGTGAACGGCAAGGTGCAGCGGCGCAATCAGGTGGCCTCCGAGAAGCACCGCGCCGAAACCGAGAACCGGAAGATGGAGCGGGCGATCGCGGAAATCGCCCTTCAGCCGCCCATGTTCGTGCATGAGGTGGGCGATCCCCAGGCGGGCCTCTCGAAGTTCCTGGTGAACATCGCCCAGGAGAAGGCCGCTTCCGGCGGCGACAAGTCCCAGGTCAACCCGATCTGGCGCTGCGCCAACGTCGCGGAGGTCTGGGCGTCCAGCACGGAGGAGGCCAGGCAGCTCGTCGAGGTGGCGTTCCCCTTCAAGATGGGCTTCACCAAGAGTTTCCAGAAGACGCAAGGGCGCCCCAACCCCGCCAGAATCAAGGCGGCCACGCCATGATGATCAATTTCCTCATCATCCTGGGCATCATCGCCATCGGGGCGTGGCTCGGCAACGTGCTGCTGGCGGTCGATTCGCAGATGGCGCAGAGCCGCAGCCGGATGCGCGCCGCCAAGGACACCATCGGCAAGCTGGAGGCGACGATCCGCAGGCTCCAGCACGAGGAGGAGAACGTCGTCAAGGAGATCGAGGAGTGCCTCGCCGACACGGCCGAGGCGCGGCGCAAGCAGCCGGAAATCCAGCGCCGCCTGTCCGAGGCGCAGACCAGGCAGCGCCCCCAGCTCCTGATCCTCACCGACCGGCGGAATCCGAACGACAAGGAATGGCTGGTGACCGTCGTCAACACCCAGATCGGCGAGATCGACGCGCTGCACCCGCTGGCCGTCGAATGGGCGCGCGGGCGCGACTATCTGGTCTGGGCCGAGAGCGAGCGCGAGGCCGAAGAGCGCGCCACCCGCCGCTTCAGCACCCGCCCCGGCTATCAAGTCAGGCAGGTGAAGCCGTTGAGCAAGGACATCTACAGCACCTCCACCGACCGCACGGCGGCGTAACGCCGCTGGACAGGGGCGCGCCGCGGCGGCATCGTCCAATCCCTGAACTTCACGGGATGGGTTGGGCGCGATGATCGGACGGGCGGTGCGTGGCCTCTTGGGCGGGTTTCTGATGGGTGTTGCGATTCTGCTGTCCGCCCTACCGGCGGCGGCGCTGGAGAGCTTCGCGCGGTCCTCCCTGACCGTCGAGACGGCGGGCGGCGGCAAGTACCGCTTCGACGTCGAACTGGCGGAGACGCCGGCCCAGCAGGCCCAGGGGCTGATGTTCCGCGAGAGGATGGCCGCCGACGCCGGGATGCTGTTCACCTACGACCGCCCGCAGCCGGCCAGCTTCTGGATGAAGAACACGCTGATCCCGCTGGACATGATCTTCGTCGGGGCGGACGGCCGCATCGTGAACATCCACGCCAACGCCGTTCCGCAGTCGCTGGACGCGGTGAACTCCGCCGGGCCGGTGAAGGGCATCCTGGAGATCAACGGCGGGATGAGCGCGCGTCTGGGCATCCGCCCGGGCGACCGGGTGGTGCATTCCGCCTTCGGCACCGCGAAGTAACGGCGACGCGGCGTCAGGCCGGCTCCGGGAAGCCGAAGGCGGCCAGAAAGAGCCGGGCGGCTTCCTCCGGGGTGGTGGCGCCGTCCGATATCGCCGAGGCGCGCGGGTGCAGCCAGCCCCGCAAGGCGCGCCGCAGCCCCCCTTGCGGTGGCGGCGAGTCGTCCAGCACCGCCACGGGCACCGCCACGGGCGTGTCCCGACCGGCCAGCCGCGCGGCGGCAAGGGCCGCCAGACCGGCGTCCGACCCCGCCCCAACCAGCCCGGCGGGCCGCCGCTCCGCGACGATCCGGGCGAGCGCCAGGATGGAGGTGGCGGTGTGGCGCTTGGCGAGGTCGATCTGCCCGATGCCGGGATGCAGCGCCGCCCGCAGCGGACCGCCCCCCATCGGCGCCACCACGTCGAGCGCCTGCGTCCGCCGGTGCAGGGCGTTCGCCAGGGCGACGGCGGCACGTCCGGAGGGGGTGTCGTCGAGGCCGGAGACGAAGACGGCGATGCGGGATTCCGGCGGGGCAGAGGCGTTCACGGCGGGGGCGTCCGGCACGGTCGAAAGGGGCGGCATCATACGGAAGGTCCACCCTGCGGGATAGATGCGCCTGCTCCTTGCCGTCCGCGCGGGGTTCGTGTATTCCACTCCGCGACGTCGGGGCGTAGCGCAGTCTGGTCAGCGCGCCAGTTTTGGGTACTGGAGGCCCCCGGTTCGAATCCGGGCGCCCCGACCAACGAAATTCGAACGATGCAACACGCACGTATCAGAGGAGATGCCGCGTCATGAAGGTCCGGATCTACCAGCCGAGCAAAGCGGCCACTCAGTCCGGGCGTGCGAAGACGCATCGTTGGCTGCTCGAATACGAAATCGAAACCCCGCGCCGTCCGGAGCCGCTGATGGGCTGGATCAGCTCCGGCGACACCCTCAATCAGGTGCGCATCGGCTTCGAGACCTCGGACGAGGCCGTCGCCTTCGCCCAGCGCAAGGGGTGGGACTACACGGTCCAGGATGCGCCGGTGCGCCGCGTCCGCCCGCGCAACTACGCCGACAACTTCCGCACCGACCGTCCGCGCTTCTGATCCGGACCGGGGCCCCATAGCTCAGTTGGATAGAGCAATCGCCTTCTAAGCGATAGGTCGCAGGTTCGAATCCTGCTGGGGTCGCCATCTTCCCGCCGTTCCGTCTCCTTGCGGCCCGCGTGCGGCGTTCCGCTGCACGCTTTCGTTGCGCATCATGCTTCCGAATAATTGCCTTCCGATGGTTTTTCCCTTCGGAAGGCGTCGTGATTCCCAAACGGTCAACACAGTTATCCCCATATTCCTTTTGTCGTATGACAGGAATCGTGGAGCGTAAGGTTGCAGAGCCACACCGAAGACTTGCGGATTATCCAACGGTTTCCGGCGAACTTGTCCATGCTCAAATTGAGAGCATTGGCGCAAGTCCACGTCTCCCCAACAGGCTTGCGGACTCATCCACAAAGTTATCCACAAAAATTGGGGATAACCCCGATGCGTCAGCAGGAGACAATCTAAAGGCGCTATCCTTGCCGCCTCGCCCCGGCGATGGCTCCGCAAGGAACCGCCCCATCGCCAGCGGCGTTTCAAGGATGTTCCGGCAATCTGGTGCCGTTTGCCGCCAGTGCGAGGTGATGTCTTGGTGGGTTGGGTCGTCAGAACGGTCGTGCTGTGCTTCGTGGTCGGACTGGTCCTGTCCTTCCTGGACATCGATCCGGCCAGCATCCTGACTAATAGTTGGGGCACGATCCGGGACATCGCGCGGTTGTCCGCGGACCTCTTCTATTGGGCGCTGCCCTACATCCTGATCGGCGCGGTGATCGTTGTGCCGCTGTCCGTCCTGGCCGCGGTGATGCGCTGGACGCGCACCCGGCATCGCCCCTGACACCCGCGTCAATGCTCACGGCCCAGGCAAGAAAAAACCGGAGATTCGATTGAATCTCCGGCTAAGTGAATACAGGGAGGGTTAGAGACAAGAACTGTTTATCCGTTCGGCATATTCGCTTCGTTGATCTGCATCAATCTATGCTAATTTTGTCGAGTCGCTTCAACCGGCCCATTTTGTCTGCGCACAAAAAAATAGCCGAGGGTTCCAATGGAACCCCCGGCATAGGCGAATACAGGGAGGGTTAGAGACAAGAGCGTTCTACCGCCTTCCGCTCCCTGAGACGTTGACATAGATCAAACACTTTTCGCATTGCAGCGAAAGTTTAGCGTCTTACTTGTGCGTGTGCCCGTAAAGAATCGAGGGATCGGTCTCAACCTCCTGAATCACTTCGAGTTTTCCATCACGCACCGCACGGTAGAAGCAACTCCGCCGCCCGGTGTGGCAGGCCACGCCGTCCTGTTCCACGACCAGCAGCAGGGTGTCGCCGTCGCAATCGACCCGGAAATCCTTCAGCCGCTGCATCTGGCCGGAGGTTTCGCCCTTGCGCCACAGCCCCTTGCGGGACCGCGACCAGTAGCAGACGCGGCCCGTGCGCAGCGTCTCCAGGACGGCTTCGCGGTTCATCCAGGCCATCATCAGGATTTCGCCGGTCCCCTCGGCCTGGGCGATGGCCGGAACCAGCCCATCGGCGTTGAAGGCGATGGCGGCGGTCACGTCGTCGAACGCGGTGGCGTCCGTCATGGTCCGATCCTTCGTTTTCAGCCCGTCACAGGGCGTTGTTCAGGCGGGTGAAGGCGCCGTCCAGGTCCCGGATGAGGTCGTCCACATCCTCCAGCCCGGCGTGCAGGCGCAGCACGGTGCCCGGATCGGTCCAGCGGGTGGCGGTGCGCATGGTGGCCGGCCGGGCCGGCAGGATCAGGCTTTCGAACCCGCCCCAGCTGTAGCCCAGCCCGAACAGCTCCAGGGAATCCAGCATCGCCGACAGGGCGGGCTTCGGCACCGCCTTCATGACCACCGAGAACAGGCCGGAGGAGCGCCCGATGTCGCGTTTCCAGATTTCGTGGCCCGGGCAGTCGGCAAAGGCCGGGTGCAGGATGCGCGTCACCTCCGGCCGCTTCGACAGCCAGCCGGCCAGGGCGAGCGCGCTTTCCTCGTGCTGCCTCAGGCGGACGGACAGGGTGCGCAGCCCGCGCAGGCCAAGATAGATGTCGTCCGGCCCGGCGCAGGTCCCGGTGCGGGTGGCGGCCTTCTTGACGGCCAGCCAGCTCGCCTCGTCGGCGCAGGCGATCACGCCCAGCATCGCGTCGGCGTGGCCGACTATGTACTTGGTCGCCGCGTGGATGGAGACGTCCGCCCCGAAGCGCAGCGGCTGGAAGAAGAGGGGCGTGGCCCAGGTGTTGTCGATCATCACCGTGGCGCCCACCGTCTTGGCCGCCGCGGCGATGGCCGGAACGTCCTGCACCTCGAAGGTCAGGGAGCCCGGCGATTCGAGGAACACGACGCTGGTGTTCGGCTTCAGCAGGGCGGCGATCCCGGCGCCGATGGTGGGGTCGAAATACTCCACCTCCACGCCGTAGGGGACCAGCGTGTCGTTGGCGAATCGGCGGGTCGGTCCATAGGCGCTGTCGGTGATCAGCACATGGTCGCCGGCCTTGGTGAAGGCCAGAAGCGCCGTGGCGATGGCGTTCAGCCCGGACCCGGTGTTGACCGCCCGATAGGCGCCCTCAAGCTCCGCCACCGCCTGTTCGAAGGCCAGCGTGGTGGGTGTTCCGATGCGGCCGTAGTTGATGGTGTCGAAGGGGGTCCGGTCGCTCGCCTCCAGCGCCGCCAGAGTCGGGAACAGCACGGTCGAACAATGGTAGACCGGCGGATTCACGATTCCGTGATTGTCGCGCGGGCTGCGCCCCGCATGACCGAGGACCGTATCTTTTCGTGCGTCTTTCATGGGTCTTTCCGCAACAACAGCGACGGTGGCGGCATCCTGACATTTCGTGACCGGCCCGGCCACCGGAGAATCTTTTACCTAAGCCTCTGTAAGGGATTACCAATCCAAATGCACGGCTTAAGGATGATTCGACAAGCCGGATGCTGTTGGTGCACTCTTGTGACATGCGCGTGACCGCCATGCGGAGCGTGCATTGCATGAACCTAAGCGTAAAAACGCAAGAACAGGGTGGAGCATAAGATGAAATCGGGAATCCTCGCCGCTGCTGCCGCGGCCGTGGTGTTCGGTGCCGTCACCGGCGCCCAGGCCGGTCCGACGCTGGACGCCGTCAAGGGGCGCGGCTTCGTCCAGTGCGGCGTGAACGCCGGCCTTCCGGGCTTCGGCAACCCCGACAGCTCGGGCAACTGGACCGGTCTCGACGTCGATTACTGCCGCGCGGTCGCGGTTGCGCTGTTCAACGACCCGACCAAGGTCAAGTTCACGCCGCTGTCGGCCCAGCAGCGCTTCCCCGCCATCCAGTCGGGCGAGGTCGATCTGCTGTCGCGCAACACCACCGTGACGCTGACCCGCGACACCTCGGTCGGCCTGAACTTCGCCCCGGTCACCTATTATGACGGCCAGGGCTTCATGGTGAACAAGAAGCTCGGCGTGAAGAGCGCCAAGGAGCTGAACGGCGCCACCGTCTGCGTCCAGGCGGGCACCACGACCGAACTGAACCTGGCGGATTATTTCCGCAGCAACAACATGTCCTACAACCCGGTCGTCATCGAGTCGAACGACGAGGTGAACGCCGCCTATTTCGCCGGCCGCTGCGACGTGCTGACCACGGACGCCTCCGGTCTGGCCGGCACCCGCGCCGGTGTCGCCCCGGTTCCGGACGACCACGTCATCCTGCCGGAGATCATCTCCAAGGAGCCGCTGGCCCCCGCCGTCCGCCACGGTGACGACCAGTGGTTCGACGTCGTGAAGTGGACCGTCTACGCCACCATCCAGGCGGAGGAGATGGGCATCACCTCCAAGAACGTCGACGAGTTCGTGAACAGCAAGAACCCGGAGATCCAGCGCATCCTGGGCACCTCGCCCGGCATGGGCAAGGCGCTGGGCCTGGATGAGAAGTGGGCCTACAACGTGATCAAGGCCGTGGGCAACTACGGCGAGATCTTTGAGCGCAACGTCGGCCTGAAGACCCCGCTGAAGCTGGAGCGCGGCCTGAACGCGCTGTGGACCAACGGCGGCCTGCAGTACGCGATGCCGATCCGCTGAGGACGGAAAGGAGGACCGCGGACCACAGGGAGGCCCGCGGTCCTTCCTTTTTTGACGGCGGGCGCGGCGGCCACAGGGCGACAAAAAACAATGCCCGTGCCGCAGGCCCGTTTTGGGAGACGATATACGTGGCGCGAGTGTGCGGCGGACGTTCGGGAGGCGGCCGGCGCCCTTATGCCATGCTGGTGAGGGGAGAGAACCGTGGCCAGCGAGACCCGGGACACCGCGCGCCCAAGCGCGCCTGGCGGTGTTTCATTTTCCCTCAGCGACCCGACGGTCCGTGCCGTGTTCTACCAGATCCTGGTGGTCGGCATCGTCGTCGCGGTCGGCTGGTTCCTGATCCACAACACGCTCGACAACCTGTCGAAGCGGTCCATCGCGACGGGATTCGGTTTCCTGGAGCGTGAGGCCTCCTTCGGCATCGGTGAGAGCCTGATCGACTACCACCCGCGGGACAGCTACGGCCGGGCCTTCCTGGTCGGCGTGCTGAACACGCTGAAGGTGTCCATCATCGGCGTCGTCCTGGCGACCGTGCTGGGCACGCTGATCGGCGTCGCCCGCCTGTCCAGCAACTGGCTGATCGCCAAGCTGGCCTCCGGCTATGTGGAGATCGTCCGCAACATACCGCCGCTGCTCCAGCTCTTCTTCTGGTACGCGCTGGTGTCGGAAAGCATGCCGCCGGTGCGGCAGGCGCTGAACCCGATCCCTGGCGTGTTCCTGTCGCAGCGCGGCCTGTTCGTGCCGGTGCCCTCCGCCGACCCGGTGTGGGGGCAGATGGGATTCGCGCTCGCAATCGCGGTGATCGTGGTGATCTTCCTGCGGCGCTGGGCCAAGACCCGGCAGGAACGGACGGGACAGCCCTTCCCGATCGGTTCGGCGACCCTGGGGCTGCTGATCGGCCTGCCGCTGATCGCCTACATCGCCGGCGGCGCGCCGACGGCGCTGGACGTTCCGAAACTGCAGGGCTTCAACTTCGTCGGCGGCGTGGTCGTCACCCCGGAGTTCTTCGCGATCCTGGTCGGTCTGGTCGTCTACACCGCCGCCTTCATCGCGGAGGTGGTGCGCAGCGGCATCCTGGCGGTCAACTGGGGCCAGACGGAGGCGTCGCGGGCGCTCGGCCTCGACAGCGGCAGGACGCTGCGGCTGGTCGTGCTGCCGCAGGCGCTGCGCGTGATCGTGCCGCCGCTGACCAGCCAGTACCTGAACCTGACCAAGAACAGCTCCCTGGCGCTCGCCATCGGCTACCCGGATCTGGTGTCGATCGCCAACACGACGCTGAACCAGACCGGTCAGGCGATCGAGGGCGTGGCGATGATCATGGGCACCTATCTGGTCATCAGCCTGGGCATCTCGATCTTCATGAACTGGTACAACAAGCGCATCGCGCTGGTGGAGCGCTGACGGACATGACAGACAACGTCCATACCGGAAGCATTCCCGACGAGCGTCCGCCGGCCAACACCGTCGGTCCCGTGGCGTGGCTGCGCAACAACCTGTTCAACACCTGGTACAACGCGCTTCTGACGATCCTGATCGCCTGGCTGCTGGTCAAGGCGATCCCGCCGCTTCTCGACTGGCTGATCTTCAGCGCCAACAGCTTCGGCACGCCGCCCCAGGTGTGCCGGCAGCAGGGCGGCGCCTGCTGGACCTTCGTCAGCGAGAAGCTGCGCTTCGTCATGTTCGGCACCTTCCCGTACGACGAGCAGTGGCGGCCCCTGGTCACCATCGTGATCATCATCGCGCTGGTGCTGATGAGCTGCGACCGGCGCTTCTGGAAGCCCTGGCTGGGACTCATGTGGGTGGGCGGCCTGACCGCGGTCGGCGTGCTGATGTGGGGCGGCGTGCTGGGCCTGACCTACGTCGAGAACACGCTGTGGGGCGGCCTGCCGCTGACGCTGATGCTGTCGGTGATCGGCCTGTCCGTGGCCTTCCCGGCGTCGATCCTGCTGGCGCTGGGAAGGCGGTCGCAGCTTCCGGCGATCCGCGTGATGTCGGTGACCTACATCGAGCTGATCCGCGGCGTGCCGCTCATCAGCCTGCTGTTCATGGCGTCGGTGATGTTCCCGCTGTTCCTGCCGACCGGCGTGAACTTCGACAAGCTGCTGCGCGCCCAGATCGCCTTCATCATGTTCGCCGCCGCCTATATGGCGGAAGCGATCCGCGGCGGCCTCCAGGCCATCCCGAAGGGCCAGTACGAGGCGGCGGACGCGCTGGGCCTCAACTATTGGCAGGCGATGCGCAAGATCATCCTGCCGCAGGCGCTCGCCATCTCGATCCCGCCGCTGGTGAACACCTTCATCAGCTTCTTCAAGGACACCTCGCTGGTCATCATCATCGGCCTCTACGACCTGCTGGGCACCGCCAAGGCGGCGCTGTCCGACCCGGCGTGGCGCGGCTTCTACCGCGAGGCGTACCTGTTCATCGGGGTGATCTACTGGGTGTTCTGCTACTCGATGTCCAAATACAGCCAGAAGCTCGAACGCGACCTGCGTCGCGGTCACCGACGCTGAGGGAAAGGGAAAAGAGATGACCATGGCCCAGACCGCCGGAACCGCCCGCAGCTTCGCCAAGGGCGAGGAGATCATCCAGTGCCGCGGCGTGCACAAGTGGTACGGCGAGTTCCACGTCCTGAAGAACATCGACCTGTCGGTCGCCAAGGGGGAGCGGATCGTGATCTGCGGCCCCTCCGGCTCCGGCAAATCGACCATGATCCGTTGCCTGAACCGGCTTGAGGAGCATCAGAAGGGCTCCATCGTCGTCGATGGCATCGAGCTGACCGGCAACCTGAAGAACATCGAGCTGGTCCGCCGCGAGGTCGGGATGGTGTTCCAGCACTTCAACCTGTTCCCGCACCTGACCGTGCTGGAGAATTGCACGCTCGCCCCCATCTGGGTCCGCAAGAAGCCGAAGGCCGAGGCGGAGGAACTGGCGATGCGCTACCTGCGGCGGGTGCGCATCGCCGAGCAGGCACACAAGTATCCCGGCCAGCTCTCCGGCGGCCAGCAGCAGCGCGTCGCCATCGCCCGCTCGCTGTGCATGAGCCCGAAGGTCATGCTGTTCGACGAGCCGACCTCCGCCCTCGACCCCGAGATGGTGAAGGAGGTGCTGGACGTCATGATCGGGCTGGCCGAGGACGGCATGACCATGCTGTGCGTGACGCACGAGATGGGCTTCGCCAAATCGGTCGCCGACCGGGTGATCTTCATGGACCGCGGCGAGATCGTGGAACAGAACACGCCCAACGAGTTCTTCAACAACCCACAGTCGGACCGGACGCGGCTGTTCCTCAGCCAGATCCTGAACCACTGAGAGGATTCAACCGCGCCGGAACAGGACGTTCCGGCGCGGTAAACCAACGCAACCCGCAAGGAACGCTGGCGGGTCGTGGCGGTTTCAGGTTCAATGCAGCCCGTTCGTGCTGTTCCCGCGATGCACAACGGAGCTTGCCCTATGGAACTGCTGAGCCCCCGTCCCGGTATCGGGCAGATCAAGCCCTACCGGCCTGCCCGTCCGCCCGAGGACGGCGGCGCCTGGGTCGATCTGTCGCTGACGGTCAATCCGTTGGGACCGGGGCGCAAGGCGCTCACCGCCTACCGCCATGCGGCGGGGCAGATCCACCGCTATCCGGACTGGTCGCAGGACCGGCTGCGCCACGCCATCGCGCGCCGCTACGGCCTGGACGCCGACCACATCACCTGCTCCAGCGGCTCCGACGAGATGATCCACCTCGTCACCCAGGCGTTCGCCGGGCCGGGCGACGAGGTGCTGTGCCACGAGCATGGCTACCGCGGCTTCATGAAGGCGGTCCGCGCCGCGGGGGCGGCTCCGGTCATCGCGGCGGAGCGGGATCTGGTCGTGGATGTCGAGGCCATGATCGACCGGGCCAACGAGAAGACGAAGATCTGCTTCCTCGCCAACCCGAACAACCCCACCGGCACCTACATCCCGTCCGATCTGGTTCACCGGCTGCGCTCCGGCCTGCCGTCCCACACGCTGCTGGTTCTGGATTCGGCCTACGCCGACTATTGCCGCCGCGACAATTACAGCGACGGGACGGAGATCGTGGAAACCTCCGACAACGTGCTGATGGTGCGCACCTTCTCCAAGCTGCACGGGCTGGCCGGGCTGCGGGTGGGGTGGGCCTATGGCCCGGCGGGGGTGGTCGAGGCGATCAACCAGACGCGCGGCCCCTTCAACGTCGGCATCGCCGCCCAGGCCGCGGCGGAGGCCGCCATCGGCGACACCGACCATGAGGAGGCGACCCTCGCCCACAACAGCGCGTGGCTGCCCTGGCTGAGCCACGAACTCGAACAGCTCGGCGTGCGCGTCTATCCGAGCGTCTGCAACTTCATCCTGGCGCGCATCCCCACCGACCCGTCGCTCGGCGTCCAGGCGGTGCTCGACCATCTGGCCCGCCGCGGCATCCTGGTGAAGCCGACCCTGGATTACGGCCTGGCCGACTGCCTGCGCATCACCGTTGGGCTGGAGGAGGAAAATCGGGCTCTGGTTGCGGCTCTGGGAGAGATTCTGAGCTGACCCCGTCCTCCGGAGCGTCAGGCATCGGGTCGGGATGGTGGGCGTGTTCGCGGGCGAAGATGAACAGCCCGGAGCCAACCACGATGACGATGCCGAACAGCGAGAGCAGGTCCGGCCACTCATCGAAGAAGATCGCCCCGATGGCCAGCGCCCATAGGATCTGGCTGTACTGGGCCGCTCCCACCCGGTCGGCGGGGGCATAGGCGGCGGCCAGGGTGAACAGCGCCTGGGCGGCGAAGGTCGTCGTCGCGAAGCCCACCGTCAGAAGCCACTGATCCCGCGTCGGCCATGCGAAGCCGGGGATCATCAGCAGGCCGGACGCGACGGCGGTGGACAGGAAGACTGTCCCGATCAGGGTGAAGCGCTTCTCCGTATGGCCGATCATCCGCCCGGTGACCACCACCACGGCGGAACTGAGGGCGCAGCCCAGCGCGGCGAAATGGCCGGGCAGCAACTCGCGGAAGCCGGGGCGGGCAACGATCAGCACCCCGATGAAGGCCGCCCCGATGGCCAGCCGGCGGCGCCAGCGCACCGGCTCCTTCAGCACCAGGATGGACAGCAGTGTCACGAGGCTGGGCATCAGGAAGATCATCGCGAAGGCTTCCGCGAAGGGAAGGCTCCGGAACGACATGACGCTGAGCGGGGTGGAGGCCGCCACGAAGATCAGCCGCACCGTCATCAGCCAGGGCCGGTTCCAGCGCAGCAGGTCGCCGACCCGGTCCCCCTTCGTCATGAAGACGGGCGAGAGCAGCAACGGCAGGATGTAGGCGAAGAAGGTGACTTCGAACGGATCCAGCCCATGCCCGATGGCCTTCACCAGCGCATCGCCCCAGGCGAAGAAGGCGAAGGCCAGGAACGCGAACAGGATGCCCTTCATCATGGCGTTGGATTCCGGGCAGCCGTTGGGGCGATCACTCGGCGATCACTCGATGATCGGAATGTGCGGCGCCGAGGTCCGCGGCAGCCAGCCGAGGATGCGCGGATCGCGGATCTCGCGGGTCACGTGCCGGTAGGGCACGAATCCCATGGATTGATAGAGCGGCAGCGCCTTCGGATGGTCGAAGGTGCAGGTGTTGACCAACAGCCGTGCCGTCCCGCCCTGCCAGGCCAGCCGGATCGCCGTGTCGAGAAGCCAGGGGCCGAGCCCCAGACCGATGAAATCGGGGATCAGCCCGAAATAGGCCAGATCGGTGTCCTCGTCCCGGCGGTCGATCTCGGCATAGCCGGCGGGCGTGCCGTTGACGTAAAGGACCCAGATCTCCACACGCGGGTCGGTGACGATCCGCCCCAGTTCCGGCATCGGCATGCGCCGCCGCTCGTGCCACAGCCAGGGCTCGCCCACCGTGTCGTACAGATAGCGGTAGTAGGAGGCGGTCGGCGGGTTGGCCCTCACCAGCACCACGTCACCCGCCGGGCGGGGCAGGGGCGTGTGGGCCGGCGGGGCCGTCATCTCCAGATAGGTGACGATGACGGACAGGCAGCCGGGCGGGACCGGCGCCGCAATCTGGGACGGCGGCAGGGACGACCGGAGGGGTGGTGTCAGGGAGAATCGGTCTTCAGCCATTTCTGCATCACGGTAACGGGACCCGTGGCATAACCCAGCCGCTCATAGAACGCCACCACGGCTTGGTTCGTCGCGCGGACCATGAGTTGCGCCTTGGGCATACCTGCCTCCACCAGCCACCCCTCCGCCGCGGCGATCATCGCCCGGCCATGGCCGCGCCCGCGGCAGGAGGGATCGACCGCGAGATAATAGAACCAGCCCCGGTGTCCGTCATGCCCGACCATGACCGACGCGACGGTCCGCCCCCCTTCGCTGCCGATCAGGATCGTGGCGTTCGGCTTCGACACGGCGAGCGTGATGTCGGACACCGGGTCGTTCCACGGCACCACGAGGTTGCAGGCCGTCCACAGCGCCACCACGTCGTCGCGGTCCGCCGCCTCGTAGGGACGGATGTCCAGGGGAACGCTCACCGCGTCACCGGCCCGGTTTCCAGAGGCAGATCGGGGCGCAGCCCCCATTCCGCCCAGGACCCGTCATAGACGGCCACGTCCTCCTTGCCGGCGGCGGCCAGCCCCAGCGCGAGAACGCAGGCGGTCACGCCGCTGCCGCAGGAGGCGACGACGGGCCGCTCCAGGTCGAGGCCGGCGTCCTTCGCCCGTTCCGCGACGGCCTCGGGCGGCAGCAGGGTCTTGCTCTCCGCGTCGATCAGGTCCGTGTAGGGCAGGTTGAGGCTGCCGGGGATGCGCCCGCTGCGGCGGCCCGGCCAGGGCTCGGCGACGGCGCCCTCGTAGCGGTTGGCGCCGCGGGCGTCCACCACCTGATCCGCCCGCGACTCGATGTTGGCGAGCACCTCGTCGGCTCGGCGCAGCAGGCCGGGCCGCAGCGCCGCCGCGAACGCTGCCGGGGCCGGATTGGCCGGGCCGCTCTCCAGGGGAAGCCCTTCCGCGATCCACTTGGGCAGGCCGCCATCCAGCACGGCGACGCGGTTGTGCCCGAACAGGCGGAACATCCACCAGACGCGCGCCGCGGCGGTGGCCATGCCGGCGCTGTCGTAGACGACCACCGTGTCGCCGTTGCCGACGCCCAGCGCACCCACCTTGGCGGCGAAGGTCGCCTCGTCCGGCACCATGTGCGGCAGCGGGTGGGTGTCGGGCTGCGCCACGTCGTCGATGTCGATGGGAACGGCGCCGGGAATGTGCGTCTCCAGGAACTCCGCGCGCGGGTCGCGGCCGGAACCGGGCATGAACCAGGAGGCGTCGAGGACGCGCAGGCCCGGCTGGTTCAGGCGCTCCGCCAGCCACCCCGTCGGAACGACCGGGCCGGGGAGGGTGAGCGTGGTGTGCGATTCGGTCATGGACTGTCCTCCCCTTCAATCCCGGAGCGCGACGATCACGCGCCGGTTCTGCTTGCCCTTGTTTTCGATCTTCACGACGTCCAGCCCGCCGATCTCGCCCAGCCGCTTCACATGGGTGCCGCCGCAAGGCTGGCGGTCCACCCCGGCGATGTCCACCAGCCGGACGCGGCCATGGCCGCGCGGCGGCTTCACCGTCAGGGTGCGGATCAGGTCGGGGTTGGCGTCCAGCTCCGCGTCGGTGATCCACAGGGAACCGACGGGCGTGTCCGCGGCGACCAGCCGGTTCAGCGCCGCCGCGATGGCTTCCTTGTCCAGCCCTTCGGTCGGGACGTTGAAGTCCACGCGGCTGCGCTCCGCCCCCACCTGGGCGCCGGTGATCGACGCGCCGGGCAGGACCGCGCAGACGAGGTGCAGCGCCGTGTGCATGCGCATGTGGCGGTGCCGGCGGTCCCAGTCGATCTCGGCCTCCACCGGCGTGCCGGGGGCGGGCAGGGGTGCGCCGGGTTCGGGCACATGGACCACGTCGTCCGGTCCCTCGCCCTTCACCGTGTCCACGATCCGCAGCACGGTGCCGGCGACGCGCAGCAGGCCGGTGTCGCCGGGCTGGCCGCCGCCGTTGGGGTAGAAGACCGTCCGGTCCAGCCGGATGCCCCGCTCGTCCACGGCGGTCACGGTGGCGGTGCAGGAGGCGGCGTAGGCGTCCTCGCGGAAGATCAGCTCCATGGAACCTCGGGTGCGTTTACGAATCCAGCCAGTCGGGCACAGGCAGATTCTTCTCACGCAGGAACTCCGGATTGAAGAGTTTCGATTGGTAGCGCTGCCCTCCGTCGCAGAGAATCGTCACGATGGTGTGGCCGGGACCCATCTCCCTGGCGATGCGCATGGCCGCCGCCACGTTGATGCCGGACGAGCCGCCCAGCACCAGCCCCTGCGTCCTGATCAGGTCGAAGATGACCGGCAGGGCCTCCTCGTCGGTGATCTGCAACGCCTGATCGACCGGCGCGCCTTCCAGATTCGCGGTGATCCGGCCCTGGCCGATGCCTTCGGTGATCGAGCTGCCCTCGGCCTTCAGTTCCCCATGGGCGTAGTGGTGGTAGAGCGCGGCACCCATCGGGTCGGCCAGCACGATGCGGACGTTCGGGTCGCGCTCCTTCAGCGCCAGCCCGACGCCGGCCAGCGTGCCGCCGCTGCCCACCGAGCAGGTGAAGGCGTCGATCCGCCCCTCGGTCTGGTTCCAGATTTCCGGGCCGGTGGTCAGGCGGTGGCCCTCGCGATTCGCCACATTGTCGAACTGGTTGGCCCAGACGGCGCCGTTCGGCTCGGTCCTGGCCAGCTCCTCGGCGAGGCGGCCCGAGTAGCGGACGTAATTGTCGGGGTTGGAATAGGGCACCGCCGGCACCAGACGAAGGTCGGCGCCGATCAGGCGCAGCATGTCCTTCTTCTCCTGGCTCTGCGTCTCCGGCATCACGATCACGGTGCGGTAGCCGAGCGCGTTGCCGACCAGCGCCAGCCCGATGCCGGTGTTGCCCGCCGTGCCCTCCACGATGGTGCCGCCGGGGCGCAGCAGCCCCCGTCGCTCGGCGTCGCGGACGATGGCCAGGGCCGCGCGGTCCTTCACCGACCCGCCGGGGTTGAGGAACTCCGCCTTGCCCAGGATCTCGCATCCCGTGGCCTTGGACGGCCCTTCAAGCCGAATCAGCGGCGTGTTGCCGATGGAGCCGATGAAGCCGGTGCGGATGTCCACGGAGTGTCTCCCGAAGCGAGTGATGAAGCGGGCAACACTATCGGGTTCGGGGCCAGGGAATTCAAGACGGGCTTGTGAAATGCAGCATTGAACGAATGAATCCTGTTGTTTCTATTTCCCATTCCATTGGGTCCGCAGCCGCTCGCGGTTCCGTGCGAGCCAGCCCAGCGCGATGATGGCGATGGAGTTGTTCAGCCGGTTCTCGTCCAGCATCCGGATTGCCTCGTCGGACGGCACGACGCAAATGCGGATGTCCTCATGCTCTTCCTCCAGACCGCCGGTGGCGGCAAGCCCCTGGCTGTCCACGCGCCCGCAGAAGACGGTGACATGCTCGTCATAGGCGCCGGGGCTGGGGTAGTAGTCGCAGATCGTCTCGATCTCACGGATCGTGCAGCCGGCCTCTTCCACGGCCTCGCGCCGCGCCACGTCCTCGGGCGTCTCGCCCTCGTCCAGCAAACCGGCGACGATCTCCGTCAGCCACGCCGGCCCGCCCGCGGAGGCCGCCCCCACCCGGAACTGCTCGATCAGAACCACGCTGTCCCGGTCCGGGTCGTAGAGCAGCACGCCCACGGCCTGCCCACGCACGCAGACCTCCCGCGGCGGCAGCACGCCGGTCCAGGAGCCGTCGAACTTCTTGTGGCGCAAACGGTAGACGTCGATCTTCAGATAGCCGTCGTAGGCGGTCTTCTTCTCCTGGACCTCGATATCCGGGTGATCCACGGCGGGACTCCTTGGCTTGCGGGGCGTGCACGGTCCAAGGATGTAGCGCATCAGAAGGTCGGGTTCAGCTTCAGCGTGCTGTAACGGTCGACGGACGGGACGGTGACCGGCTCCAGCTTCGGGCCGCGCAGCAGTTCCAGCGGCACGGTGACGCCGGCGGGGCCGAGGTCCCAGACCTTCCGGTAGAAATCCGCCAGCCCCTTCAGCCGCTGCCCGCCGACCCCGACGATCATGTCCCCCGGCCGTATGCCCGCGGTGGCGGCGGGGCCCTGCGGGGTGACCCGCTCGACCAGCAGGCGCCCCTGCTCCTCCCGCAAGGTGACTCCCAGCCAGGGACGGGCGGGCTCCTGCCGCCGCCCGAAGGCCAGCAGGTCGGCCAGGATCGGCTTCAGGGCGGAGACCGGGACGAACATGTTGCCGGGAATCCCGCCATGGGCCGGCATCGCGTCCCGCACGATCAGGGAACCGATGCCGACCAGCTCACCCTTGCGGTCGATCAGGGCGGCGCCGTTGAAGCCGGCGACCGGCGGCGTGGTGAAGATCGCCTCGTCCAGCAGATACTCCCAATAGCCGGCGAACTCGCGCTTCGCGGCGATCAGCACCGGCTGCACGCCGGCGGTGCCGTGCCGGGTGAGCACCATGGCGCGCTCGCCCTCCTGAAGCGCGTCGGAATCGCCGAGCCGGACGGGGGCGGCGCTGAAGCCCATGCCGGCGCGCAGCAGGCCGAATCCGCTGGCCTGGTCGTAGGCCACGAACTCCGCGGGATAGCCGCGCCCGTCGCCGGCGGTGACCTGAAGCTGGGACGCTTCCAGGATCGTGTAGCCGATGGTGAGGATCAGGCCGGACCCGTCGATAACGACGCCGGTGCCCTCGCGCTCCGTGCCGAGCGAGCGGGCGCTCTGGCTGTCGGGAAGGACGGTGGCGGAGATGCGGACCAGGGCGCCCGCCAGCCTGGCGGCGTCGAGCTGATCCGCACGCGCCGCGGCAACGGGGATGAGAAGGGCGAGGAAGGCCATGGTCCAGGGGATGCGGCGCCAGCGACCCGTCATGCTTCCCTCCCTTGCCGGAGCCGAGTCGGGCCGGATGCCGCATCGCTCGATCCCCTGACTAAACATGAGCGCCGGCGCCCCGCCATCAAGTGCTTTCCCGATTCGGCAGGAGATGATGAGTCCGTGCCGTGAAACCTCTCCCCGCCGGGCAGCGTTACCCGCGTCAGCGACACCACGAGGGACGGCAACGATGCCCATCAACAGCGAACGCGAACTCGAACAGGCCGTGGCGGAGTTCCAGCGGCTTGCGGACGCGCCCGCCGGCTCGTCCGGCGAGCGGCGGAAGCTCGAACTGGATGCGGAGATCAAGGCCTTCTACGTCCAGCACGCCGACGACCTGCGCAAAGGCAAGCCGCGCCACGAGTGATTCGCCGCGGGCGGTCCGCCCGGGATGCCACGCCGGACGCGCATTTCTTCATCGACGCGGAGGGGGCGCCTGACCGACACTGCCGCCGCTCCCGGGCCGGTCCGCCGCCCCGGGACGCCGCCGTTGACGGAAGGAGTGCGTCCCCACGATGAAGCGAATCGACAATTGCTACACCTGCCTGTTCTGGGAAGGGCAGGGCATCCGACAGAGGGGACCGAAGGGTGTCTGCCGCCGCTATCCGCCGCAGGTGACCCCGCGCGACACGGAAGGGCGCTTTCCCATCACCTTGTCCACCGACTGGTGCGGCGAATGGAAACGCGACATCGGCGACCCTGCCGGCGAGGCGGCGGACAACCGCCTGATCTACGACGACCCCGAAACCCGATAGCGGACACCGGAGAAGGCGGGTCCGCGGTCCGCTGCCAGCGGTCAGCGGGGCATCGGTGCGACCACCATGGAGCGCTGGTTTTCCGGCAGCACCGCGCTCCCATGGACCAGCATCCGGTGCCAGTCGATGCCGAGCAGGGCGACGGCCAGCGCCATGGAAAGGGCGATGACCGCCACGGCGCCGATCCAGCCGCCGTCCCATCGCGGCCCGTCGGACCCTGCCGGCTCGTCTCGATCGGGTATGGGCTGGGTGGTCATGGGTCGCCTCCGCCGCTGAACAGGCGCAATCCCGACTCGCAAGAGATGTGTAGGAATTGTAACGCCGGGAGCGGGGCGGCGGCATCGGACCTTCGGTCGGAAGGCTCAATCCTTCGGGTGATGCCGGAAGCGGTGGAGCGGGCGCCCGGTACGGGACCCCGATATGAAAAAAGGCCGAGCTCCCTAAGGGGACTCGGCCTTCTTCGAAGTGGCTCCCGGTGCTGGACTCGAACCAGCGACACGCGGATTAACAGTCCGCTGCTCTACCGACTGAGCTAACCGGGATCAGTCTGGCCGACCTTGCGAGGTGCAACGTGCGGCGTGGGCGGCTATATAGCCGACGTTCCGGCGCTTGCCAAGCCTTTTGATGACAAAAATTCGACCGGTGCGGCGGGGCAGGGCGGCGAGGCGGTTCATGGGCCGGAAACGCCGAAACGCACCGCCCCGACTTGGCACGATGCGATGCAACTCACTGTTCTGGCTGGTTTCCAGCCGGATCAAGGATGGAGGCACGGGCGGGAATCGAACCCACGTACACGGATTTGCAGTCCGCTGCATCACCACTCTGCCACCGCGCCATCCTTGCGTCCGGCACCCCCTAACGAGAGCGCCGCGGCGTGGGAGCGGACGTATACTGCGCTTCGATAGGGTGGTCAAGCGCCTTGGTGACGAATTTCAACGAACCGGTGCGGCGTTGTGTTCGTGAGACTTTGAAGATATATACGCGACAAGGCAGCGAGGCCGCGTATCACGGCTTGGCGCCGCGCTCCGTCCACCAGATTAAGCGACCGCCATGTCCGAATACGCCGCCGCCCGTCTCAACATGGTCGAAGGGCAGATCCGACCGAACAAGGTGACCGACCAGCGCCTGGTCGATGCCATGCTGGCCGTTCCCCGTGAACAGTTCGTGCCGAAGGCGGCGCGCGGCATCGCCTATGTGGACGAGGATCTCGCCATCGGCAAAGGCCGCTACCTGATGGAGCCGATGGTCTTCGCCCGCATGCTCCAGGAGGCGGGCATCGGCGAGACCGACGTCGTGCTCGACATCGGCAGCGGCTCCGGCTACTCGACCGCCGTGCTGGCCCGCCTCGGGGCGACCGTCGTCGGCATCGAATCCGACGCCGAGCTGGCCCAGCGCGCGACCGAGGCCCTGGCCGGGGTCGGCGCGGACAACGCCGTGGTCATCACCGCGCCGCTGACCGAAGGCTACCCGGCCCAGGCCCCCTACGACGTGATCGTGATCGAAGGGCTGGTGTCGGACGTGCCGGAGGGCATCCTCGGGCAGCTCGCCGAAGGCGGCCGTCTGGTCGCCGCCGTCCTGGGCGAGCGCGGGGTGGGCGAGGTGAAGCTGTACCAGCGCAGCGGCGGCGTCACCTCCGGCCGCATCCTGTTCGAGGCGCACCCGCGCCCGCTGCCCGGTTTCGAGGCGAAGCCGAAGTTCGTATTCTGACGCACCGGGGCCTCGGCCCCGGTTTTACCTGCCCCCCAAGCCTGTCACCTTGCCTTTCACCGGCCGCGGTTCTGCGGCCCGCAGCGGAGAATCAAGGCATGCCGGCACCGTTCGAAATGGAAGTCGAGGACCTGGACCGCATCCGGACATCCGGCGGCGATCCGCTGGTGCTTGACGTACGGGAACCGGGGGAGGTGGCCATCTGCGCCCTTCCCGACAGCCTCCACATTCCGATGGGGGCGCTGCCCGCCCGCGTCGGGGAGTTGCCGCGGGACCGCGACATCGTGGTCGTCTGCCACCATGGCGGGCGCAGCGCGCAGGTGACCATGTGGTTGCGTTCTCAGGGATTTTCCCGCGCCACCAACCTGAATGGCGGGGTGGATGCCTGGGCGCGCCGAATCGACCCGAACATGAAGGTCTATTGAACATGACTGTGCGAAGCCGTTTCGCGCGCCACTTGATGGCGACCGCCCTCACGCTGGGGGTCGCCTTCGTCGGGAGCATCGACACCGCGTCGGCCCAATCCCTCGAAGACGCGCTAGCGCAGGCCTATTCCAACAACCCGGCGCTCGCCGCCCAGCGCGCCCGCCAGCGCGCCGTGGACGAAGGCGTTCCGCAGGCCCTGTCCGGCTACCGTCCGACGGTGCGGGCGACGGCGGGCATCACCCGCAACGCCACCAACAGCACCTTTCAAGGCGGTGAGACGGGATCGGAGAACAACGCCAAGAGCGTCGGCCTCTCCGCCACCCAGCCGATCTACGACGCGACCGTCGGCCCGGCCGTCCGCCGCGCCGAACGCACCGTCGAAGCCCAGCGCGCCACCGTGCTCGCCAACGAGCAGCAGATCCTGCTGAACGCCGCGGCGGCCTATCTGGACGTTGTGCAGAACCAGGCGGTGCTGGAACTTCAGGCCAACAACGAGCAGGTGCTGCGCCGCCAGCTCGACGCCGCCCGCGACCGCTTCCGCGTCGGCGAGTACACCCGCACCGACGTCAGCCAGTCCGAATCGCGCCTGGCCGCCTCCATCGCCGCCCGCATTTCGGCGGAAGGCACGCTCCAGGCGTCGCGCGCGACCTACGAGCGCGTCGTCGGCTCGATGCCCGGCAAGCTGAAGGCCCCCAAGCCGAAGTTCAAGCTGCCGGCGACTCTGGACGAGGTGGTCGAGATGGCCCGGTCCAACAACCCGTCGGTGCTCTCCGCCTCCTACACCGAAGCGGCGCAGCGCGAGGCGGTGGACCAGCAGTTCGGCCGTCTGTTGCCGTCGGCCAACCTGTCGGCCCAGGCCACCCGCACCATCGACGCGGGCCGTTCGTCCGGCATCGACATCAAGCGGCAGGACGGAGCCCAGCTCACCGCCCAGCTCACCATCCCGCTCTATCAGGCCGGCCTGCCGGAAGCGCTGACCCGCGAGGCGAAGCACACCGCGAATCAGGCCCGCCTGCAGATCGACGACACCCGCCGTCAGGCGGTCGAGGCGGCGATCAGCGCGTGGCAGGGCCTGCAGGCCGCGCGGGCCAGCATCGAGTCCTACAACTCCCAGATCCGGGCCGCCGAGATCGCGCTGGAAGGCGTGCGCCAGGAAGCCCAGGTCGGGTCGCGCACCGTGCTCGACGTGCTGAACCAGGAGCAGGAACTCCTCAACGCCCGCGTCAACCTCGTCCGTGCGCAGCGGACGGAGATGGTCCAGGCCTTCACCGTCCTCGGCGCCATCGGCCAGTTGACCGCGCGGCAGCTCAACCTGCCGGTCCAGTATTACGACGCGGACACGCACTACAAGCAGGTGCGGAACAAGTGGATCGGAACCGGCGTGCCGGAGTGACCGGTCTCGGGTGATCCCTCCAGGGTGATCGTTCCCGGATGATCGAAACGGCCCGCCTCGGCGGGCCGTTTTTGTCTGGTGGCTTTTTACCCAGTCCTGCCCTAGTGTCCGCGTCAGGATGACGTCCCCGGGTTTGCCACGATGAGCGATAAAGGCCAGCAAGAACCGTCGATGGAGGAGATCCTCGCCTCCATCCGCCGCATCATCTCGGAGGACGGCGAACCCGCGAAGGCGGAAGCGGCGCCCCCGCCGCCGCCACCCCCACCTCCACCGCCGCCGCCACCTCCTCCGCCCCCCCCGCCGGGCGGCGCTTCACGATGACCGCCACGC
>NZ_JAUJFI010000259.1:2158-4907 GCF_030849505.1 Azospirillum isscasi | reverse complement strand
GAAGGATCAAGCCGATCGAGCGATTAGTAAGGCTCAGCTTCAGGCGTTGCCGCCGGTCCACATGCCTCCTATCGACGTGATGGTCTGTCACGGCTCTCAAGGGAGTTCTGGTTTTGAGGTGGGTTTCCCGCTTAGATGCTTTCAGCGGTTATCCCGTCCAGACTTAGCTACCCGGCCATGCCACTGGCGTGACAACCGGTGCACCAGAGGTCTGTCCATCCCGGTCCTCTCGTACTAGGGACAGATCCTCGCAAAACTCCGACACCCACGGCAGATAGGGACCGAACTGTCTCACGACGTTCTAAACCCAGCTCACGTACCACTTTAATCGGCGAACAGCCGAACCCTTGGGACCTGCTCCAGCCCCAGGATGTGATGAGCCGACATCGAGGTGCCAAACGACTCCGTCGATATGGACTCTTGGGAGTCATCAGCCTGTTATCCCCGGCGTACCTTTTATCCGTTGAGCGATGGCCCGTCCACGTGGAACCACCGGATCACTATGGCCGACTTTCGTCTCTGCTCGACTTGTCGGTCTTGCAGTCAGGCGGGCTTATGCCATTGCACTCGACGAGCGATTTCCGACCGCTCTGAGCCCACCATCGCGCGCCTCCGTTACGCTTTGGGAGGCGACCGCCCCAGTCAAACTACCCGCCATGCAGGGTCCCGGCTCCGGATGAACGGAGCGCGGTTAGATGCCAGAGACCTCAAGGGTGGTATTTCAAGGATGGCTCCACCGGAGCTGGCGCCCCGGCTTCCTAGCCTCCCACCTATCCTACACATGAGATCCCTAGCACCACTGCAAAGCTGTAGTAAAGGTGCACGGGGTCTTTCCGTCTGACCGCGGGTACTCCGCATCTTCACGGAGAGTTCAATTTCGCTGAGTTGGTGTTGGAGACAGCGGGGAAGTCGTTACGCCATTCGTGCAGGTCGGAACTTACCCGACAAGGAATTTCGCTACCTTAGGACCGTTATAGTTACGGCCGCCGTTTACCGGGGCTTCAATTCGGAGCGTGAACCCCTCCTCTTAACCTTCCGGCACCGGGCAGGCGTCAGACCCTATACGTCGCCTTGGACGGCTTCGCAGAGCCCTGTGTTTTTAGTAAACAGTCGCCACCCCCTGGTCTGTGCCCCCCGCCCCTGCTTGCGCACGGACGGGGCCCTCTTCTTCCGAAGTTACGAGGGCAATTTGCCGAGTTCCTTCAACACCATTCTCTCAAGCGCCTGGGTATGCTCTACCAGTCCACCTGTGTCGGTTTGGGGTACGGTCTGATGCGGGGGCTGTTTCCTGGAACGGGTCCCCAGCCGGGCCAATCCGATCAGGCCCGACACGCTTTCCCATTCGTCACACACCCGCTGGCCCACGAATATTAACGTGGTTCCCATCGACTACGCCTTTCGGCCTCGCCTTAGGGGCCGGCTCACCCTGCGTGGATTAACCTTGCGCAGGAACCCTTGGACTTTCGGCGACAGTGTTTCTCACACTGTTTGTCGCTACTCATGTCAGCATTCTCACTTCCGATACCTCCAGGCGGCCTCACGGACGCCCTTCGCAGGCTTACGGAACGCTCCGCTACCACGTGTCATAGACACATCCGCAGCTTCGGCACACGGCTTGAGCCCCGATACATTTTCGGCGCAGGCCGGCTTAACTAGACCAGTGAGCTATTACGCTTTCTTTAAAGGATGGCTGCTTCTAAGCCAACCTCCTGGTTGTCATGGCCTTCCCACATCCTTTCCCACTTAGCCGTGATTTGGGGGCCTTAGCTGGCGGTCTGGGCTGTTTCCCTCTCGACGATGGACCTTAGCACCCACCGTCTGTCTGCCGGGCTGTGCTCCACGGTATTCGGAGTTTGGTTAGGTTTGGTAAGCCGCGAGGCCCCCTAGCCCATCCAGTGCTCTACCCCCGTGGGCAATCGCCCGACGCGCTACCTAAATAGCTTTCGCGGAGAACCAGCTATTTCCCGGTTTGATTGGCCTTTCACCCCTAGCCACAGATCATCCCCGACTTTTTCAACAGGCGTGGGTTCGGTCCTCCAGTGCGTGTTACCGCACCTTCAACCTGTCCATGGCTAGATCACCGGGTTTCGGGTCTACAGCAAGCAACTCACGCGCCCTGTTCAGACTCGCTTTCGCTGCGCCTCCGGCTACCGCCTTAAGCTCGCTGCTTACTGTAAGTCGCTGACCCATTATACAAAAGGTACGCCGTCACGGCGCAGGGCCGCTCCGACTGCTTGTAGGCATCCGGTTTCAGGAACTGTTTCACTCCCCTCGTCGGGGTGCTTTTCACCTTTCCCTCACGGTACTGGTGCACTATCGGTCACTGAGGAGTACTTAGGCTTGGAGGGTGGTCCCCCCATGTTCGGACAGGGTTTCACGTGCCCCGCCCTACTCGAGGACTGAACCTGGTTTACCCGTACGGGACTATCACCCGCTCTGGTGCGCCTTTCCAGACGCTTCCGGTTGTGTCGGTTCAGCCACTGGCCTGGTCCGCGTTCGCTCGCCACTACTAGCGGAGTCTCGGTTGATGTCCTTTCCTCCGGCTACTTAGATGTTTCAGTTCGCCGGGTTCGCCTCCCGCACCTATGAATTCAGTGCGGGATACCGCTTGCGCGGTGGGTTGCCCCATTCGGAAATCCACGGATCAAAGCCTGCTCGCGGCTCCCCATGGCTTATCGCAACGTGCTGCGTCCTTCATCGCCTCTCAGTGCCAAGGCATCCACCAGATGCCCTTCAGACGCTTGATCCT
>NZ_JAUJFI010000258.1 GCF_030849505.1 Azospirillum isscasi | reverse complement strand
GCGCGAAGTAAGGAGAAAGCTCCATGTCCGCCCTCAAGAGCCCCGCCCTCAAGAGCACCGCCCTCAAGATCACCACCCGCACGGCTTTCCGCTTCGCGCTGCTCGCCGCCGTCGCCGCCGGTCTTCCCGCCTGCAACGCCATGTCGCGGGTGGGGGACATCGGCTCCGCTCCCGAACTCACCAAGATCAAGGACCCGCAGGCCCAGCCGGGCTACCAGCCGGTCAGCCTGCCGATGCCGACCCCGCTGCCGACCGAGCGCAACCCGAACTCCCTGTGGCGGACCGGCGCCAAGGCGTTCTTCAAGGACCAGCGCGCCAACAAGGTCGGCGACCTGCTGACCGTGGACATCCAGATCAACGACCAGGCCCAGATCAACAACCAGACCACCCGGACGCGCAACAACTCCGAAACCGCCGGCATGCCGAACTTCCTCGGCTTCGAAGGCAAGGCGCTGCAACGCGCGCTGCCCGACGGGGTGAGCGCCGACAGCCTGATCGACCTGTCCAGCACCACCTCCAACGCCGGCAAGGGCGCCGTCAACCGCAAGGAGCAGATCACCCTGAAGGTGGCCGCCCTGGTCACCCAGACCCTGCCCAACGGCAACATGGTGATCCAGGGCCGGCAGGAGGTCCGCGTGAACTACGAGGTGCGCGACCTGATCATCACCGGCGTGGTCCGGCCCGAGGACATCACCGCGCAGAACACCATCAGCTACGAGAAGGTGGCCGAGGCCCGGATCTCCTACGGCGGACGCGGCCAGATCACCGACGTGCAGCAGCCCCGCTACGGCCAGCAGCTCTTCGACATCATCATGCCCTTCTGACGGCGGGCGAGACACCGCGGGCAAGAGCGCCGGAAGAGCGCCGGGAGGGCAGTTTCTGCCGCCCGGCGCCTTTTGCCGTGACCGGGTTTGCCGGGTTTGCCGCCGGGCCGGCCCCGACGAAAAAAGCCCCCGCCGGTTCCGGCGGGGGCTTTTCCAATGCACGCCTTGGAAGGCGCGGCGTCAGTCGTCGCGCTGGGTGCGCTCCATCCGCTCATGCCGCTCCTGGGCCTCCAGGCTCAGCGTCGCGATGGGGCGGGCGTCGAGGCGGCGGACGGAGATGGGCTCCCCCGTTTCCTCGCAATAACCGTAGGAACCGTCCTGCAACCGCTCCAGCGCCGCGTCGATCTTCGAGATCAGCTTGCGCTCGCGGTCGCGGGTGCGGAGTTCCAGCGCCCGGTCAGTCTCCGCCGACGCGCGGTCGGCGATGTCCGGTTCCTGGATGCCGCCTTCCTGGAGGCTGCTCAGGGTCTCGCTGGATTCGGCCAGCAGCTCCGCGCGCCAGCGCAGAAGCTTCTGGCGGAAATATTCCCGCATGACGGGATTCATGAACTCCTCGTCTTCCGACGGGGCGTAGTTCTTAGGCAGAAGCGGAGACGACATCCGAGAGCATCCAACGCAAAAGGGTGATCCGGGCGGCGCGGAGTATAGGTAGCCGCATCGGCAACCGCAACCCCGCGCTTTGCCTATCGAAGCGCGAACAAGCCCTTGGAGAAGCAAAGTTTTGTGAAACGTCCGGCCTTGACCGTACGGCCGATGCCGAAAAGCCGGTCCTATGGCCGGAAGGACCGGCGGCGCCCGACCGCCCCGTGCCGGGACCGCGGGCGGCGGAACCGGGAAAGGCGGTCAGGGGGTGAGCTTCGCCAGCTCGACCTGGGCGCGCAGGTCGATCTGGTCAAGAATGTCGGCCAGCCGCGGATCGTCCACATGGACGCGGCGCGACTGCACCACCTTCACGAGGTCCATCAGCTTCTGCGCCGGAAGCGTGCCGGCCAGCAGCCCGTGCTGGATCTCCTCCAGCTTGTCGAGCATCTCTTCGGCGCGCATCTTCCCGCGCGACGCACGGGCGGTGGCATCGTCCACTTCCTGCAACGCCAGGACGCTGGCGATGCCGGCCAGCGGTGCTGCGGCATGGACGCCCTGCGCGTTGTTGGTCTCGCCGACGAGCTGCTTGGAAAACGACGCACCGGACGAGCCTTCGGCCTTCCCCGTGCGCCGGACCGAGCTGCTGCCGCGAAGTTTTCCGGGGCCTTCGACTTTCATGTTCCGTGCAACCGGTTTCGGAAAAGCGCGATACTCTAGATGGAAGCACCTTAACATCTGGTCAAGGCTTGCCGCAATCGGGCAAAAATTGCCCCGTTTGCGTGACATAAAGCGGTCGGACGCGGTGCCAATTTCCGGCCTTTTCATCCGCCGCCCGCCGTTCCGCTTGCCGATCCTGGCGGTTGCCTGCCGCCCGCGGCTCTGGCACGCCGTTTGTATAGGAAGGGACAGCCGTTGAGGAGTGTCCCCGCCATGACCGCCACCGCCCTGCCCCGCGCCGCCCTGCGTCATGCCGCCATGCCCCGCGCCGCCGTCCTGCTCCGCGCGGTCGCCCTGCTGGCCGCCATGGCGGCGGCGCTGGTCCTGCTGTCGGCGCCGGCCTCGGCCTCGTCGGCGCGGATCAAGGACGTGGTGGACGTGGAGGGCGTGCGCGACAACATGCTGATCGGCTACGGCCTGGTGGTCGGCCTGAACGGCACGGGCGACAGCCTCAACAACTCGCCCTTCACCGAGCAGAGCCTGGTCGGCATGCTGGAGCGGATGGGCGTCAACACCCGCGGCACCAACCTGCGCACCAAGAACGTGGCGGCGGTGATGGTGACGGCGACCCTGCCGCCCTACTCCGCCCAGGGCACGCGCATCGACGCCACCGTCTCGGCGATGGGCGATTCGAAGAGCCTGCTGGGCGGCACGCTGCTGGTCACCCCGCTGCTGGGCGCCGACGGCGAGGTCTATGCGGTGGCCCAGGGGCCGATCGCGGTGTCCGGCTTCTCCGCCCAGGGCCAGGGGGCCAGCGTGACGCGCGGCGTTCCCACCTCGGGCCGCATCTCCTCCGGCGCCATCGTGGAGCGCGAGATCCAGTTCTCGCTGGCCGAGCTGCCGGTGCTGCGCCTGTCGCTGCGCAACCCGGACTTCACCACGGCCCAGCGGGTGGCGACCGCCATCAACATCCAGCTCCGCGGCAATCGGGCGCAGGCCACCGACCCGTCCTCGGTCCTGCTGAGCGTCCCGGAGGCGCGGCGCGGCGACATCGTCGGCCTGATCACCGAGATCGAGCAGCTTCGCGTCACCCCCGATCAGGTCGCCCGCGTGGTGGTGGACGAGAAGTCCGGCGTGATCGTGATGGGCGAGAACGTCCGCATCTCCACCGTCGCCATCGCCCAGGGCAACCTGACGATCCGCGTCACCGAGACGCCCCAGGTCAGCCAGCCCGGCCCCTTCAGCCAGGGCCAGACCGCGGTGGTGCCGCGCACCGACATCCAGGTGGACGACCAGTCCAACAACCGCCTCGCCGTGATGAACTCCGGGGTGACGCTTCAGGAGTTGGTACAATCCTTGAATGCGCTTGGCGTGGGTCCGCGGGACATGATCGCCATTCTTCAGTCGATCAAGGCCGCCGGCGCCCTGCAAGCGGAGATCGAGGTGATCTGATGGATACGGCGCTTTCCCTTCCCGGCCTTCCGCCCCCGCGCCTCCCGGCGGCTGCCGAGCGCGCCCAGGCCGGAGCCCAGACCGGAGCCCAGGCGAGCTTCCGCACGGCGGTGCGGACCGATCTGGCCGATCCCCGCACGGCGGAAAGCAAGGTGGACCCGGCGATCCGCGCCAAGCTCCGCCAGTCCGCCAACGAGTTCGAGAGCGTCTTCGTCTCCCAGATGCTCGGCCACATGTTCGACGGGGTCGAGGTGGACGAGACCTTCGGCGGCGGCCATGGTGAGGAGATGTTCCGCTCCATGCTGACCAACGAATACGGCAAGCAGGTGTCCCGCAGCGGCGGGTTCGGCATCGCCGATCAGGTTTACCGCGAGCTTCTGCGCGCACAGGAGGGCAATCATGGATAAGGTCGACGTCCGCTTCCCGCAGCCGTCCAAGGCTCCCGCCGCCAATCTGCCCAAGAACGCCGGGGAGCGCGCCGACGCGCTGGTCGAACTGATGGACCGGCTGAGCGCCCATCTGGCGCGCGAGACGGAAGCGGTGATGCGCCACTGCACCAGCGCCGAACTGGCCCGGCTGGCGCGCGAGAAGCAGCCGATGATGCTGGTCTACGAGGAGGTGTCGCGCCTGCTGCGCGTGGACCGCGAGGGCATGGCCGCCCTGCCCGACGAGACCAAGGCCCGCCTGCGCGAGGCCACCCGCGCGCTGTACGAGGCGTCCGCCGCGAACGCCGAGGCGTTGCGCCGGAACAGCGCGGCGCAGAAGATCCTGGTGGACACGGTGGTCGGCGCCATCAACCGCGCCCGGCAGGTCACCACCGTCGCCTACGGCACCGCCCCGGTTCCACCCCGCGCGACCTACGTCACGCCGACCCATGGGCCGTCCACCTCCGCCACGCTGAACACCCGTCTCTGACCATCCGCCGGAACCGCCGGCATCCGCGGGAAGGGCCGTCCGACCGGGCGGCCCTTCGGCGTTGCGGAGTCCGGCAAGAAGCGCCGGGCACCCGGCGGATTTTGCCGCCCGGCGGACGGAACTGCCGGGCATGGCGGCGGGTCCGGCGCCCCGGCGGCGGCCCGGGACTGGCCCGTTAGTTGCTTATCGACAGGGTGCGCATCTCTGCTTCGGGGAATCCGTTCCATGGCCATCCAAACGAACACCGCGTCCTCCGCGTTCGAAAGCCTGGTCAGGGGCCAGACCGCCTCCGGCCAGAGCACGGCCCCGCGAAGCGACATGTTCGCCTCCATGATGGACCGCCTCATCAGCGAGGCCGCCACCCGGAAGCGCGATCAGGCCCAGGCGGACGCCGCGGCCCTGGAGCGGCGCAACGCCGCGGCGGACTCCGACGATCGGCCCGCGGTCCGCAAGGCGGCGGAGCGCGCCCAGCCGGCCCGGCCCG
>NZ_JAUJFI010000257.1 GCF_030849505.1 Azospirillum isscasi | reverse complement strand
ACCTCGTAGTCGATGTCCACGCCGACGATGGCGCCCGCCCCCAGCGCCCGCGCGCCAGCCTCCAGGCCAGCAGCCCGCCCAGCGCCACGAATCCCCAGACCGCCGCCGCCAGCGGCAGCCCGCGCGGCACCGCCCAGCCGAACAGGACGATCCCCGGCACGCCCGGCAACCCGTTGGCGCCGCCGGTCAGGCCGGGGCTGTTGACCGCCAGCAGATGCGCGACCTGCGCGATGCCCAGAGTCGCCAGGGCGAAGTAATGGGACTCCAGCCGCAGCACCGGCAACCCGACCAGCAGAGCGAGCAGAAACGGCACCAGCAGCGACACCGGGAAGGTCGCCGCGAAGCCCCACCCCCACTGGCTGCCCAGGATGCCCGTGGCGTAGGCCCCCAGCCCGAAAAAGGCGCCATGGGCCAGCGACAGGGCGCCGCCCAGCCCGAACACGATCTGGAATCCGATGGCGGCCAGCGCGTACACCCCCGCCACCGTCAGCACCCGCAACCCGTACGGCGAGGCGTACAGCAAAGCGTACGCCACCAGCAGCGCAACCCCGATCCCCTCCCCCGCCCAGCGGGGGAGGGTCAGGCTGGGGGCGCGTGCCCGCACCTTATGCACGACCCTACGCACGGCGCCGCGCCGCCTCCCCGAACAGCCCCTGCGGGCGCGCCACCAGGATGACCAGCAGCGTGGCGTAGAGCAGCCCCAGCGCCACCGGATAGGACAGAACCGACGACACCCCCACCTCGAACAGCGCGATCAGCAGCGCCCCGGCGACCGCTCCGGGAACCGAGCCCCAGCCGCCGATGGTCACGGCGATGTAGGCTTTCAGGATCAGGTCGCCGCCCGCCGTGGGCGTGACGAAATAGCGGTTGGCGAGCAGCAGCCCCGCCGCACCGGCGAAGGCCGTGCCCAGCGCGAAGGTGGTCAGGATCATCGTCGTGACGGGGATGCCGCAGGCCCGCGCCATTTCCGGGTCCTGCGCCGTGGCGCGCAGGCGCCGTCCGAGCTGGGTCCGCCCGAACAGCCATTGCTGCCCGGCGATCAGCAGCGCCGCCACCACCACGATGGCCAGCGACTGTTCCGCCACCACCAGCCCGCCCAGGTCCAGCGTTCCACCGGTCAGCAGCGGCGGTGCCGCCCGCGGCTCCGGCCCGAACAGGACGGAGGCGCCGTTCTGAAGGATGATCCCCGCCGCGATGGTGCTGATGAAGACCGCCACCGGCGGGCGCCGCCGCAGCGGCAGATAGGCCGCCGCCGCCAGCAGCAGCCCCAGCCCCGCCATCAGGACCATCACCACCGGCAGCAGGACGATTCCGGGCAGCGGCAGATGCGCGGGGATGTGGGGCGCCAGCGCCACGGCCAGCAGCCCGCCGGCCATCACGAGGTCGCCCTGCGCGAAGTTCACCGCCGCGGTGGCGTTCAGCACCAGCACGAAGCCCAGCGCCACCAGCGCGTAGGCGGCGCCCAGGGCCACCCCGTTGACGAGGAGTTGCAGGGTGGTCAAGGCCCCCTCACCTCACCACGCCGGTCACGTTGTCGTAGCGTTTGGCGATCGCCGGCACGCGCGAGGCGCCGTCGTAGCAGACGATCACCGCGGAATGGGCCATGTTGCCCTTGCCGTCCGACCGGTAGGTCATGGCGAGACCCCGGTGGGTCCCGGCGGACAGGGCCTTGCGCACCTCCTCCGCGCTGCCCGCACCGCCCTTCACCGCCTCCAGCACCATGCGGATGCCGTCATACTGGCCGAGCGCGAAGGCGTCCGGCTCGGCGTTGAACGCCTTGCGGTAGGCGGCGGTGAAGGCTTCCACCTCCGGGCTGCCGCCGGACACCGGAGAGGCCGCGGTCTCGGCGCAGACGCCCTTCAGTTCGGCGGGCTCCAGAAGCGCCGCGGTGCTCGGCTGGTGCATGGCGGAGCCGGCGACGATGGGCACCTCGACCCCGTTCGCCGCCGCCTGCCGGATGAACAGGGCGGTCGGGCCGGAATGCAGATGCAGGACCAGCACGTCGGGCTTGGCGGCCAGCGCCTTGGTCAGAACGGGCAGCAGGTCCTTGGCGGCGGGGTCCACCCCCTCCTCGAACACCGGCTCCACGCCCAGCCGCTTGAACGCCTGCTCCAGATGAGCCTTGCCGCTCTGCCCGTAGGCCGTGGTCTGATAGATCACCGCCGGGCGCTTCTTTCCCAGTTCCTCCGCCACATAGCGGGCGTGGGCCTCCTTCGTCACGGCGTCGCCGGGGAAGAAGCGGAAAACCCAGGGGTTGCCCTGCTCGGTGATGCTGGCCGTGCCGGACACGGTGACCAGGGGGATGCCGTACTCCTGGGCCAGAGGCAGCATCGCCAGCATCTGCGTGCCCAGCATGCTGGCCGCGACGGCCGTGACCTTGCCGCCCGCCGCGCGCTCCAGCGCCGTGACGGCGGCTTCCGGCGAGGTGCCGGTGTCGATCACCTCCGACCGCACCGCCACGCCCGCGGGCGCATCCTTCAGCGCCAGGACCGCGCCGTTGCGCTGGCTGGTGCCTTCCAGCGACAGGAAGCCGGTCAGCGGCACCAGCACCGGAACCGACGCATCGCCGGCCTGTGCCGCGCCCGAAAGGAGCGACGCCGAAAAGACCGTTGCCGAGAGGATGGAAAGGAAGCGCCGCATGAATGTGTCTCCTCCTGCCCGGCGGGGAACCGTGCGAGGACGAGGAGGCCAGAGGAATGGGGCGGCACAGCCTCGAACGCTCGGCTCCCTTCGCTGGCATGACCCAGATCAGGTTCGATGGGTGTGGTCTCAGCCCGCCTTGCGGCAGGCACCCCAGCCGTTCGTGTGCACAGTGTGTCTCCGGCGCCCCGCTGTCAAGCGGCGGCCCGGCGCGGAATCACAATTCCGCAACGCAACCGACATGAGGGCGTCGCCTTTCCCATGCTTCCGTCCGCCGCCCTGCCTCCCGCCCCCGGGCCGGGGGAGCCCAACCACGATAAAAGGTTCCGGAACGATGCGGCCCACCTCGTCGCAAGGCTCCGTCACGATGCGCCTCTTCGCCATGCCGCAGGGCGGTTGCGGCCTGTGCGCGGCCCTGCATGGCCGGATCGACCATGCCGCCCTGCCGGCGATGAAGCCCCTGCTGCACAGCGTCGCCGGCGCGCTCGGCCTCACGCTGTGCATCGACATGGCGCGCGTGGAGTTCCTCGATTCCTGCGGCATCGGCCTGCTGCTGGCGGTCCGCAACGCGGTGCTGGGCGGCGGCGGTTCCATCCGGTTCGAGAATCATCCCGCGCGAATCCGCCGGGTTCTGGAACACAGCCGCCTGACGGCCTTGATCCCGCCCCCATGCCCCCCGCGCTGTTGCCCGGCCATCCCGGTCGCCGCCTAGACGGCGCTCCGTCAGCCGCCGCGGCGCAGCGTTTCCCGGTACAGGATGTAGAGGCCGCTGGCGATGATGATGCCGGCCCCGGTCAGGACGGCGGGCGTCGGCACGTCGCCGAAGACCAGGAACCCCAACAGGGTCGCCCAGATCATCCCCGTGTATTCGAAGGGCGCCACCACCGCGGCGCGGCCAAGGCGGAAGGCCTGGGTCATCAGCACCTGCGCCGCCCCGCCCAGCGTGCCGACCAGAAGCATCAGCCCCAGATCGAACCAGCCCGGCTGCACCCAGTCCGGCACCGCCGCCACGCCGCTCACCACCGTGGTGGTCAACAGCAGATAGACGACGATGGCCGTGTTGCTCTCCGTCCGTGCCAGGCCGCGCACCGCGATCATCGCCAGCGCGTAGAAGAAGGCGGCGGCCACGCCCACCAGCACCGGCAGGATCGGCGCGTCGGCCTCCGGGCGGGCCATCACCACCACGCCGCCGAATCCCACCAGCACCGCCGCCCAGCGCCGCCATCCCACCGGCTCCCCCAGCAGCGGCATGGACAGCGCCGTGATGAACAGCGGCCCGGCGAAGCTCAGCACATAGACCTCGGCCAGCGGCAGATGCTTGAAGGCGTAGAAGAAGCAGCCCATCGACAGCAGCCCGGCCAGCGAACGGAAGACATGGGCGAAGGGGCGCCGCGTGCGCATCCCGCCCCAGCCGCCGCGCGCCACCGAAACGCCACCGACCAGGACCAGCGCCACCACCGACCGCGCGAACATGAGCTGCGCCACGGGATAGCCGCCGCTCAGATATTTGATGAGCGTGTCCATCCCCGCGAACAGGAAGATGGCCAGCAGGAAGCAGCCAATGGCGCGGCGGACGTCGTCTTCGGCGGCGGCGGCGGTGGGAAGGGCGGCGGCTTTGGTCATGGTTGCACGTTATCTGAGCAACCGAGGCCCGCCCAATGCCGCAACCGCAGGTCTGGCCCGCGCGGCCTGTCCCGGCGGGGCGCTTGCGTTTCACGCTTCGTGAATCGACGGGCCGGCGGTTGGCGAAGGGAATCCGGCCTTTTGCGGATCGGCGCTGGCGCCGCCGCGTGCGGCGGACAGTCTGGCGGGCATCCCGTCACCGCACAGGTCCGCCATGCCCCTGCCCTCCCTCGTCACCGCCCTGAAAGCCGCCGCCTGCCGCTGTCTGCCCGAGCGGGTGATCGCCCCGGTCCTTGCCAAGCGGTTGGCCGAGCGGGAGCCCTACCGGTGGCCCGCCCCCGCCGTGACCGGAAAGACGCCGGACCGGGACGGCGAAGTCGCCATCGTCGGCGCGGGCATCGGCGGGCTGACCGCCGCGGCCCTGCTGGCGGAGGCCGGGGTCCGGGTGACCGTCCTGGAGGCGCACGACCGTCCGGGCGGCTACTGCTCCTCCTGGGAGCGGCAGGTGCGGCTGCACGACGGGTCGTTCGGGCGCTTCACCTTCGACGCGGGCGTGCACGACGTCAGCGGCGCCCATCCGGACGGCCCGGTCGGCCATCTTCTGCGCACGGTCGGCGCGGCGGAGCGCGTGCGCTGGCAGCCGGTGAACCGCGGCATCGTCCGCGGCGG
>NZ_JAUJFI010000256.1 GCF_030849505.1 Azospirillum isscasi | reverse complement strand
CACCTACCAGTGGTACCGGGCCGACGACACCAACGGCACCAACGCCGCCTCGATCACCGGGGCGACGAGCGCCACCTACACCCTGACCACGTCGGACGCGCACAAGTACCTGCGCGTCGTGGTGACGGCCAACGACGGAAAGGGCGGCACGCCGACGGCGACCTCGGCCTACACGGCGATCGCCAACAGCGCGCCGGTGAACAGCGTGGCGCCGAGCGTGTCGGGGACGGCGACGGTGGGCAACGCGCTGTCCACGACCAACGGCAGCTGGAGCGACCCGGACGGCGACAACCGGAGCTACACCTACCAGTGGTACCGGGCCGACGACACCAACGGCACCAACGCCGCCTCGATCACCGGGGCGACGAGCGCCACCTACACCCTGACCACGTCGGACGCGCACAAGTACCTGCGCGTCGTGGTGACGGCCAACGACGGAAAGGGCGGCACGCCGACGGCGACCTCGGCCTACACGGCCATCGCCAACAGCGCGCCGGTGAACAGCGTGGCGCCGAGCGTGTCGGGGACGGCGACGGTGGGCAACGCGCTGTCCACGACCAACGGCAGCTGGAGCGACCCGGACGGCGACAACCGGAGCTACACCTACCAGTGGTACCGGGCCGACGACACCAACGGCACCAACGCCGCCTCGATCACCGGGGCGACGAGCGCCACCTACACCCTGACCACGTCGGACGCGCACAAGTACCTGCGCGTCGTGGTGACCGCCAACGACGGAAAGGGCGGCACGCCGACGGCGACCTCGGCCTACACGGCCATCGCCAACAGCGCGCCGGTGAACAGCGTGGCGCCGAGCGTGTCGGGGACGGCGACGGTGGGCAACGCGCTGTCCACGACCAACGGCAGCTGGAGCGACCCGGACGGCGACAACCGGAGCTTCACCTACCAGTGGTACCGGGCCGACGACACCAACGGCACCAACGCCGCCTCGATCACCGGGGCGACGAGCGCCACCTACACCCTGACCACGTCGGACGCGCACAAGTACCTGCGGGTGGTGGTGACGGCCAACGACGGAAAGGGCGGCACCCCGACGGCGACCTCGGCCTACACGGCCATCGCCAACAGCGCGCCGTCGCTTGCCACGCCATCGGGCATCAGCCTGACCGACACGGTCGCGACGGACAGCTTCCCGACCCAGACGGGAACGCTCAGTTCCACCGACGCCGACGGCGACAGCCGGACCTATGGCATCACGGGCGGAGCATTGGCCAGCTTCACGCTGAACGGCGTCACCTACGACCGTTCGGTGGCGGGGACCTACGGCACGCTCTATCTGGAGAGCGCCACCGGTAAGTACGCCTATGTCCCGTCGAACAGCGCGATCAACGGACTCTCGTCCAGCATGTTGGAGAGTTTCACCGTTACGGCCACCGACGGTGTGCTCAGCGACAGCAAGTCCCTGATCGTCACCCTCGTCGGCACCAACGACGCCCCGGTGTTGAGTACGGACGTGCGCAGCCTGACCGGCATCGCCGAGGATGCCACCGGGAACGACGGCGACACCGTTGCGTCCATCCTGGCCTCCGCCGGTACGGCCGGCGACGCCGATGGCAACACGCTGGGCATCGCGATCACCGCGACCGACAACAGCAACGGGATCTGGCAGTACAAGGCCGGGTCCGGAAACTGGACCGATATCTCCGGTGTTTCGGTTGCATCGGCGCTGCTGCTCGCCAACACCGATCGGGTGCGCTTCGTGCCGAAGGCCGACTACAACGGGTCGGCGGCCAACGACATCACCTTCAAGCTGTGGGACCAGACGTCCGGCACGGCGGGGACGACGGCGGGCAACGACACCACCGCAAACGGCGGGCTGGGGGCCGGCGGCCAATTCAGCACGGCCAGCGCGACGGCGGGAATCGCCGTCACCGCGGTGAACGACGCCCCGGTGTTGAGCGATACCGTCCTGACCCTGCCGACCATTGCCCAGACGGCGGGTGTGCCCAGCGGGGCCATGGGGGTGGCGGTGTCGTCCCTGGTGGCCTTCGGCGCCAACGTCTCCGACGTGGACAGCGGAGCCGTCACTGGCATTGCGCTGGTCGGCGTGGACACTTCGGAAGGAGGCACCTGGTTCTACAGCACCGACGGCGGCGCCAACTGGACCGCGGTCGGCACGGTGAACGACAGCGGCAGCGCGCTGCTGCTGCGCACGACGGATCGTCTCTACTACCAGCCGACCGGTGCCAATGCGGGCATCCTCAACGCGGCGATCACCTTCCGCGCCTGGGATCAGACCGGCGGCACCGCCGGGACCAAGGTGGCAACCGCCGGTGGCGGCGGAACGACCGCCTTCTCGGCCGCCACGGACTCGGCCAGCCTGTCGATCTCCCCGATTTCCCCGATCAGCGCGGTGACCCTCGCGGCCGCGTCGGACACCGGCAACAGCAGCACGGACAACATCACCAAGGCGACCAGCGTCACGTTCAACGGCAGCGGCGCCAACGCCAATGCCAACGCGGCGGTGCGGCTGTACGCCAACGGTTCCCTGCTGGCGACGGTCACCGCCGACGCCTCGGGCGCCTACAGCTTCACCAACGTCGATGTGTCCGGCCTCACCGGCGCGGTCGACTTCACCGTCCGCCAGGTCATCGCCGGGATGGAAAGCCCCGACTCCGCCGTCCGGACCGTCACCTTCGATCGCATCGCGCCCACCGTCGCCATCACGGCGGTGGGGGGCGACAACGTGCTGAACGCCGCGGAAAGCGCCGTCGCCCAGACGGTGGCCGGCACCACGACGGGCGTCGAGGACGGCCAGACGGTCACGGTGACGCTGAACGGCAAGACCTACAGCACGACGGTCACGAACAACGCCTGGAGCCTGTCCGTCCCCTCCGCCGACCTGCTGGCGCTGCGGGATGGTGGAGCCTTTGCCATTACCGCCGACCTGGCGGACGTGGCGGGCAACGCCGCGGTCCAGGCGACGCGCAACGTCTCGGTCGACCGCACGGCGCCGACCATCGCCATCGCCACGGTGGCGGGCGACAACGTGTTCAATGCGGCGGACAGCGCCGTGGCCCAGAGGGTGTCGGGCGTCACCAGCGGGGTCGAGGACGGCCGGACGGTCACGGTGACGTTGAACGGCAAGACCTACAGCACGACGGTGACCAGGAACGCCTGGAGCCTGTCCATCCCCTCCGCCGACCTGCTGGCGCTGACGGATGGCAGCAAGGTCACCGTGACCGCCAGCCTCACCGATGCGGCGGGCAACCCCACCCAGGGGACCCGCAGCCTGGCGGTGGACCGCACGCCGCCTTCGGTGGTCAGCGTCACGGCTCCCCCGGCGCAGACCTATCTGCCGGGCGAGACGGTCAGCTTCTATGTCCAGCTCAGCGAAGCGGCCATCGTCAGCGGCGGCAGCCCGGTCCTGGAACTGGCGGTCGGCAGCAACATCCGGTCCGCCACCTACAACGCGGCGGGAAGCACGGGCACGCTGCTGCGGTTCGACTATGTCGTTCCGGTCGGAGACAGCGCGCCGCAGGGCGTCTCGGTCCTCGGGCTGGCGCTGAACGGTTCGACCGTCACGGACGCGGCCCAGGGGCCGCTGGTCACCGCGCTGGAGGGCGTGGGCGACACCAGCGGGGTCCTGATCGACACGCCGGTGCCGGCCAAGCCGGAGGACACGGCCCTGAGCGGCCGCTCCGACTCCGGCGCGTCGACGACCGACCGGTTGACCAACGTCACGAGGCCGACGCTGTCCGGCACCGCCGAGGCGAACGCCACGGTGACCGTGCTGGTGGACGGCAAGGCGGTGGGAACGGCGGTGGCCGACTCCAACGGCTTCTGGGTCCACCAGTTCCAGACGGCGCTGAGCGACGGGGTGCACAGCATCACGACCACGGCGACCAACCGGTTCGGCATCGTCAGCGATCCGTCCGACGCCCTGTCCGTGACGGTCGACACCGCCAAGCCGGTGACGCCCGCACCGTCGGTGACCAGCAGCACCGTCGCCGGGACGGCGTCCGGCGAGCGCATCTCCGGCATCGCCACGCCGACCCTCGGCGGAACGACGGAAGCCGGCAGCACGGTCAGCGTGCTGGTGGACGGCAAGGTCGCCGGAACGGCGGTGGCGGACGCCAGCGGCGCCTGGACCTTCCAGTTCGCGACGGCCCTGGCCGATGGCACGCACAGCGTCCAGGTTCAGGCCACCGACCGGGCCGGCAACGTCAGCGAAGCGTCGGCGGCCACCACCCTGATCATCGACACCACGCCGCCGGCGGCCCCGACCGTGACGCTGAACACCACCGCCGGCAGCACGCCGGTGGTGCAGGGCACCGCCGAGGCGAACAGCCTCGTCACCGTGACGGTCAACGGACAATCGGTGGGCACGGCGCGGGCCAGCGCGACCGGCGCCTGGCAGCTTGCCCTGGCCGCCGATCTGGGGATCGGCAGCCACACCATCTCGGCCAAGGCGAGCGACGCCGTGGGCAACACGGGCAGCAGCGGCACGACCACCCACACGGTGGCTCCGCCGCCGCCGGTCGTGACGGCTGCCGCCTCCACCGGCAACACGACGACCGCGGCGTCCACGTCCACGGCGGCGACGACCGCCGCCGGGACCGGGACCACGCAGACGACCGGGCCGACTCTGGGAACCGCCCCGACCCTGCCGGGTCTGCAGACCAGCAGCGACGCGGGCCGTGTCATCACCAGCTCGTCGATCGGCAGCGGGAGCGCCGCGGGCGGCGGCAACAGCAGCACGGACGCCGGACGCTCGATCACCATCAGCAACATCGGCAATTCGACCAGCAGCGACGCCGGGCGTTCCATCACCATCTCCGCCATGGGCGGCGCCCCGTCCAGCGGCGGGTCGGCCAGTTCCTCCAACGCGGTTCTGAGCGGCAATGCGGCCAGCTCCGGCGGCGCCGGGTTGAGCGGTGTCGTCAGCGGCGGCGGTGGCCTGGGCAGCGGCCTGGGCAGCGGCTTGGGCGGTGGTCTGGGCGGTGGTCTGGGCGGCGCGTCGGGGTTCGGCGGCACCG
>NZ_JAUJFI010000255.1 GCF_030849505.1 Azospirillum isscasi | reverse complement strand
GCCTCGGCCACCCGCCGCGCCCCCGGCGGCGGGGTGCCGGGGCGCTTGCGCGCCTCCGCCCGGATGAAGGCGCCGGCCCGCGCCACCGCGTCGGTGGCGATGCCCAGCCAGACGCTGCTCCACAAAATGTGGGTCACCGGCAGCATGGTTCGGGCGGAGATGTCGGCGTAGGGCAACGGCAGGATCTGCGCCCGTCCGGCCTCCGCCACCAGCCGGTAGCCGATGCTGCGGGTGCCCCGCATGCCCAGCGTGTCCCAGCCGCCGGTTTCCTCCAGCCGCGTCTGCCCACGGAGCACCGGCACGATGACCTGATCGGAGGGCGGCGATTCCGCGGTCCGGCGGGCCGTCACCAGGATGGCGTCGGCCTCCGCCCCATAGGAAATGACCGTCGCCTGCTTCTCCAGCCGGAAGGTTCCCACCGCCTCGTCCTCCACCGCGCAGGCGCTGGAGCGCACGTCGCCGCCGATCCCCGCCTCGGTCGTCGCGGAGGCGAGGAGAAGCTGCTCCTCCGCCAGCTGCGCCAGGAAGCCGCGATGCCACTCGCCGTCCTGCCCGTGGCGCACGAGGCAGGCCACCTGGATCTGATGCATGGCGTAGATCAGCCCGGTGGACGGGCAGTGCTGGGCCAGCACGTGGGCCACCGCCGCGGCGTCGGCCAGACCGCCGCCCCCGCCGCCAAGGGCGCGCGGCACCGTCAGCCCGAGAAGCCGCGCCTCCTTTAAGGCGGCGAAGGCTTCGGCGGGAAAGCGCGCCTCGCGGTCCACGCTGCCGGCGTGGCGTCCGGCGATGGCCGCGGCTTCGGCGGCCAGCCCCAATGCGGGCGCCCTCATCCGGCCCCCGTCCCGTCCAGCAGCCCCGCCACCGCCGCGCGGATCGCGGCGATGCTCTCGAAGGTGCGGCGGCGCAGCAGATGTTCCGGGAACTCGACGCCGTAGCGTTCCTCCAGCGCCAGCATGAGGTTCACCGATCCGTGGGAGGTCAGGCCGGCGGCGTAGAGATCGTCCTCGTCGGACAGGGTGGCGGCGTCGGTGGCCAGCCAGCCGCTGTCGGCCAGAAGCGCCCGGATGTCGGCCGCCGTGACCGCCGGGACGGTTTCTCCCCGCGGTGCCGCTCCAGCCGCGATCTGCCAATCCGGTTGGCGCATGCTCATCCCCACCCCCGTATTCAACCTCTGGCTTTCCCTGCCCCGGGACAACGCCACAAAACCTTAATTGTTCTGCACCTTCCTGTGCTTTTCCGTATGCCCCGGGTGTTTTTCGGATGCATCCAACTCCCCTTGCTTAACACCTGTGGCGAAAGCGCGCCGATTGCCTTCCCCGCGGCCAGCCCTAACTTGTGCGGCGGTCCAACCACACACAGGGGCGGGAGAGCATCATGGCTGTGCGGCAATCGGATGCGGAATGGCGCGGAACTCTGGCCCAGGGCTCGGGCACCATGCGGCTGGGAAGCGGCGCGTTCGAAGGCGCCTATTCCTTTCCGTCGCGTTTCGAGAACGGCGCCGGCACCAACCCGGAGGAGCTGATCGCCGCCGCCCATGCCGGCTGCTTCTCCATGGCGCTGTCCGCCGGCCTGTCGAAGGCCGGCCACACCCCGACGCGCGTGCACACCACCGCCCGCGTCCATCTGGACAAGGTCGGCGAAGGGTTCGCCATCACCCGAATCGAGCTGGACTGCGAGGCGGAGATTCCCGGCATCGACGCCGACGCCTTCCAGCAGCAGGCCGACGGCGCCAAGAAGAATTGCCCGGTGTCCAAGGCTCTGGCCGGCACGGAAATCACCCTGAACGCCCGGCTGGTGTAAGCGCCCCCAGCCCGGCAGCCTGCAAGGACGGGCGGGCCGCCGGGCCGGCGGCGCTCCGTCCGTTGATCTGCGATGTCGGAATTTGCAGCATCGATGCCCCGGGAGCGAACTGGCGTTCCCGCGCGAGCGCAGCTTTTGACAAAATGCTGCATTTTCAAATCCGAAAACCCAAAAACCGGTTATTCGGCGCCTTTCGGTCTTCACCGAGGGCTTGGCATTTCCTATAACGAATTTCATGAAGAATGCGTTTTCACTGATCTCATTTTTGATGTTTTGAAAAATACTACCGTTGCATTAGGCAAGTAAATCCAGAATTAGATAAATATCAAGTGCGGCTCCTCTGTTCAAATTTGTATTTTGACTTGGCGGCCATAAGGGGTGCTCGTTATGATTGGATGGAAAAAACCATTGGTCGTAACGCTCATGCCCCGCCCCCAAGATGAGTCGCCCATGCCGCCGTCGCCATCCTCCCTCGACACCATCCGCCAAAGCCTGATGTCGGGCGGACGCCTTCCGGCGATGGTCGCCGCACCGATTGCGCTCGGCGTGTCTCTGGCCGGAAGCGCTGCGTCGGCGGAAACGCTCTCGACCATTCGGAACGAATCCTTCTATCCAAGCGGAAGCAACATCCTCATCACCAGCACCGGCGGCGTGGTCGACAGCGGCACCGGGAACATCAGCAGCGATCTGTCCACCGGCATCTGGATCAACGCGAACGGCGGATGGACCCTGACCAACCAGGGCACGATCAAGATCTCGCTCGAAGCGAATTACAATCAAGCCGATGGCGTCTATGCGCAGAATTACGGCACCGTCATCAACTCCGGCCTGATCAGCGTGACCAAGGCCTACGCCGGCATCCTGATCAACGGGTCGAACGGGTCGAAATCGGTCATCCAGAACACCGGGACGGTGATCGGCAACTGGTCCGCCATCGAACTCGCCCATGCCGCCGACATCACGAACGGCGGCCCGGCGAACCAGACGGCGCTGATCAAGAACCTTCTGCCGGCGCAGCAGCATTTCCAGACACAGTTCCCCGCGATCAAAATTCAGGGCTCGTCCACGCCGAGCACGGTCACCAACTACGGCACGATCACCGGTTCCACCGACGCGGTTTCCATCGTCGGCCCCTCGACCATCGTCAACCATGGAACGATCAGCGCCGGTTCCGGCTACAGCGCGATCAGAACCTCCGCGTTCGGAAACACCAGTTCCATCGTCCTGAAGGACGGCAGCACCGTCATCGGCGGCGTGTCGAACAACGGCGGGACCCAGAACCTGCTTCTGGAAGGAAGCGGTTCCCTGTCCGGTCCGGTCTCCGGCACCACCGCCCTGACCCTCAACGGCACCGAGTGGACCCTGGCCGGCGTGAATTCCGCCACCACCACGAGCGTGCAGAGCGGGACGCTGCGGGTCAACGGCTCCCTCACCACCGCGCTCCAACTCGCCAGCGGGACGGCGCTCACCGGCACCGGAACGGTCGTCGGCAACGTGACCAGCCCGTCCGGCACCACGCTGACCCCCGGCGCGTCCGGCACGCCCGGCACCCTGACCGTCACCGGCAACTTCACGCAGGACAGCGGCAGCACGCTGGCGATCCAGACGACCGCCGCCGCCGCCAGCAAGCTGGCGGTCACCGGCACCGCCACGATGGGCGGCGCCCTGAGCATCACCTCCGCCGGGGGCGGCTACGGCGACAGCACGACCTACACCATCCTGACCGCCGCGGGCGGAGTGTCCGGCGCCTTCACCGCCGTCACCAACAGCGACGCGACGCTGACCCCAACGGCCACCTTCGACACCGCGAACAACCGGATTCAGCTCACCCTGACCAAGGTGGTGACGCCTCCGCCCGATCCCGATCCGAATCCCAACCCGAATCCGAACCCCAACCCGGACCCCAACCCCAATCCCAATCCGGATCCGAACCCGAACCCGAATCCCGATCCGAACCCGCCACCCGCGCCGCCCCCCAATCCCAACCCTGATCCAACCCCCACGCCGCCCTCGACGCCGAACCCCACGCCGACCCCCACGCCGCCCTCAACGCCGACGCCCACTCCTCCGGCGACCGGCGTGATCGACACCAGCCGCCCGAGCTTCACCAACAGCGACGGCGCGGTCCAGGGCAGCACGGTCACCTTCGACGGCGGCACGCTGCGCCCGGCTTCGCCGCTGACGGTCGGCCAGTCCGTCAACGTGACCGGCCAGGGCGGCACCATCACGCCGGATGGCAGCACCGTCACGCTGGCCGGCGCGGTCGGCGGCAGCGGTGCGCTGGCGGTTTCCGGGACCGGCGCGCTGGTCGTCTCCGGCCAGTTGGCCAACGCCGGGGGCCTGTCGGTCGATAACGGCGCGGACCTCACCGTCGCCAGGAGCGGCGTGGTCGCCGGCGGCACGCTGACGCTGGGCAACGGCGGCAGCGCCACGGTCGGAGGGGTCGTCGCGGTCCCGGTGACCGTTTCCCGCGGTGGCGCGATGACCGTCGTCGAGGGCGGAGGCGTGGGCGGCACCCTGACGGTCGAAGGCGGCACCCTGACCGTCGCCGCCAACGGCGCGGTCAACGGGGCCGTCACCGTGGCGTCCGGCGGCAGCGCGACCCTGGCCGGCGCCGTCATGGCCCCGGTCACCGTCCGCGACGGCACCGTCACGGTGGCGAACACCGGCAGCACCGGCGCGGTCACGGTCGGACAGGGCGGCGCGGTCGCGGTCAACGGCGTGATCGCCGGCTCCGTCACCACGACCGCCGGTTCGACCTTCAGCGGCGGCGGTTCGGTTCTCGGTCCGGCCACGCTGTCCGGCACCGTGTCGCCCGGCAACTCGCCCGGCGTGCTGACCTTCCAATCCGCCGTCACGCTGACCGGCACCAGCGTGCTGCGCGCCGAGATCGACGGCCCGGCCGCCGGCACCGGCGCCGGCCGCCACGACCTGATCCTGGTGCAGGGGGCGTCCTTCACCGCCGCCGGCACGCTGGCCCCGGTCCTGCGCGGAATCAGCGGCGACGCCACCAACGCCTACACCGCCACGCTGGGACAGAGCTTCACCATCGTCCAGGCCGACGGCGGCGTGTCGGGTGGCTTCGCCACGCTGACGCAGCCGGCGGCGGGGCTGGAGGCCGGCACCCGCTTCGACGCGCTGTACGGCGCCAACACCATCCGGCTGGTGGTCACGCCGACCAGCTACGCGGTGCGCGGCGGCACGCGCAACCAGCGGGCCGCCGGTGCGGCGGTGGAC
>NZ_JAUJFI010000254.1 GCF_030849505.1 Azospirillum isscasi | reverse complement strand
GCTCGTCGGGGCCGACCGGCTGGCGGCAGCGCGGGCGCGGCGCGGCTGGTCGGTGCCAGAGGCAGCGGGGCAAGCTGGGTTGACGGCGCCAACGGTGCGACTGCTGGAGTCGGGCGGCGGGCGCCTGGAGTCCCTGATCGGGCTGGCGGGGGCTGTCGGCGTCACGCTGCGGCTGGTCGAAGCCGGAGCGGCGTACCTCGCGCCCGGCGGCGCGGGCCTGTCGAGCGCGCGGGACGGCACCGGCCGCGACGAGTGGTGGACCCCGCCCGACCTCTTGGCGACGATCCAGGCGGCGTTAGGCGTCGTTGAACGCTGGGATTTGGACCCGTGCAGCCCCGGCGCCGATGTGTCGCACGTCCAGGCGGCTCGGCACGTCACCGTCGCTGAGGACTCGCTGTCGCTGCCGACATGGGGCAAGGCGGGGAACACGGCATTCGTCAACCCGCCGTTCAGCCGGGTCGCCGAGTTCGCTGAGCGCTGCGTCGTCGAGGCTGGGCGCGGCTTGCGTCTGGTCCTGTTGGCCCCTGCCCGGCCGGGGTCTCGGTGGTGGCGAGAGAACGTGGTCAGCAACGGCGTCGCCGACGTGGCGTTCCTCGGGCGGCGGCTGGCGTTCGGTGGGCCGTCCGGCCCGCGTGGTCCGGCGCCTTTCGACGTGGCGCTCGTCTGCTGGGGCTGGTCGGAGGGGGCGGCTGACCGGCTGGCGGCGGCGCTGCCCGGCGCTTGGGCGATGCCCGCGCGACGGGTGCCGCTCGCGGCGCGAGGGGCACGAAATAACGTGACGTCACTAAAATAGCTTGACCCGGTGCCGCACTTGATTTAACGTGATGTCACGATAATTAGCGGAGGCGGTCGTGTCTGAGCAGTCCAAGCACACAGAGAAGCGCGGTCGGGGTCGCCCCGCGACCGGAAAAGCGCAGAGCGACGCCGCTCGGGCGCAGGCGTATCGCGAGCGCAAGGCGCGGTCGGCCGAGGTCGAGCACCGCGAGTTGTTCACCGCGCTCATGCTGGCCTACGGCCTGATGTCGCCGATACAGCGCGGCGAGTGGGAGCGAATGACACCGGAGGTGGCCCGCCGCGTCGCGGTTGCCGTCGAGCAAGCCGAGGCCGAGGTGCAGGCCGAGGTGCTGCGCATGGAGGATCGCCGGGGCGCGTGACGGCGTCCCGCTGGGGCCTTCCCCTGTGGGACGGGCTGGTGGCTTGCATGAAGTCGTTTCAATGATGTGGCAGAAGGGCTTTTGAGACGAGCGTCTCTCAACTTCATAAAGCAGCCGAGACGCGCAACTCTTCCGCGACCCGTAATAGGTTCGAAATGGCTTCTTCAGTTTTGGCCTTGAGGCCTATCCAGCACACTGTTGTGCGGTGCGGATTTCCGATCCAAAGGTATACACCGTCAAACATCTCTTTCATTAGCCCCCGAACGGCTCGCCGAAGCTCAGCCATTGGATGCTCACGTAAAGCTTCTGCATGGTCACCAATTGCGCGCATCGCAACGAGTGCAGCCCGCAGTTTGGCCTCTTGCCCCTCTGCTACCGATGTCTTCTCAAGGAGCGCTTCACCGCATGCGAGCAATTCATAAACGCAATGAACTAATTCTTCGGCAGTATCGGCGGCCTTGCAGGCAATCACGGACATCGTCGTTTTGAGTGTCGCAAATCTTTCTCTAATTCCATCGACATTTTCTAGGAGCGCCCTGACCACTTTTGATATTTCATTTTCGCAAGGCGGTTCAGTCACGGAAAGCATTATCGGAAGATGGACAGGAAACCGCCCGGTCAGAGCAGCAATCGCCGCCATCGTTACCTCCAAGCAGGCGCCGAGAAGTGTGATTATCTCGTCTACTTGTGGGTGGAGTGGGACGCGTACGACCTGTCTGAACAACAGGGTATGAAGGTCGTATTCGAGCGCCTTTACCTCAGTCAAGGCCTTCCTGATCGAGAGCTCAGAGATGTGCTCGGTCGCCGCAGCCTCGAGTTCCTCAACATTGGTGAGAGACACATTGGTTTTCCTGGCGACCGCGATTGCTCCGGCTTGGAAGCCCTCTTCTGAGAGTAGGAATGCCCGATCAGCGCCGACATCCTGCGCAATCTGAACAAGCGTAAGAACATGTGCCTTCGGCACCCGTGATTTCCAATACTTGCACTCAACGATCCACGTCGTTGGCACTCCGCCGAGCTTCGTCCGGACTACTACATCAACCTCGTGCCTACCGCGCACACCCTCGAGCGTTTCCTCAACTACCGCCTCGAAACCCATACGTCGGAAAAGTGCCGCCGCCGTTTCCTGGTATTCACGCCAAGCTGCACTCTTTCTCATTTTAGGCATTGAGACCTTCCTGCGATCCTTTTGGTGCAATCGGGCTGGTGCCCACAATCCTACTCTGCCGTTCCATATTGAGGCTCTGAATTTCCGATGCGGTATTTGGCAGCAGGGTACTTCCCCTTCAAAGCGGGTGTTGCAGAATCATTTCCTTCTGCAACAGAACCTTGACCTAGGCAGATCAACGGGTTCATCGTTGCAGAAGGCTGTTGCAAAATCACGAGGGAACGATGGGCCGCTTGCTGGGGTACGCGCGCGTTTCGACCGACGATCAGGATATGACTCTGCAACTGGACGCCTTGCGCGCCGCTGGGGTCGCCGACGTTGACCTGTTCACCGACCACGGCGTCAGCGGCGCCCAAACCGCCCGGCCGGGGCTGGACCGGCTGCTGTCCGTCGCCGTCGCCGGGGACGTGATCACGGTGTGGCGGCTGGACAGGCTGGGGAGGTCAGTCGTCCACCTCGCTACGCTGGCCGAAGAACTGCGGGGGCGCGGGGTGGGCCTGCGGTCGCTGACGGACGGGGTGGACACCAGCACGGCGACGGGGCGACTGGTGTACGGGCTGCTGTCCACGCTGGCGGAGTTCGAGCGCGAGACGATCCGCGAGAGGGTAAAGGCGGGCATGCAGGCGGCGAAGAAGCGCGGCGTCAGCGTCGGCCGTAGAAAGGCCCTGACAACGGCGCAGGCAAAGCACGCCCGCGCGCTGCGGGCCGAAGGGCGGTCGTGCGCCGAAGTGGCGGCGCTGCTGGGTGTGGACCGCACAACGGTCTGGCGAGCGACGCGATGAGAGCCCCGTTGTACTCGGCCGATGCTGCCGAACTTGCATCTCAATTGCTGAACCTGAACGCTTCCTGCGGTTGCCATACATAGAAAGTTGAGCGAAATTGTCACCCTGGCGCTCGAGGAAAAGCAGCAACGAATGGGTGACATGGTGAACCCTGGTTTTCGGTCGATGGCCCGCGACTCACTTGAGCGTGCAAAGTCGGAACTTGGCAGCGGCGACCCTGAACGGCTGAAATATGCCGCCCTCGAACTGCGCTTCGCCATGGAAGCCGTGACCTACGACCGAGCCTTGGCCTTCAAGGACGAGATTCCCCCTGAAGAATACAAGACGTGGCAACCCCGGAAGCTGATGCAGGTGCTCCACGACATTGACCCGAAGATCGGGATGACCTCGACGATTCGGATGGGCAGGCAAGATGACATCAATACCCCTGCGCCGCCTGAGCGGATGCAGACGCTCGGCACAGACGTCGTGCTCACCTTGGCCGACCTCAAGAGGCACTACGATGCGATTGGTAGCTACCTGCATATGCCATCGCTGGATCAGGTCATGGGGAACAAAGCCCCCGACCCTCAAAAATTGAGAAGGCGATGTGAAGATGCGGTGGCCCTGCTCGACCGGGTTCTCTCATCTGCCATCTGGAACAGCACCTTTGGCAGTTTTTCCGTGCTCGACGAATGCATGAACAGCGATTGCAAGAAGCCGGTACGGAAGCGCCTCCCATCGGGAGCCACCACCGTAGAGGCCAGATGCTTTGAATGTGATGCAGAATACGTTCTAACGCGCCAACCCGGTGGGAAGGTACTCTGGGAGCCAAAAATTGAGGAAGCATCCTGCCCAACAGAAGGATGCAGCGAAACGGTGACCCTATGGCCTCATCAGGTCCGCCCTGGTGTTCACTGGAGGTGCAGTGGGTGCGGGCTCCAATATGGTCTTACCTGGGGCATCGTTAAGTTTGAACAAGGCAATCCGGCATAACCTTCCCCGTCCCGGCCTGCTGAAGGGGGTTCTAAGGAAGATTTAGTGTTGTTCTCTGAGCGACGCAGTTGTCTACCAGGGCACCGCGTCGTCATCATTTTGCGGTGGCGACGGGGCTGGTGGAACGGAATCGGGTGGCGAGGGGACCGGCGACGGGGCGGTCGGGGCAGTCATTCCGGGATAGGCCGTACCCTCCGTAGACGTGTCTTCGGCGTCACGATAGACGGCGCGGATCTCGGCAGCGGTCACGCCAGGACGGCCGCGAACATGCCACGCTTCGCGCAACACGCCGTCGCCAAAATCGTGGACGGTGCGCCGCAGGACCGAGAAACCAACATTCGCGAACAAATGTTCTCGAAGCCGCTCGACGCGAACCGTCGGGCGGCGGGGTACGATCTCGGCGACGCCGTATTCGCGGTGCCGCCGGACGGTCAGCCCGTCGGTCTCGAGCTTGCCCAGCCACTTCCTGTACGCGCCGACCGCGCGAATCAGCGACACGCCGCGCGTTTGGTGCCAGAGTTCAACGAGTTCCTCAGGCGTCCACTCGTCGTCCAGTTCCTCGGCCAACCCAGCGGCGGCGTATTGCACGAGTGCTGCCGGATGGCGGCCGAGACGGTCGTCGTCCTGGGCCGTCCACCAAAGCCAGCCGGTTTCCGGGCGGCCGGTGCCGCCAATCCAATACGCCTCAAGCGCCGCCCACTCCTCCGCCGTGCCGCCCCGGCCAACAAGGTGAAAGTGCAAGTAGACGCGGCCATCGTCACCGTCCCGCTGAATATGGGCGGCGATCATGTCGATGAAGATGCCGGGCGCATGCCGCGCGATTCCGTACCTCAAGCGCTCGGACAGGCGGCGGCTGGTATCCGCGTGAACGCGGCGCAACGCCGTCAGCGGGACCGAGCACACCGGGGCCGCCACGCGGATCTGTCTCACGTTGCAGATGCCATGTTCGCCCGCGAAGGCGGTGTAATACGGGCGGCGCGTGAAGGCTTCCATTGCTTGGAAATCAAGCGAATTGCGGCCACCAGTGGAACCATGTCGCGGCT
>NZ_JAUJFI010000253.1 GCF_030849505.1 Azospirillum isscasi | reverse complement strand
CACCAAGCTCGATGAACTGCTGCCCTGGAGCTATGCTCGGCAGGCCGAAACCGCCGTGGCCTGAAAACACCGCTTACTCTGGGCGGTCCGGGTGTCGACGTTCTGGAGCCTGGCGTCGATCAAGTCAAAGTCCACATCGAACTGAACCCGTGCTCCCCCAGGGAACGAGTGGTCGAACTTCAACGGGGTGGCAGCGGCATCAGCAGCATGCCACTGGGCTGCGGTGAACCGCTGGGTGAAGCTGTCCGGTGGGTTGGTGGCCGTGATGACCTTGTCGGTCCCTGGCCCGCCCGAGACCATGATCGAGATTGGATTGAAGTCACCGCTGGTTGGGCTTTTGATGCCGGTGATCTTCACCGCAGTGAGACCGAGGGCCTGCTCCGCGTTGGCAATGTCGCCGGCCGCTCCCGTGATCCGTCCGCTGCCGGTGATCGCGATCTGGTAGTCATCGGGCTCTGAGATGTCGGTCACCCTGGCCTGACGGATGCCAATGAGGTCCTGGACGGCGAGCTTAGACTCCGGGGTTGCGTCCAGCTTGGAGCCGTCACCGACCAGAAGGTTCTTGCCGCCGTAGCCGGAATCCCCGGCGATGCCGTTGATCTGGTCCAGGATGCTGTCGAACTGATCGGCAAGGTTCCGTCGCGTCTGGATAGACCCTGCGTCCATGCCGAGGCTGGTCAGGGCGGCCGTTGTGAGCCCTCGGGCTTGGACCAGGAGACCGCCGATGTGCTTGGCCCCCTTGTCGCCAGCCTGGACGGTACTGATCGCCTGCCCAACAGCATCCTTCATCGCCGACAGGTCGCCGGCCCGCTGCGTCAGTGCCTTGGCCGCGAAATAGACCGGCGGGCTGTCCAGGGCAGCATTGATCTTCAACCCGGTCGCCAGCCGCTGCTGGGCAGCCGACACCTGCTGCTGTCCAGCCTGGATGGTCAGCAGATTCGCTCGCATCGTGGCGGGAAGCTGGAGGTCGGGCGATACCATGGTGCGAAGTTCGTGTTTGCCTGTCTAAAATTTCTAATATCACCAAGCAAACTTGATGCCATAAATCGAAACCTGACACTGTGACGGTCATCACCTCGTGGGGTGGTCGTGTTGCGTCTGTTGAAGGTCGAACACCGGGCAGGTTGTTCCTGCTTACGGAAATTTCTACCGGGCTGTGGGGAGCGGAGGGGCACCATGATGAGGGAAGTTACGGTCCGAATAGCTCTGGTTGTCGCCGCGGCCGTCATGACGCCGGCTGCCGCCGACACGTATCAGCCGCCGCAGGTTCGCCCGCTTGCCGATCCGTTTGGCCGCGACGTTCCACCAGCGGGCGGCATGGCCCCTGACCTGCGGCCCGATCCAATCCCGGCATATCGGGACTTTCCGTCCCGGTGGAAGCAGATGCAGCAGCCGTTGTGCCAGCCGCTGTTTGACCCGCAGACCGGGAAAACGAGGGCGTGGCGGTGCTGGATGGCCGACGGCACCGTTCAGGAAATCCGATAACCCCAGCCTACTGCTGAAGCGGCGGGAACTTCTCGGTCACGTTCAGGATCTGGACCTTCCAGAACAGAACCCGCTCGCGGCAAAGTTCGGGACGAGACCCGGCGTTGATGATCTGGGTGTACTCTGTCACCGAGAAGGCTGAGGCCATCTGTTGGATCGTATGGGTGGATTCCTCGACCACCGCATGCGGCAGGTACCCCGCCACCATGTTCCACTGCCGGTCCTTCTGGCGGAGTTCGTTCCGCTTCTCCCGGACCCAGTCGCCGAACTCGTCCCGCAGCCGAGCACAGGTCAGGACCCCCTCGCGGAGAGCCGGGGCTTCCCGCTGGTACTGCTCCCAGAACTCGCGAGGCTGCTGGTGCAGGTTCCGCAGGCAGCCACCGTAGACCACGTCGTCGTTCGGGCAAGTCGTGCGGCTGGTAGCCTCGGCCGGCGGGTCGCCGCCTCGTGCGGATGGGACGGCCGCGTCGCGGTATGGCGTCGCCCCGTCGTAAGGTTGGTGAATCCCGCCTGCTGGTCCTGCCTGCCGGCAGCCGGCAACCATGGTCAACGTGACCAGCAACACCGCAGAGGTCGCCGCGATCCGGTGCATTACCGCCGGGCTCTTGGCTACCGCCCGCACGCCTGGGCCAGCCCCTTGCTGACCTCATCGAAGCCGATGTTGTCGAAACTGGCTCCGGGTTGGCCGGCCAGATGGACATCGATCATGAACGCGTCACTCATCTTCTCGACCAGATCGACGATTGCGGTGTACTCCTTGGCGGCCACTCCGCCTTGGAAGATCTGCCAGGACCCGGCGGGAACCAGCGTGCCGTTCAATCCGAGCGTGACATCCAGAACGCCGGAGCCCCGGACAGGGATCGTTGGCAGGTACAGCACGGCCGCCCGCTCCTGTGTAGCCGCATCGCAGGTGATGATCAGCTTGTTGCCCTTCGGGTCGAACTTGGTCGCGACGAACCAACCCTTTGCATTGCCGGTTACCCAGGGTAAGCCCTGGGCGTAGACGGTGCCCGCAACCAGAAGGGACGCGAGGACGATTAAAATTCTCATGGTAGGCCCTTCCATTGATGAGGCTGCATCTGGATCGGCCCAGATCAATTGATCAGGTCGGCACTCAGCATCGCCTTGACGATCTTCTGGACCTCGCGAGACCGGCACCCGTAGTCGTTGGCGAGTTTGTTGGCGTCGCTTTCGCCGTTCGCCGCCGACAGGATCAGCGGCATACCACCGGCTGCTCCAAGGACTTCGGCGACGCCGAGAGTGAACTTCTCGGCGTCGTTCAGAATGGAGCACCGCTTGTCCAGCTTTCCCAGTAAGCCGATGGTGTAGCCCATCATCGCGGTGTTCTCGGTCTCGTTCCGCGGCTTCACCGATCCGATGTCCCCGCTCAGCATCGCGTTCAGGACCTCGGGGCGGTGGTACTTGTCTTGGCCCATGGCCGAGGCGGCGATGCCCACCACGCCGGCCAGCACCGAGGTCATCAAGATCGACATCGACCGCATGACGGTCTCCCTGATGGTCGGACGTGGGGCATCAGGCCGCGATGGACCACTTGGTACGAGCCGCCTGGGCCAGTTCGCCTTCCGGGTTTTGGAACAGGTAGCCGCGGGCCAGTAGGGCTTTGGCATACTGCTCCGAACCCTTCACGCCGAAGGCGACTGCGACCCCGACGAAAAGGCCCAGATACGCGAGGAGGGTGACCGTCAATCCCTTGTCGTCAAGGGGCATCATCAAGGGCGTCAGCGAGAACAAGTTCAAAGCGATAATGATGCCGCCGTGGACATGGAGGCCTCGGAGGAAGTGTGGAACCCCAAAGACGAACACGGACAGGAAAGCACTCCAGTCGAACTCGGTCGTCAAGCTGCGGATGTCTTTGGTGGAGGGATGCACCATTTGGATCTTCATGGCCTGCTCGCGATTTAATGGAGTCAATGGGCCGGCTGAGATGCCCCCGTGTCCGCCACAGGCTTGAACACACCACCTCGTCCCCAGCACCCACTTTCCATTGTGGTATCGCACATAATGTTAAAGCAAGGTTTAACTATCAACCGATAGGAGCGGCGTCACCGGTTTATCACCAAAACCGATGGCAAACGGCTTCAACCGAGAAGCGGTGATGCCAGAGCGGTCAGGTCAGACCGGAAGTGGGCGACGGCCCTCACCACCTTGGAAAATTACAACCGCTTCCGCGACTTACCGCTCCGTTCGGCATGCTCGACGAGAGCCTCGATTTGCCGAACAGCAACCAACAGGAGGTCATCATCGAGCCGTCGGAGGAGAGACTTCGCTTTTGCCTCCTGGGTGAGGCGGTGTCCCGGCACGTGCGTCGGGGAGACCACGTCGGTGACATCGAGGCCAAGGATCTCAACCAGATCCACGAGGGTGTCTAGGGCCGGCAGGTACTTGGCGTTTTCCAGTGCGGAGATGGACTGCACGCTGAGGTTCGCCCGGTCAGCAAGGTCTTCCTGCGTCATCCCACGCCCCGTGCGGCTTGCCCGAATCAATGCGGCCACCTGGGCCTTGAGGTCTCCCACCATCCACTTCGCCTCCGGTTCTAACGGAGGCAGCTTCAGGTTTCCTTGATGCCTGGGCCATAAAGGTCCCATGATGACAGGTGAGAATATTAACAAGGAAACCACATCATTAGGTGGAAAGGGTTCTCAACCGGCACCTCTGGAGTCTCGACCGGGAAGCAGGAGTTGGAAATCCAATGTGAACGGTACGGCCACGGAGAATAGCGAGGCGTGTTTCGGCGGTCGGCGGCATCAAGGCCGTACTGGATTTTGGTCGCGGGGGGCTGGCCGGTTGACGATTGCCGTGCGGGGCCGGACGGTCGCTGTCGGCTCTGCCGAAGCCGACTCCGTGGCCCAGGAGATGCCTCTGACCTGGAGGGGCAGGCCGTTGCACTGGTCCCGCATATTCGTCCAGAGGATCGCCCGAATGGTCTGACGATCAGACGGGCGGATGCGGCATTTTGGGCCGCCCGGCCTTTCGGTCGAAACCACGAGTTCTGGCATCCGCCTGGAGCCTTGCCCGGCAAGGGTCACTGATCGCATCGAAGCTCGCTAAGCCGGTGGGCAAGGAGGCCGAGGACCATGGCCTCGGCGTGGATCAGCATCGGCTCCAGGTGGTACACCTGCGGGCGGCCAGTCGCGTGATCCCACGTCACCGGCTCGGGCCAGCCCTGGTCTGGAAGCGTCAGAAAAATCAGGTACACGACGAGTCGCTGCACCTCCATGGCGTGGGCGGCCGTGAACCGCTCGCGGAACGCCTGGGCCTTGTCGATGACGGTGGTGTCGTCGGCAATTTCCAACATGTGTCCCAGAATGTCCAGAAGCCGGCCACGATAGTGGGTTTCCTGTTCGGCGTCCCACGTGGTGGGATGATCGGCGGCCAGTACCATCAGCTTGATGATTGCGGCGGGCCGGTAGGCGTAGCGGTCGGCGAGCCAATCGAGGGGATCGGGCATAGTGTGCTGCTCCTGCCTTGATCCCATTCGAATACACCCGACCGGCGACCTGTCAAGTGAGCCCCCCGGAACCGCGAGATGATCGACCACAGTGAATTCAATGCCGCTGTGGGTGGTATTTTCCGTTCTTCGTGGCCCCGGAAATCTCAATGTGACGCGAAAGCACCGTGACCAGCCGGGTAGTTTTGAACAGCCCCGATCTGTTTCCGGAAACAGTTCGACTGAGGGCATGGGGACCGCCCATCGCCTCCTTCCGTAGCCCTGCGGCGG
>NZ_JAUJFI010000252.1 GCF_030849505.1 Azospirillum isscasi | reverse complement strand
GCACGCCACCTTGGAGGGGAACTTCCCCTTCAACCCGCTCGCGCCGCTAAAATTCCCTCATCTTGCCGGATGCACCACTAAAGCGAACGGACGTTCGCTTTAGGTGGGGCTGAGTTGGCGTCCATGCGCCTTCGCCGGGGTGACGGGAAAAATATTGCAGATCAGTCGCTTAAGGATGCGTGAATGCCGTGGCCCCGGAGGGGAGAGGGGTAAGGCGGCGGGATGCGATTGCCCTGCCTGAGCAGCGGGGGCGGGGCCGCAACCTGTGGAAGAGACCTTGGCGAAACCAGAAAAGATCGCATCGCCGACGGCTGTCACCGGTGCGGTCAAGCGGCGGCAACCGCCATCGCCGACAGCAGACCTGTCATAGTTCAGAGATCAATGGTTAAAAACCATAATTCCTATAGAATTTACCATTCATGGCGCTTTTCGCGAATTTCCGAGTCGTTGCTTCGCAGGCGGCTGGTTATACTTCGGCGTCCGGCCCGTTCCGGCGTCATGGAATTTCAATTCTAAATGTCTGAGTGCATCGGTATTCCCACGACAAAACTTTTGCGATACTTCTTATGATGGGATTGGCCCGGAACCTTTCGACCTGCGGGTCCGGTCGTGGCCCGTGCCCCGCACCTGTCGAAGGAATTGTGTCCCGGTGCTCCTGCCGCGTGCCGTCATGCCGTCCGTAAGCACCGTTTTCCTGCGCAGCGCTCGCAACCTGGGCGTGTTTCTGCTTTTCCTTCTTCTTCTCGCCGCTCCGGCGCTGGCCACGGTCCTGCCGCAGGCGGAGCGCGGCGTGCTCGACCTGCGCGGCTGGTACGCCGACCTGGACGGGCCGGTGTCGCTGGACGGCGAATGGCTGGTGTCCTGGGACCGTCTGGCCGGGGAGGAAAGCCTGAACCCGCTGCCGGAGCCGGACGGAAGGGCCTGGGTGCCCTTCGCCCTGCCGGCGATCTGGAACGGGGCGGAGCGTCCGGACGGGCAGGCCATGGGCGGGATGGGAGCCGCCACCTTCCGCCTGAAAATCCTGCTGCCGCCCGGCATGCCGCCTCTGACTCTGAAGATGCCGCCGGTCAACTCGGCCATGCGCGTGTGGGTGGATGGGCGGCCGGTCGCCGCCGCGGGCGTCCCGGCGCTGACCGCCGCGCAGGAGCAGCCGGGGGCCGTCTCGCGCTTCGTCACGCTGCACGGCGGGCAGCGGGTGGTGGAACTGGCGGTGGAGGTTTCCAACCACTTCCATTTCGAAGGCGGCATCGGACGCACGATCTTTCTCGACGCCAACGGGGGGCTGGCGCGGTTGTGGCAGCGTCAGTTGATGACCAACGCCGGGGCGCTGATGTCGCTGTCCCTGATGGCGCTGTTCATCGCCGCCTTCCTGCGCCGGCGCCTGTCGGCGGCGCCGCTGTTCCTGGTGATGCTGCTGGCGGCCTGCGCCATGCGGCTGATCTGCACCAGCGAACTGCTGCGCGTCTTCTTCCCCGGCGTGTCGGAGGTCTGGGCCTATCGGCTGGAATATCTGCCGATCTACATGTTCTACCCGATCTACTACCACCTGCTGCGCGAGCTGTTTCCCGGGTGCCTGCACCAGGGGGTGGGGCGCGCCATGATGGCGGTGGCGGTGCCCGGCATGTTCCTGGTGCTGGTGACGGAACCGGCTCAGTTCACCCGGCTGCGCGACGTGGCGAGCCTGCTGCTGGTGCTGTCGGCCATCTACTTCGCGTGGCGCCTCGCCGTGGCCGCCCTGCGCCGCCATGCCGGCGCGCTTCTGCTGGGGGCGGGGGCGCTGGCCTTCCTGGGGTCGGTGGTGCACGACGCGCTGATGTACGCGCATTTCTTCGAAAGCATCGACCTCGTTCCCTACGGCGCGCTGATGTTCCTGTTCAGCCACGCGCTGGTGCTGGGGCGGCGGGTGGAGACGGCCTTCCTCAACGAGCGCCGGCTGTCGCAGGAACTGGCCGCCCTGAACGAAGGGCTGGAACGCCAGATCGCCGAGCGCACCCGCGCCCTGTCGGACAAGTCAGCGACCCTGGAACGCTTCCTCGCCAACCTCAGCCACGAGGTGAGGACTCCGCTGAACGCCGTTCTGGGCATGGTGCGGGTGATCCGGCGCGAGGGGCCGACCGACCGGCTGGACGAGCGGCTGCGCGTCGCGGACGGGGCGGGGCGGCATCTCGTCTCCATGCTCGACACCATCCTCGACCTGTCGCGGCTGGAGGCGGGCCGGATGGAACTGCACCCCCAGCCCACCGACGTGGTCGCGCTGGTGGAGGACGCCGTGGCGCTGATGCGCGCGGGCGCGGAGGAGAAGGGGCTTGCCCTTTCCCTGACGGTCAGCGGGATGGGGGCGGCGCGCTTTTGGATCGATCCGTTGCGCCTGCGCCAGATCGTGCTGAATCTCCTGAGCAACGCCGTCAAATTCACCGAGCGCGGCGGGGTGGATGTGACCCTGACCGCGGAGCCGGCTCCGCCGGGCCTGGGAAGCGGAACGGTGACGCTGTGCCTGATTGTGGCGGACAGCGGCCCCGGCGTGCCGCGGGCGGCGCAGGCGGTCATCTTCGAGCCTTTCCACCGTCTGGAGGGCCACCGTCTGGAAGGCAGCCGCCGCGACGGCGCCGGGTTGGGGCTGGCCATCGTCAACGGCCTCGTCGGTCTGATGGGGGGCGAGGTCGGGCTGAGCGGGCGGGCGGGCGGCGGTTCCGTCTTCACCGTCTCGCTGCCGACGCGCCCGCTGCCGGTGGCCGACCCGTCGCCGGGCCGGGCCGCCCCCATGCCGGTGCCCGGAAGCCTGGACATCCTGGTCGTGGAGGACGCCCCGGAGAACCAGGCCATCCTGCACGAGTATCTGGCGCCCGGCGGCCACCGCGCCGTCTATGTGGACAGCGGGGAGGAGGCCCTGGCCGTGCTGGCCGGGCGGGGCGTGGACGTGGTGCTGCTGGACATGCGGCTTCCGGGCATCGACGGGGTGGAGGTGACGCGGCGCATCCGCGCGCTGCCCGATGCGGAGCGGGCGCTGGTTCCGGTGATCGCGGTGACCGCAAACAGCTCCGCGGAGGACCGGGCGGCCTATCTGGAGGCCGGGGTGGACGAGGTGGTGGCGAAGCCGGTGGACCCCGACGCGCTTCAGGACGCGCTGGCCCGCCACGCCCCGTCCGGCTCCTTCCCGTCCGGCTTTTCCCAGCCCGGTTCCCTTCCGTTCGCCCCGCCGGATGCCCCCCCGGATTCCCTGCGGCGGACGCCGGTCCCAGCGGTGCTGACCGGCGCCGACCGCGCGCGGCTGATGGAGCGCTTCGCCCAGGCCTGCCGGGAGGTTCTGGCGGTTCTGGAGGCGGCGGAGACGACGCCCCGGCGCATCGCGGACGCGGCGCACCGCATGAAGGGCAGTGGAGCCACCTACGGCTTTCCGGAGGTGAGCATGGCGGCGCGGGCGCTGGAGAAGTCGGCGCTGGCCGTCGAAGACGGGAGCGGGGGACCCGCTTCCATGCAGGGGGACGCGGCGGCGCTTCGGGACCGGCTCCGGGCCGCCCTGCGCGCCATCGAAAAGGGAGAGGCGGGGCTGAGATGACGGAGACAGAGGCGGAAACTGGGGCGGCGGCAGGGGCAGCGGCAGGGGCAGCGGCAGGGATTGCGGCAGCGGGCGGGGCATCATGAGCGTCGGATCGGAACTGGCCGGACGGACCGTGCTGGTGGTCGAGGATTCCCCGGAAACGCAGGACCTGATCGCCACCTATCTGGAGCATCAGGGGCTGCGCGTGCTGCGCGCCGCGAACGGAGCGGAACTGACCGCCCGCATCGCGCGGGACCGGCCCGATCTGGTTCTGCTGGACATCAACCTGCCGGATTGCGACGGGCTGGCCCTGGCCGAGCGGCTGCGGCTGGGGGAAACCGTTCCGCTGATCTTCGTGACCGGGCGCGACAGCCCGAACGACCGCATCGCCGGCCTGTCGCACGGCGGCGATTACGTGACCAAGCCGGTCGATCTGCTGGAATTGCTGATCCGCATCCGCAACCTGCTGCGCCGGGCCGGTGCGCCCGCCGGCCCGCACGCCGCCCCGCCGCCCGCCGCAGCGGAGAGCGCGCCGTCTGCGGCGCCGGATGCTCCTCTGACCTTCAAGGGCTGGCGGCTGGATCTGGTCCGCCGCGCGCTGTTCCGCCCGGACGGCTCCTACCTCGCGTTGACGACGGGGGAATTCAACATCCTGGCGGCGCTGGCGGCGATGCGGCCCACCCCGGTCAGCCGCGAATATCTGCTGGACGTGATCAGCAACCGCGACCCGCGCTCCATCAGCGAGCACACGGTGGACACGCTGATCACCCGGTTGCGCCGCAAGATGCGGCTGGACGACGGCGTGGCCTCCCCCATCGTCACCGTCCGCGGGGTCGGCTATGCGCTGGAGCCCGACGAGTCATGAACGATAATGTTTAACGTGCAATAACAAACGGCACGCCATTCCGTTCGAAAAGTATCAACGGCCGTTGATACGCGTTCGAATGGGGTAATGCTATACATCACCCAACGAACGATTGACGGTTCGCCGCGGGTGCCCGGGGATGGCGGAATGGTCCGCCGCATCGGGCCGCCGCATCGGACCTGACACCGCCGCCGGTCAACCGGCGCGCGATCTGATACGGGTGAGAGCGGCATGCAACGGTCCCTGGTTCCGCAATCGGCGGAGCGTCTCACGCTGGCTGGTCAGACGGCGGCCCATCACAGAACCGCCCATCATAAAGCCGCCCATCATAAAACCGCCAAGCACACGGCGGCGGCGCCCTCCATTCTCATCGTCGGCAACGACGGCGCGGCCATCGCCGCCATCCGCGACTGCGCCTTGCGGCTCGGCCACCGGGTGCAGGACACGCGCGACGTGATTTCCGCGCTCGGCCTTCTCGACGCGGACCGCAGCATCGGCGCGGCCTTCGTGGACGGCGGTTCCCCCTGGTTCGACGGGCTGGCGCTGATGGAGCGGCTGCACCGCACCCACCGCGGTCTTTCCTGCATCCTCTTCGCCCGCAACCCGGAGGCGGACGACGTGGTGCGCGCCTTGCGGCTGGACGCCGCCGACGTGGTGACCGACCCGGAGGACGAAGCCCAGATCGGACGCGCGCTGGCCCGCGTCCGCGACGGCGGGGAGGGGGGCGTCGCGCCCGAGCCCGTGCCCGTGCCAGGTCTGCCGCCGGTGTCGCCGGACAACCGCGACGACGCGCTGGAGCAGGCCTACCGCCATGGACTGGCGCTGGTCGAGACGGTGC
>NZ_JAUJFI010000251.1 GCF_030849505.1 Azospirillum isscasi | reverse complement strand
CCGGTCCTCCGGACCCCGCCGGCCAGCCGGCCCGGGGGTGTTGCCGCCGCCGGGGGCCAGCGCGGCCAGGGCGGCGGCCAGCCGGACGATGGGGGCCTCCCAGGCGCCCGGCTCGTCCTGATAGAACAGGCGCATGGTCGGGTACCATGGGCTGTCCTCGCGATGGCCGAGCCAGCGCCAGCAGGCATCGAAACGCGACAGCACCCAGACCGGCTTGCCCAGCCCGCCCGCCAGATGGCAGACCGACGTGTCCACCGTGATCACGAGGTCGAGTTCCTGGATGAAGGCCGCCGTGTCGGCGAAATCGCGGATGTGGCCGGTCCAGTCGGTGACCTCCAGCCCCGGCGGCGGTGCCTTGGCCTGGGCGCCGGCCTCGCCGATCTGCAGGCTGTAGAAGGCGGCGCCGGTCGCCGCGGCGAGCGGGGCGAGGGCGGCCAGCGTCAGGCTGCGCCGCCGGTCGATGGAATTGGCCTTCAGGTCCTCCTTGCGCGGCTCGCCCGCCCAGACGAGGCCGACCTTCAGCCGCCGCTCCCCCGCCAGCCGCTCCCGCCACGCCGGGCGGTCGGCCTCGTCGGGGCGGAGGTAGGGCATGGCGGCGGGAATGCTGTCCAGCCGGGTCCCGACGAGCCGGGGAAGGCTGAGCAGCGGGGCGCACAGGTCGCAGGCCGGCGGCTCCTCGTCCGTCCCGTACACCGCCGAGACGCCGGGGGTGTTGGCGAGCAGGCGCTTCAGCAGCGGCTGGACATGAAGGACGACGCGCCCACCGCGCTCGGCCAGCAGGGTGGCGTAGCGGACGAAATGCAGCGTGTCGCCGTGCCCCTGCTCGGCGGTCAGCAGGATGCTCCGCCCGTTCAGCGGGCTGCCGTCCCAGGCCGGGGCATGGCGCGGGAAGGCGTTGCCCCACATCGACCAGCGCGCCTCGTACAACGCCCAGCCATGGCGGAAGTCACCCAATTGCAACAGCGTCAGCGACAGGTTGAAGCGGCTCACGGTGCTGTCCGGGTCCACCCGCAGGGCGCGCTTGTTCCACCGCAGGCTGGCCGCCCCGGCACCCTGCGAATGCAGGAGGAGCGCGGCGTTGACCAGGATGCCGGGGCTTCCGGGGCTGAGGACGAGGGCGCGCCGGATGGCGGCGCCGCCGCGCCCGAAATCGCCCATCATCATCCAGGTCAGGGAGTCCTGCGCGTCCGCTTCCGACGCCATGGGATCGACGGCGCGGCAGCGCCGGGTGGCGCGCAGCGCCCCTTCGGTGTCGCCGTCATGCATCAGGCCGAAGGCCAGATGGCACAGGGCTTCGGTCCGGCCCGGGGCCAGCGCCACGGCCCGGCGCAGCGCCGCGACGGCGCGGCGCGGCTCCTTGATATCGCACAGGGCGATGCCGTGGGCGGCCTGGATGCCGGCATCGCCGGGGTCGGACAGCGCCGCCCGGCGCAACAGCCGGGCCGCCGTGTCCGGCTGGTTCAGGGGTTGGAACAGCGCCGCCAGATTGCGCCATCCCGTGGCGAAGGCGGGGTCGGCGACCAGGGCACGGGCGGCCAGGTGCCGCGCCCCGTTCCCCGTACCCTGGTCCTTCATCATCATCCCGAAGGCGGCCAGCGCCTTGGGGTAGTCCGGACGCAGCCGCAGCGCCCGGGTGAAGGCGACCGACGCCTGCCCCTTCCGCCCGGTCAGGCGCAGCGCTTCGGCCAGATTGTGCATGGCCTGGGCCCGGTCCGGCGCCAGAACCATGACGCGGGCGAAGCAGCGCGCGGCGAGGCGGTTGCGTCCGTCCGCAAGCGCGAGGCCGCCCAGCCGGAGCCACGCCTCCTCATGGAGCCCGTTGGCGGACAGGATGCTGCGCAGCAGCGCCTCCGCGGTGCCGGGATGGCCGGAACGTTCGAACCGGATCGCGTCGGCGATGGGGTTGGCGATCGCGCCGGCGGGGAGGGAAACCGGACGTGCGGAGGGCAGGATGGGCTGCATGGCGTCGCTGGGTCAGGGTCGTCGGGAAGGCGGCGGCGGGGTCATCTCGTCCTATCGCGGTCAATCGGCGATCAGCCGTCCCCCAGCTTGTTCCTGCGTGCCCGGCGCGGACCTGGAATGACGAAGGACGCCGGGACCGGGTCCGTTTGGTCCGTCCGGATCAGTTACCACGAAATAGGTTGGGGTTGCATCCATTGGTACATCGGACGTCTCCGCGAAGCCCCACCGTCTTCGTCCCGCCGCTTGACCGCCGTCAAGGATTGCCAGACCAATTCGGTCAACTTTTCTCCGGCATGGCACACGGCCAGCGCTGCTTAGGCCCCTCCGTTTCACGAAGGCCTGACCCAGGAGAAACGAACGCATGACGGAACGCTTCACCAAAGCGGCCGCCCGAAACATCTTTTACGGCGGATCGCTCTTCTTCTTCGCCGCCTTCGTCTCGCTGACGGCGGCAAGCCACATCTACGTCGTCAACACCGGCACCGACAGCAAGGGGCTGACCGACAGCGTCGCCCGCGGCAAGCATGTGTGGGAGAAGAACTCCTGCATCAACTGCCACACGCTGCTGGGCGAGGGCGCCTATTTCGCGCCGGAACTGGGCAACGTCTGGATCCGCTACGGCGGCGACAAGGACCCGGAGGGCGCCCGCGCCGCCCTGGCCGGCTGGATGGCAGCGCAGCCCAGCGGCATCGAGGGCCGCCGCCAGATGCCGCAGTTCCATTTGACGGAGCAGGAGGTCAACGACCTCGCCGACTTCCTGGCCTGGACCAGCCGCATCAACACCCAGAACTGGCCGCCCAAGATTTCCGGCTGACGAAGGACGAAAGGCCATGAAATACGAATCCCAAAAGGTCGCGCTGCCTTACTTCTATGGCGCGCTGGCCCTGTTCGGCGTGCAGCTTCTGGTCGGCCTGCTGGCCGGCACGGTCTATGTGCTGCCCAACGTCCTGTCGGAACTGCTTCCCTTCAACATTCTGCGCATGATCCACACGAACGCGCTGATCGTGTGGCTTCTGATGGGCTTCTTCGGTGCGGCCTACTACCTGATCCCGGAAGAGGCTGAGCGCGAGCTGCACAGCCCGAAGCTGGCCTACATCCAGTTCGGCCTGTTCATGTTCGGCGCGCTGGCCGCCGTCGTCGGCTACGTCTTCCGCATCCACGAGGGGCGCGAGTTCCTGGAACAGCCGACCTGGATCAAGGTCGCCATCGTCGTCGTGGCGCTGATGTTCCTCTACAACATCTCCATGACGGTGCTGAAGGGCCGGCGCACGGTCATCACCAACATCCTGGTGATGGGGCTGTGGGGCATCGCGCTGTTCTTCCTGTTCTCCTTCTACAACCCGACGAACCTCGCGCTGGACAAGATGTACTGGTGGTACGTCGTCCATCTCTGGGTCGAGGGCGTGTGGGAGCTGGTGATGGCCTCCATCCTCGCCTTCCTCATGATCAAGATGACCGGCGTGGACCGCGAGATCGTCGAGAAGTGGCTGTACGCCATCGTCGGCCTCGCCCTGTTCTCCGGCCTGCTGGGCACCGGCCACCACTACTACTGGATCGGCACGCCGGGCTACTGGCAGTGGATCGGCTCGCTGTTCTCGACGCTGGAGGTCGCTCCCTTCTTCTTCATGGTCGTCTTCGCGGTGAAGATGGTGCTGAAGGGCGGGCGCGATCACCCGAACAAGGCGGCGCTTCTGTGGTCGGTCGGCTGCGCGGTGACGGCCTTCTTCGGGGCGGGCGTCTGGGGCTTCCTGCACACGCTGTCCTGGGTCAACTACTACACCCACGGCACGCAGGTGACGGCGGCGCACGGGCATCTGGCCTTCTTCGGCGCCTATGTGATGATCAACCTCGCCATCTTCAGCTACGCCATGCCGCATCTGCGCGGCGTCGCGCCCTACCACCAGACCCTCAACAAGGCCAGTTTCTGGCTGATGACCGGCGGCATGGCGGTGATGACCTTCGCCCTGACCTTCGCCGGGGTCGTGCAGGTCCACCTGCAGCGCGTGATGGGCATGGACTACATGACCGTCCAGGCCGAGGTCGCCCCCTTCTACTGGGTGCGTCTGGCCGCCGGCGCCGCGGTGTTCATCGGCGCCGTCCTCTACCTCTATGCCCTGCTGGGGCCGGTCCCCGCGGGCCGCAAGACCGCCGGGATGGGCGCCGCCGTCCAGCCCGCCGAGTGACGCGGCGGTCCCCTCCTCCGCACGCCGGGGGAGGGGGCCTTCCTTTTCCGTCTACCGTTTCAGCCTGCCGTTTTTCGAGGAGACCTCCATGACCCGCAGCGCCCTGAAGGCCGTCGCGGACGACCTCGACGTCCCCTACTACAAGGCCGTCGGCGACGAGTGCGAGCTGTTCGAGCACGCCTTCCGCCACCGCCTGCCCCTGCTGCTGAAAGGCCCGACGGGCTGCGGCAAGACGCGCTTCGTGTCGCACATGGCGGCAAGGCTGGGCCGTCCCCTCTACACCGTCTCCTGCCACGACGACCTGACCGCCGCCGATCTGACCGGGCGTTATCTGCTGAAGGGCGGCGACACGGTGTGGGCGGACGGCCCGCTGACCCGCGCCGTGCGCGAGGGGGCCGTCTGCTACCTCGACGAGGTGGTGGAGGCGCGCAAGGACGTGACCGTCGTGCTGCACCCGCTGACCGACGACCGCCGCCTGCTGCCGCTCGACCGCACCGGCGAACTGCTGGAGGCGCCGGACGGCTTCATGCTGGTGGTGTCCTACAACCCCGGCTACCAGAACGTCCTGAAGGCCCTGAAGCCCAGCACCCGCCAGCGCTTCCTGGCCATCGAATTCGATTTCCCGGCGCCGGAGGACGAGGCCGCCATCGTCGCCCGCGAAAGCGGCCTGCCGGAAGGGCGCGTCGTCCCGCTGGTCCGGCTGGCCGGCGCGCTGCGCGCGCTGAAGGGCCAGGATCTGGAGGAAGGGGTCTCCACCCGCCTGCTGGTCTATTGCGCCACGCTGATCGGTTCCGGCGTCAAGCCCGAACGGGCCATCCGCACCGCGCTGATCGAACCGCTGACCGACGACGCCGACGTGCGGCAGGCGCTGCTGCGCGTCGCCGACATCGCCCTGGGATAAGGGAAACAGGCCATGCTGTCGCTGTTCGAGCCCGAGGAGTTCATCGGCCGCCACTGGCACCGTCTGGTCGGTGGCCGGTCGAGCCTGCCGCGCCACCCGGACGCCGCCGTGACGCTGGAGTCGATCCGGCCCCGGCTGGGCGTGTTCTTCCGCGGGCTGGGCGGCGACCGGGGCGTCCGGCTGGCCGCCGCAGCG
>NZ_JAUJFI010000250.1 GCF_030849505.1 Azospirillum isscasi | reverse complement strand
CCGGGGGTTTGCGCCGCGGCCCGGCGCTTGCCGCGCTTCACGCGGCGCCCGGCGTGCCGGCGGACGGCGCCGCTGCGGCCTTCACCGGCTCCGCCGCTGCGGGCGCCCCATCCGCGGGGGAGGCTTCCGCGGCGGGGGCTTCCGCCACCGGTTCAGCCGCCACCCCATCCGCCGGCGTGGCGGCCACCGGGGTGGCGAGGCGGGAGCGCAGGCCGGCGGTGGTCCGCTCGATGGCCAGCAGGCCGCTGACCGCGGCTTCGCGCACCGCGGTCTGGGCCTTGCCGGCGCCGGCCTGCACCTTGGCGCCGACGCCTTCCGCGCCCTCGCGGACGGTGGCCGCCACGTCGATGGCCTTCAGGTCGGCCTTGGCCTTGGCGTTCTTCACCAGACGGACGCCGATGGCCCCGGCGATCACGCCGGATGCGAATGTCAGAAGCGGCAGCATCATGATCTCCTTTCCGGCGCACCGCCGGCAAACCCGGCGGTGGCGATGCGCAGCAGCGTTGCCGCCGCCGCGCTGGCTTCCCCGCGGAGCAGATCCGGCCACGCCGAGGGCGGGATCACCGCGGGGTCGTATTCGATGGTGCAGGACCGGGCGAGCGGGTTCAGCGCGACGGAGCGGATGCCCTCCGCCCCGCTGAGCGCGCGGTGCAGCGCCTTGGCGTCGTCCACCAGCGCCGCCAGATTGCGCTCCGCGGCGCCGTCGAGCTTCAGCCGGACCCGGCCCGGAATGTGATGCGCGATGCGCAGGGCGGCGGCCAACCGGCTCAGGAAATCGTCAGCCATGCTCGGGTCGTGGTCGGTCATTGGAATCGGTCATTGGAACAGGCGTTTGCGCTGCACGGTCATGTGGACGAGCATGAAGGCGACGAACAGCGTGCCGAAGCCGGCATGGGCGCGCTTGCCCACCCCCAGCGCCGCCAGGGTCGCCGCCATGCTGCCCATCATGCCGATCTTGGCCGCCCGGTTGATCCGCCATTTCAGTTCGGGAGCGGCGGGCTTGCCGCCCGCGGCGGGAGCGTCCTGCGGCGGCGTTTCCTGCGGCGGCGTCTCCGCTGGGTCCAGCACCGGCGACAGCAGCGCGGCCACCTGGGCCCGGGCGTCGTCCGGCGTCACCGCGTCGGGGTCGTAGCTCAGCAGAACGCTGCCCACCGCCGGGTTGCTCTCGGTCACGCGGAAGGCGTCCAGCGTTTCCAGGCGGCTCAGCGCCTCCTGAAAACGGTCGGTCCGGCGCAGCCGCGGATGCCGCACGCGGATGCGCCCGGGCACCGCCGATGCGATGGGAGAGGTCCTTGCGGTCATTGCCCTTCTCCTAGCCCTTCTCCTTTAGCCGCCGCGATGAGCCGGCACGGCCAGAGGCGTTCCATGGTTCCGCAAGATACCCATAATTTCACAATGGTGAAACAATTCCCTGCTTCCGGGCATGGGTGCCGGGCGCAGGGCCGCGTTGCGGATAAACCGCGGCCTCACGCAAGGAACGCGAGCAGCGGGGCGCAGACCACCGCCGCGGGGCCGAGCCGCAGCGCCGCCCGCGGCGCATAGGGCAGCAGCAAGGCCAGCGCCGCGGCGGCCACGGTCAGCAACCCCAGCCACGCCGGAAGCCCGATCGCCCACCCCCAGGCCACGATGGCGGGCGGCAGCGACAGCGCGAGCACCGCCCACCCCACCCAGCCCAGCAGCCGGCTGGCCCGCGCGGAGGGGCGGCGGGCGAGGATTTGTTCGTGATGGCGGTCCATGGCCAGGGCCAGGGCCAGGAAGCCCGCATAGGCGATGCACAGCGAGGACAGGATCATGTCAACTCCTCCGCGACGGCTCCGGCGGGCAGGACGGGAGCGGACGCCGCCTTGCGGGAAAAGGCGTTCCGCCCCACCTTGCGCGCGGCGAAACCCAGGAGCAGACCGGCCGCCAGCGCCGTCAGGTCGAAGCCTGCCAGCAGCCAGTTCCCCGCCGGCAGGCTGTTGCCCAGATGGCCGGCGGCGGTGGCGGCGTTCAGCACGGGCAGCAGCGCGAACAGCGCCGCCCCGGCCCACAATTGCTCCGCCCAGCCGCGCCGCGACGGGCGCAGGGGGGCATGCAGCAGGGCGGCGGCCCAAGCCAGGAAGAACACCCCGATCTCCCAGCCCGCGCGCTCCTCCAGCCCCGCCGGCAGCAGGCGGTTGGCCCAGAAAAAGGCGGCGACGGCCAGCGGCAGCCCGGCCACCACGCCGATGTTCAGCCGGTCGGCCAGCCGGTGCCCGAAAGGCTCGGGGCCGTCCGCCCGGTTGTCTGCCCGGCTGCGTTGCGACCGCCGCTTGACCACCCACAGGATCAGGCCGCTGCCGACCATGACCGTCCCGGCAACTCCGGAGACGAAGAACAGCCAGCGCATGCCCGGCCCGGCGAAGCGCGCCAGATGCAGCCCCATCAGATAGTTGCCGGTCGCCATGGCTCCCGGCTGCGGGTCCGTGGGGGGAACCTCCAGCGTCCGTCCCGTCACCCCGTCGAACAGCAGCCGCTCCGTCCCGCCGCCGCCGCGCCCGATGGAGTCGGCGGCCGCCGGCCTCAGCTCGATGGTGGCGTTGGCGCGGCCCGGGTTGGTGACGGTGATGGTTCCCACCCCGCCGCGGTCGGCCCACTGCCGCTCCGCCTCGGCCAGCAGCGGCGCCACGGGGGTCAGCGGGGCGGCCTGCGGCGCGGGCCGGGGCGCCGGTGCGGCGCGGCGGAAACCGCTCTCGGCGAAGTAGGTCTGCCGGTTGCCGTCATAGGCGAGATCGACCGCCCAGGGCATCAGCATCGTCATGAACAGCAGCAGGCCGGAATAGGTGATCATCAGGTGGAAGGGCAGCGCCAGAACCGCCGCCGCGACGTGCCCGTCCATCCAGGAGCGCAGGGGCGACTTCTCCGGACGGAAGGTGAAGAAGTCCTTGAAGATGCGGCGGTGGGTGATGATCCCGCTGACGATGGCGACCAGCATCGCCATGGTGGCGATCCCGATGATCCAGCGCGCGGTTTCGCGCGGCATCCCGTACAGCTCGAAATGGAAGCGGTAAAGGAAGTTGCCGCCCGCCGTCTCGCGCGGCTCCAGCACCTCGCCCGTCCCGGCGTCGAGCGTGGCGCGCTTCAGGGCGGCGCGGTCGTTCGGCTTGGCGTCCGCCGGGCGCCAGGAGACCGACACCGCCGGGGTCCGCTCGCCGGGCAGCGCAATGGTCCACTGCGCCGCGTCCGGGGCGATCCGGCCCATGCGCTCCACCGCCCGCTCGGCGGTTCCGGCATCGGCAACCGAGCCGTGAAGCTCCGGCTGCATCCAGGCGGTCACCTCCTGCCGGAAATAGGCGACGGTGCCGGTCAGGAAGACGGCGAACAGCAGCCAGCCGAGCAGCAGCCCCGACCAGGTGTGCAGCCAGGCCATGGACTGGCGGAATCCGTCCTTCATGACGGCGCCCCCTGCTGCAGGCCGTGCAGCAGCCAGGTTCCGCCCCCCAGCAGCAGCGCCGGCACCAGCAGGCCGGGCCACACCCGCCGCGCCCGGACGGAGAAGGCCCAGACGATGGCCCCGGCGTGGATGGCGAAGGACAGCATGGTGGCGGTGTAGACCGCCTCCGCCCGCGGCATCGCCAGGGCGAGCGGCAGGGCGAGGGCGAGGAACATCGCCGCCACCGCCGCCAGCGCGTAGCCGCCGCCGATTCCGGCAAGGCAGCGGGACGCCACGTCCAGGCGCCGCCGCCCGTCCGCCCCGGCCAGCCCCGCTTTCATCCGGGAAGGGAGAGTCGTCATGAGATGGAATCACCTGCGCGTTCAGGACGGTCCGCGGCGGGGCCCCCGGTCGGGCTCCCGCGTCACGCTCGGCGGACATACTCCTGCAAACACGGCGAGGCGTCCATAAAAATGAGAATGACTCTCATTCTCCCAATCTGCGTGCGCCGGTCAGTCGCGGCGCAGCGCTCAAAGATCCGGCGGGGTGCGGGCCGGCAGATGCAGGGTCGCCAGGGTGCCGCCCCCGGCGCGCGAGGCGACGGTGAAGGCCCCGCCCAGCCGGTCCGACACCAGATTGTCCACGATGTTGAGGCCGAGCCCGACCGAGCCGGTGCCGCGGCGGGTGGTGAAGAAGGGCTCCAGGATGCGCCCGGCGGCCCCCTCCGCGATGCCGGCGCCGTCGTCGGCGACCGTCAGCAGGACGGCCTCCGGCCCCGCCGCGGCGGCCCCCACCGTCATCACGCCGTGCCGCCCCGCCGGAAAGGCGTGCTCCAGCGCGTTGCGGACGAGCTGCTCCAGGATCGCCGACAGGATCGCCGGGTTGCTGACCATGCGCAGGTCGGCGGGGCAATCCACCGCCATGCGGTGCCCCGCCGGCTCCCACTGCGGGCGCAGGCTTTCCGCCACCTGTTCCAGGAAGGGCTTCAGCGCGATGGTCTGGCGCAACCCGCCGTGATCCGCCGCCACCCCCTTGAAGCACTGCACGATCTCCCCGGCGCGGGCGATGGTGCCGGACAGCAGGGCGGCCAGTTCCCCCGCGCTCGCCAGGAAGCGCTCCAGCTCGGCGCGGCGGAGCTGGTTGTCGGCCAGCCGCACCGTCATCGCGGCCACCCGGTCGCCGAGATGGGAGGCGCTGCCCAGCGCCACGCCGATCGGCGTGTTGATCTCGTGCGCCACGCCGGCCACCATCTGGCGCAGCGCCGCCATCTTTTCGCGCTGGGCCTGGGCCAGCTTGCGCGTGCGCTCGCGCACCAGCGATTCCAGACGGTCGTTCTCATCCCTCAGGCGGCGGTTGGCCCGGCACAGCGACAGGTGGGTGGCGACGCGGGCGCGGACGATGGCCGGGCTGAAGGGCTTGGTCACGTAATCGACGGCCCCGGTCTCCAGCCCGAACGCCTCCTCCTCCGGGCTGGACAGGGAGGTGATGAAGATCACCGGAACGTCGGCGGTCGCCGGGCCGGCCTTCAGCAGCCGGCACACCGCGTAGCCGTCCAGCCCCGGCATCATCACGTCGAGAAGCACCAGCTCCGGCGGGTCGGCGGCGGCCAGCTCCAGCGCGCGGCGCCCCGAAGTGGCGAAGCGCACCTCGTGCCGGTCCTCCAGCACGCTGGCGAGCGCGCGGATGTTGGCCGTGTCGTCATCGACGATCAGAATGTGGCCAGCGTTCACGGCGTCGTCTCCCGGTCCCGTTCCCTGTTCCATGCGGCGGCGAGCCGCTCCAGCGCCGCGCGGGCGGCGGTGAAGTCCAAATCCTCCACGGCCCGCCCGACGCTGTCCACCGCGTCGTCGTGGCCCCGCCCCGCCAGCAGGCCGCGCAGCGCGGCGAAGCGCGCCGCCGCCGACAGGCTGCCGCTGCGCAACGCCTCATCCAGCGACCGCAGCGCCTCCTCC